>DATKNZ010000100.1:0-12976 GCA_035541055.1 Candidatus Acidiferrum sp. | reverse complement strand
TGACGACGCTATAGATCAGGCCCAAATCAACGATGTTGCAGTCAACCTCGGGGTCAACGATCTGCCGGAGGGTGTCCAGGACGACAGCTTCGGTTAGCGGAGTAGCATTCATATTGGTTGAGTTACAGTTGCAAGCGGGCCTGGGCTCGCCGGGAGTGGCCTGGCTGCCGGACGGAACAGATGGCCCAGCATGGTTATGACGTTGATCGCCTGTGTCGCGAGGCTCAGTCCCAGCACCGTCGCACCGCAGCGGACGATGATGGCATTGCCCAGCACTATGCCAACGCTCGTGACGGCCAGTCCAGCCAGGTAGATCCAGAACCCGGCGGCTTGCAGGCGCGGCGAGTAGAGGTCGGCCAGCGCCGGCACCTTGCATCGGCCAACCTGCTGGCTGTAAGCCCGATACCAGATGAGGAAGGGGATGATCTTGTAAAGCATCCCGCCGATGCCCAACGAGATCACGCCCAGAAGGCCCAGGAAGCCATAGAGGTTTTCAAACTGGCCGGTCAGCGTGGTGAGGGGGAGTGTCGGCCACGAGAGCAGCAGGGCCAGCAGCGAAAGCGGCGCCAGCAGCGCCATCGCGGCCAGGAATTGCTTCACCCCCCAGTCCAGCACGCGCCGTTTGCGGGCGCGCAGGATGGCGGCCATTTCGCAGCCGTAGAGGGCTAGGCCGGCGATCACCACGGCCGCAAACACCGGCTTGAGCCGGCTCTGAAGCAGGATCGCCACAAACGAGCCGGCTAAACCCGCGTTGAGGAGCACCAGCGACGCGCCGGCGCGCCGCGGACTTTGCACTTCGCTCAAGGTGAACATGGGCACGAGCTTGTAGGAAATCCCGACCATCAGCATCAGGAACAGGCCGATCGAACCCAGGTGCGCGTGGGCGTGCATGGCGCTGATGGCGTCAAAATGCGCCGGCAGAGCAGCCGCCGCCCGCAAGCCGCGAAGCAGCGGGCCAACCGGGTTGGCAGGCGAGAGCGTCACGTCCGCGTCATAGCTGCACTTGCCGACCACGATGGCCAGGCCAGCCAGCACCGCCAGCGAGATCCAGCCCAGCGCACAGGCCACGGCAGAGGAAACGACATTCCAGCGCCGCACTCGCAGCAACGTGCGGACGAGGTTATAGACAAATAGCCCGACCCCGACGGTCAGGACCGTTCCGAAATGCCCCACGTGCTTGAGGTTCCAGGTCCAGAACATCCACACCATCCCGCTGAAGCCCACCACGTGAAGCGCAAACTGCCAGCGAGCCAGCCGTTCACTATAGAGCCTGGTTTCCAGGGCGACCGGCACCAGTTGATACATCGCGCCCATCACCACGGTGCAAATCCAGCCCAGCACGAGCAGGTGGGTCACCGAGATGACATACTGGTTGTAATGATAGGTCGCCAGCATCGCGGGCCGGATCACCACCGCGGCGATGCCGCCGACCCAGGCGAGCAGGCCGGTAATGATAAAGGGCAATGGCAGCAGCGTTGACGGCGCGTGTGGATTGACGCCCGCGCTGCCGGCCGCCAGACGCCGAGAAGGGACGTTAGACGTGGCGGACATAGGTGACGAAGCTCCCATCCGGCTGCTCTTCGCTCTCGCCGGCGAAGCCGCGCTCTTCGAGTTGGGCGTAGAGATGCATGGGTCGGCGGTCCGTATGCGCCCGCAGTCGCGCCCCGGCTGGCAGTTCCGCCACGGCTTCCAGGATTTTCACCAGAGGCTGCGGGGGCTCCAGGCCCCGGGCATCCACGTCCAGCGCCGACGCGCCGCCGGAAACCGGTCTCGGGCGGCACGGCGGTTCGGTCGGGAGGGAGGGGACCTCAGACGGCGTGTGAGACCGGGTGAATTTTACCTCGCAATCGCCTGATGGCGTCTGTTTGGCTTCGTGGGAGAAGCCTTGCTTTGCCAACACTCCAAGGAGGGGTGTGGGCTGGAAAGGCGCAATCAGCAACAGGTCCTCATTGTCTTTCAAGGCGGCTACCGTCTGCATGATCTTTCCGAAAGGTTCTCGTCCACAGCGGAGGTCTTCCCGCACGTCCAGGGTCACAAGTTTACGGCTCATCATGCCCACAAGATGTACTGCATCGCCAGCGGCCGCCTTGATCCAAGTCAATGGTTTAGCCTGGGCTGGGCCTGTGGGGAATTTCCCGGCAACCAAGGGCAAGTGGGAAAAGCATGACTTGGGTCAAAGCCGATCCGGGGGTCTTGCGTCATGTTGCAGGCACGATGAAGCGCATAAAGCGCTGCGCCGAATGAAATGGACCAGATGAAGTCATGTTTTAAGCGCGTTGCTCGGCTCGGAATGGCTTGCCTGCCGGTGTGGCTGTTCCCGAGCAGCGCCATGTTCGCCGGCGAACCCAGCCTCCTCAAGGCGACGACCGGCCAGGCCGAGATTTCGGCTGCTCCCAGCTCCGAGAACGCCGTGCTGACACAGGCGCCGGCTGTGCCGCCGCCGATTGCGCGACGCCAACCGGCCAAGGTAGTAGTCAACCTGGAAGTGAAGGAAGTCGTCCGGCGCCTGGCCGATGGAGTCGAGTACCCGTTTTGGACATTCGGTGGCGAGGTGCCCGGCAAGTTCATTCGCATCCGCGAAGGGGACGAAGTGGAATTCCACTTGCACAATGACCCCAATAACAAGATGCCGCATAACATTGACCTGCATGCGGTGACCGGCCCCGGCGGAGGCGCCGTCTCCTCCTTTACGGCGCCCGGCCATTCCTCCCAGTTTTCCTTTCAAGCGCTGAACCCCGGGCTATTCGTCTATCACTGCGCGACGGCGCCGGTGGGCATGCATGTCGCCAACGGTATGTATGGCCTCATCCTTGTGGAGCCCAAGGAGGGGCTGCCGCCCGTGGACCATGAGTACTATGTGATGCAAGGCGAGTTCTACACGCCGGGCAAGTTCGGTGACGAAGGGCTGCGGTCGTTCGATCTGGACAAGGCGATAGATGAGAAGCCCACGTATGTCGTTTTCAATGGCGCCGTTGGCGCGCTGAACGGGGAACACCCCCTGACCGCCCGGGTGGGCGAACGCATTCGGCTCTATGTCGGCAACGGCGGGCCCAATCTCACCTCTTCCTTCCACCTCATCGGCGTGATCTTCGACACGGTGTATCCAGAGGGTGGCACCACGCCCATGCACAACGTGCAAACGACGGTGATTCCGCCCGGAGGAGCCGCGGTGGTGGAGTTCACCGCGAAAGTGCCGGGCAGTTACACCTTTGTGGACCATGCCCTTTTCCGCGCCTTTAACCGGGGCGCCAACGGCACGCTGACGGTCTCCGGCCCAGAGAATCCTGTAGTCTATTCCGGCAAGCAGGCTGACACGCTCTATGCCGGCGACGGGACGCCGCCTGCGTCGCCAGTCGCCATATCCAGGGTCCACGGCGCTTCCGGAGCGGAGTTCACCGCCGCCCCGGCCAATGCCGCACCGCCGAGTGTGCCGGCGTCGGAGCGCGCTCAGTTCGAACGCGGGCGACAGGTTTATGGCCAAACATGTTTTATCTGCCATCAGCCCGACGGCAAGGGCGTGCCGGGACAGATTCCGCCGCTGGCCAGGTCTGACTTGCTGATGGCGGATAAAGCAGGGGCTATCCGGGGCGTGCTCCAGGGACGCAATGGCGAGGTCACCGTCAACGGGAAGCATTACAACGGCACGATGATCCCCTTTAGTCAGCAACTGACCGACCAGCAAATTGCCGATGTGATCACTTACGTGCGCAATAGCTGGGGTAATTCGGGTGAGGGCGCCACACCGCAGGAAGTTCAGAAGATTCGGCAGACGATGTCTGCGCTGGCCGGCAAGCCCGCCCCTAACCCTTACGAGTAACCTCGAAGCCCAATGCTGAACCACAGATACCTCTGCCGCGCTGCCATTCTCCTGGCGGCGCTGAGCCTGCCGACAGTCCAGGGCCTGTCAGCGGAGGCACACCCGGCTGCAGCTCCGACGGGCATGGCTCTGGTTCCGGCTGGAGTATACCGTGCCCTGTTTCGCGCCGCGACTGAGTCAAAGGAGGTGCCGGTTCGGGCCTTCTATCTCGATAAGCTGCCGGTTACTACAGGCGAGTATCTCGAATTCGTGCGCGCCAACCCGCGCTGGCGGCGTTCACAGGTGAAGCGGCTTTTCGCCGAGCCGTCTTACCTCAAGAACTGGGAGAGCGACCTCGAGCCCGGCACCAACGCTCCGCTCAGCACTCCGGCAACGTATGTCTCGTGGTTTGCCGCCAAAGCGTTTGCCCAATGGAAGGGCAAGCGCCTGCCAACCCTCGCCGAATGGGAGCACGCCGCCAGCGCCAGTTCGACCCGACCGGACGGGGAGAATGATCCGGCCTTCCGGCAGGAGGTGTTGCGGTGGTACACGACGTTGGGAGCCGCGCCGGGCGCGGTGGGCGCCGGCCAACCTAACTTTTGGGGCATCGGTGACATGCACGGCCTGATCTGGGAATGGGTGCTGGACTTCAACACCGCCCTGGTCACCGGGGATTCACGCGCCGACAGCGGGGGCCTGGAGCGCGGCCTGTTCTGTGGCGCCGGCGCACAAAACGCCCGCGATGCGGCTGACTATCCCGCCTTCATGCGCCTGGGATTTCGCAGCAGTCTTGCCGCCGGCTACTGCATTCACAACCTCGGATTCCGCTGCGCCAAAGATTTATGAGAACCATCTCCACGTTGTCCTGCTTGCTCATGGCCGCGCTCTCCGCAGCCGCGGCCGATACGAAGCAGGTCCGCCATTCCTGCTGCTCGCCGCCTGAGCCGGCCGGCACTGCGCCTGCCAGGCTCAGCGATAAGTCGCTCTATCAACTTGATTCGAGCTGGACCAATGATGACGGAGCGGCGGTCAAACTGGCTGCCCTGCGTGGCCGGCCGCAGGTCCTGGTCATGTTCTTCGCCCATTGCGTCTATGCCTGCCCGCTGCTGGTGTATCAAATGCAGCAACTCGAAGCCGCCCTGCCCGAGGGGTTGCGGGATAAAGTCGGCTTTACTCTGGTTTCCTTCGATAGCGAACGGGATACGCCGGCCGCCTTGCACCAGTACCGCCTGCAGCACGGTTTAGAGAAGGGGCGCTGGACCTTGCTCCACGGCGGGCCCGATGACGTGCTGGAGCTGGCGGCGCTGCTGAACGTCAAATACAAGAAGGATGCTCAAGGTCAGTTCCTTCACTCTAACGTGATGACGCTGTTGAATGCCGAGGGGGAGATCGTCTGCCAGCAGCAGGGGCTGAACTCCGACCGCAAAGAGATTTTACAAGCCATGCGTAGTATAGTTAACAACAGCAACGCCGGCCTTGGTGCTTCCGAGGCGGGGCGGGAAAGGTCCAATGTTCATGATTGCACGAAGTAACAGAGAATTGCTCCCCGGCGCGGATTTGGATGCGAGCAAAATGCCCGGCCACTGGCTGCTGGCGCGGCTGGGCAAGCGCGTGCTGCGGCCGGGCGGATTGGCACTGACCCGGCGCCTCGCCGAGAGCCTGGACATACGGTCTTCGGATTCCGTGGTGGAATTTGCCCCTGGGCTGGGGGCCACCGCGCGCCTGACGCTGGATCGGCATCCCGCCTCTTATATGGCCATTGAGCGGGATGAAAGCGCGGCCAATGCTCTCCGCCGGTGGCTCGCGGAGCCGCAGCACAAATGTGTGTGCGCTTCCGCCGATCAGACGGGGCTTCCCTCCCGCTCAGCCACAGTGGTCTATGGCGAGGCCATGCTGACGATGCAAGGCCCCGCCCAGAAGGCGAGCATTGTGCGCGAGGCCTTCCGCCTGCTCAAGCCAGGTGGTCGCTACGGGATTCACGAAATGTGTCTCATTCCGGAGAACCTCGATGAGCGCATCAAGGAGGACGTCCAGCGCCGGGTGTCCGAAAGCATCCGTGTTGGAGCACGACCGCTGACTGCCGGACAATGGCGCGCCCTGTTGGAAGCGGAGGGGTTTGAAGTGACGCATGAGCACCGGGCGCCCATGCACCTGCTGGAACCCTCCCGTTTGCTGCACGATGAGGGTTTGCTCGGGACGGGCCGCTTTCTCTGGAATGTGCTGCGGGACGGGGAGGCCCGAAGGCGAGTCAGGGCAATGCGCCGAACCTTCGGGGACTACGAGGCCCACCTGGCCGCCATAATGCTCGTAGCGCGCAAACCGTCGGCCGACTCCCGCTGCCCCGATTTATAACCGCTTTTATCTATGCCAAACAAAACTGCAACCCAATTCGCGCCGGCACAGGCGGCGAGAGCCTGCACGCTGGTAGAGTTCCAGCCGGGCTCAATCGTGAGCCGGGAAATCCTCAGGAAGACCACCGGCAGAGTGACCCTTTTCGCGTTTGATGCCGAAGAAGGGCTGAGTGAGCACACCTCGCCGTTTGATGCCCTGGTCCAGATACTGGAAGGAGAGGCCGAGATCACCATTGCCGGCAAGCCGACCCGTGTCGGCGAGGGAGAATTGATCCTGATGCCGGCCAATCAGCCGCACGCACTGAAGGCGCTCAAGCGCTTCAAAATGATCCTGACCATGATTCGGTCCTGACCCGCCCCTTAACGCAGTTGCCTTTGGTCTTGCCCCGCGCTAAATATTGCGCATGGCAATCCTGATCAAGAATGGCGAGATCATCACCCCCGGCGACCGCTACACGGCTGACATCTGGTGCGAGGGCGAAACCATCACCCGCATTGACCGCGATATCGCGCCGCCTCCCGGCGCGGAGGTCATTGACGCCAAGGGCAAGTACGTGTTCCCGGGGTTCGTTGACCCCCACGTGCACGTGCACCTGCCTTTCATGGGCACGTTCGCCAAGGACACCCACGAGACCGCCAGCAAGGCCGCGCTGGTCGGGGGCACCACCACGTTCATCGAGATGATTTGCCCGGCGCGGCCGGACGGGCCGATGCAGTCCTTCGAGCTCTGGCTCGGCAAGGCCCGGGGCCACAGCGCCTGCGACTTCACCTTCCACATGGGCGTGGCGCGCTACGACGCGCAGGTCGAGGCGGAGATGACGGAGATCGTCAGACGCGGCCTGAGCAGCTTCAAGATATTCCTCGCCTACAAAGGCGCGTTCGGCGTCACGGATGAGGAGCTGTACCACGTTCTGCGCCTGGCTAAGAAGCTGGGGGTGATCACGACTGCCCATTGCGAGAATGCCGACCTGATATTTGAGCTGCAGAAGCGGCTGGTTGCCGAGGGCAAGCTCGGGCCGGAATATCACTATGAAAGCCGTCCGCCGCTGGTCGAGGCCGAGGGAGTGCATCACCTGATGAGCTTCGCCCGGCTGCTCGATGCGCATGTGTATATCGTCCATACGAGCTGCGATGAAGCGGTGCGCGAGGCGGTTAACGGGAAGCTGGGCGGCGTGAAGGTCTGGATCGAAACGCTGATCCAGTACCTGGTGACCGACAAGACCTTTGCCGAGCGGCCTAATTTCGAGGGGGCGAAGTACGTCATGTCGCCCCCGCTGCGCGACAAGCGCAACCAGGACATCCTCTGGAACGGCCTGCGCGACGGCCTCATCAGCACCCTGGCTACCGACCATTGCCCGTTCGACTTCGCCACGCAGAAGCGGATGGGCGAGAAGGACTTCACCCGAATCCCCAACGGCATCCCGTCCATCGAGGACCGGATTAATGTGTACTACACTTACGGCGTGAAGCGGGGTCGCCTTGACCTGCACCGCTTCGTGGATACGGCCAGCACGCAGACGGCGAAGCTCTTTGGCCTGTTCCCGCGCAAGGGCGCCGTTCAGCCGGGCAGCGACGCAGACCTCGTCGTCTATGACCCGAACTACCGTGGCACCATTTCCCAGAAGACGCAGACCATGAATGTGGATTACAACCCGTTCGAAGGCATGGCCATCGAGGGCCGGCCGAGCGTGGTCACGGTGCGAGGGCAGGTGGCTGCCCGCGATGGGAAGTTCGTAGGCCAGCCCGGGCGCGGCAAGTTCCTGCAACGGGAGCCGAGCCACTTCTAACGCGGTGGCGTTGAATACCACGTCCGATGCCGCCCTGAAGGAGCAGGTCAGGGCCTTCTGGAACCGCGAGAGCTGCGACGCCGACCAGGCGCGCTCGGCCAAGTTCAGCCGGGAATACTTCGAGCAGATCGAGCAGTGGCGCTACTGGGACCAGCCCTTCATTCATTCCTTTGCCCAGTTCACGCGCTACCACGGCCGGCGCGTGCTCGAGGTGGGCTTCGGCGCGGGCACGGACCTCGTGCAGTGGCTGCGGGCCGGAGCGCGGGTCTCAGGCATTGACCTGACGGAGGAGGCCCTCACTAACGTTCGGCATCGTATCCGGGTCTATGGCCTGCCGGAGCCGGAGAGCCTGCAAGTCGCCGACGCGGAGAAGCTGCCCTTCCCGTCGAACAGCTTTGACCTCGGCTACTCCTGGGGGGTGCTGCATCACACGCCCAACACCGCGCAGGCGCTGAAGGAACTCGTGCGCGTGGTCCGCCCCGGCGGAGAGATCAAGGTCATGCTCTACAACCGGCACGGCATGTATGCCTTGAAGATGTGGACCAAGAACGCCCTCCTGAAAGGCCGTCCCTGGAAAAGCCTTCGCTGGGTGATATGCAATTACGTGGAAAGCCCGGGCACGCAGGCCTTCACGGAGAGAGAAGTCCGGGAGATGCTCGCCCCGCTCGGCCTTACCGAAATCCGCCTGCATCCGTTCATCACGAACAACGACCGGGTGGTCAGCCCGGGCCTCGCCCACCGCCTGGGCGCCGTGGTGGTGGGCACCATTCTCGCGCTCACCGGCAAACGCCTGGCGTGGTACCGGGGTATCTCGGCACGAAAGCTGTAGAAGAGTGCGCGCTCACGGCCGGGCGCATCTCATGACTGCCGCCATAATGCCCCCTCACCCTGCCCCTCTCCCCCTCGGAGGGGGAGAGGGAAAAGCGATCCAGCGCGCGGCCCGATCTCCCTCTCCCCATCCGATGGGGAGAGGGCTGGGGTGAGGGGCGAATTGGTGGCAGTGTCGAGATGCACCACTTACGGCCCCTTCACTCTCTGCGAGCGGCCTGAGGCCGGTAGGGTGACGCTGAAGATGCTGTCAAACTCGCTCTCCGTATAGCGCTGTCCATGCTCATCCAGCAGGTTCCAGTGCGCGTTGATGACGCCGTTGGAAGTGCTGCCCGTGAGCGTGGTGATGCGGGTGCCCTTCGGGGAAAGCAGCTCGATGCTGTAAACGCCGTTGGACTCCGGCAGCTTGGCGTAGAGCGTGGCGCCGCGCTCGTCGAAGTGGTCGTAGATCGGGTTGAACTGGACCAGGTTGGTGGAAACGTAGATGACGGGCGGCCCCTGGACGTTGGTGGCGTCGTCCTCGCGCTCGCTGTCCGTGGTGCAAATGAACTCTGCCTGTATCACGTGCTTGCCGGGCGGGTCGTAGGTGCTGGTCCAGCCGAGGAGACAGTTGCCGTTGGTTGCGCGCTCGCAGGTTTGCCGGTCGCCTTCTTCGCCGCGCGAAGACAAGTCGAGCCCGCCGTCCACCAGCAGGTGAATGTGGCCGGCGTTGGTGGTGGCCTCGTAGCTGATCGGCAGCTCGAAGACCGCCATGCCGGAGTCAGCCTGGGAGGCGGCAGGCCGGAGCGTCAGCATGTCCTGGAGGGACAGCTCGTTCGTGCCGGCCGTTCGGGGGTTGCGCAGGAGCTTGCTCAGCCGCTGACCCTTGTGGACGGGGTCGGAGGCGGCGGAGGCGGAGGGTCGTTCCGCGCCCTGGGCTGCTTCGGCTTGGGCCAGCAACTTCTCGAGCTTGGCCCGCCGGTCGGCCTCCATCTCTCGTTCGCTTTCCTCCATGCGTTGCTCCAGGTCAGCCTGCCGGCGCGCCGCCTGCCGTTCATCCTCGTCTTGCTGTGCCCTGGCCTCGGTGGCGGTGGCGAGGCGGGGCCAGACGAGGTCGGCTTTCTCGCGGGGGCCTAAGCGCATCTCAAAACCGAATTGCTCACCTCGGCCCTGGGGAGACTCCATCTTCCCTCCGTTATCCACACAATCCAACCCGACCGAGTAGAGCACAAAATGCCCGTCGCCAGCGGTGCGGTAGCGGAGCGGCTGGCCGTCCATGAAATCTATCGGCGCGGACGGCAGCAAGGTGGGAACCAGGGCCTGTAGGCTGGGCGGGTAGGAGCCGTGCCGGCCGCGGTAGCGTTCGAGGGCTATAGCGGTGACGAGGAGGCGGCGGCGAGCCTCGGCCTCGGCAGCCCGGCTAAGACCACCCTGACCACCTCCCGTTATCCTTATCCCCATCTGCCGGAAGTTCATCATCGCCGACAGGCGCGACGGATACTTGGATTGGAAAAAGACAGCGTTGGTGACTCCGGGGAGCGTTCTCATCTCCATCCAGTTGGGCGCTTGGACGGCCCGACGCAATTCCAGCTCGCGGTCGCGGTAAAAGAGCAGCAGCGCCTTCTCGTCCTCATACGTGCCGTGGTTGCGATACCGCATCTCGCGCCAATAGGCGTAAGTAGTGTACCAGGCCACGCGAGGAGACTTCATGAGGTCGCCTATCTTGATGCCCGGGCTGCTCATGGGCTGCTGCCGATAGAGGCGGCACAGCGCAGTCGAGCTGGCGCGGTCGAAGGCGGCGGTCTCAGGCAACGCCTTCAGAAAGTCCACCGATTCCCACTCGCGCTGCAGTGCGGCGAGCCGTTCGTCGCTCCACCCACCGGCCTGGAGCACCTGCCAGGTTGTGCCGTAAACAAAGCCTGCGAGGCCGTCACGCATTATGAGGGAGATCTCGGTGGGCTCCGTTTGCCACCCGGTGACGAGACGCGTCGAGGCCATCAGGTTCGTCCAGGCGCGGTCGCGGTCGCTATGATGCAAATCGAGCATGGCCCTCGTGCCCAGGAGCTGGGCAAGGGCCCGGAGGGCGGCGAGGTGCGGCAGGAGCATGAAGCTGCCGCGGCTGGCCTGAAGGTTGAAACGAAAGGGGCCGGCCAACGCCGCTGCGCAAGCGGCATCAAGATCCGCAGCATCCTCGGCAACCCTTTCTTCCATCACGTTCCAGAGGTCGTGGCCCTCCCCAGGGCGGCGCCAGGTCGGGTAATCATCCAATGGTGACGGCAGCTTGTCCTGCTGCCAGACCACCAGCGCGGCGTCGTTGCCGATGGCCTTCGTGAGGTCGGGCAGCTCCATGCGGCCACGATAGGACCAACCGTAGGCGGGATCTCTAAAGCCCGGCCCCTGGAACTCTCCATGGGTCAGGGCGGCGGCGCGCGCGCGCAGGTCATCCGGGGCGGAGAAGTCAAAGTCGGAGAGCTCGGTCTTGAAGCCCTGGGCGCGCAAGGCGCTGCGGGTTTGGGCCACCGACGCTTGCTCGCTGCCACCCGAACTCCAGAGCGCCAGCGCGCCAAGCACGACTACCGCCAAAAGACATGTCAGGATTAGCCAGCGTCGTTTCATAGGTGCTGCCCCAATCGTTTCGCCGCCTCCCTTTATCAAGGACGCCGGAAACGTGCCAGCCCAATCCTGCAGGGGAGAGGAGCGGTTTCGTAAGTGGAGTGCCAACAGTTACTTGCAACGGCGCCAAAGAGGAACCACCGATGGACACCGATGGACATGGATTCTGCCCCGGCCCGGCGTAAGTTTGCCAAACCCAGGCCTTTGCGGCGCCTGTGCCGGGTCTGTCCGGTGATTGCCCGGTGTGTCTCCCATGGGGCCCGGACCACATGGGAGACACATGGGGCGATCACCCAGCCGTCACCAGAGAAATAGGGGGCAGGCGCCCTGGGCCGGGAGCCGTTTCCGAGGCCACAGGAGCGATTTTTGCCCGCAGCCGGCGCCCCATGCAGGCTTGAAGGCGGCCCAGCGCTCGGCTAGAACCAGCTTATGCGAGCTTTTGAAAGCCTCACCGAGCAGGAAATTCTGGCGTTGGCCATCTCGCTCGAGGAGGAGGACGCCCGTATCTATGACGATTTCGCCGATGGGCTGAAGGAGAATTATCCCTCGCAGGCCCAGAAGTTTGCGCAAATGCGGCGCGAGGAAGATGGGCACCGGCATCGCCTGCTGGACCTGTATCGCAGCCGCTTCGGCGAGCATATCCCGCTCATACGGCGGCAGGAAGTGCGCGGGTTTGTGCGGCGGCGGCCGGTGTGGCTGGTGCGGCCGCTGGGCATCAAGGCGGCGCAGAAGCAGGCGGAGGTCATGGAGCTGGAGACTAAGAGCTTTTACGAGGCCGCCTCACGCCGGGCGACAGATACCGGCATCCGCCAGTTGCTGGGTGATCTGGCAGAGGAAGAACGCCACCACGCGACGACGGCGGTGCAAATGGCCAGGACCGGCCTGAGCGAGGAGGAATCCGCCCGGCAAAAGCGGCTGTTCGTGCTGCAGGTCATTCAGCCGGGGCTGGCGGGCTTGATGGACGGCTCGGTCTCCACGCTGGCGCCGCTGTTCGCCGCGGCATTCGCCACGCACGAAAGCGTGGCGGCGCTGCGCGTGGGGCTGGCTGCCAGTATCGGCGCGGGCATCAGCATGGGTTTTGCCGAGGCGCTGTCGGACGACGGGAGCCTGACGGGCCGGGGGCATCCGTGGGCGCGGGGAACGGTCTGCGGCCTGATGACCACCGCCGGGGGACTGGGCCACAGCCTGCCGTACCTGATTTCCGACGTGCGCACCGCCACTTGGACGGCGGCGGGGGTCGTGATGGTGGAGCTGGGTGTGATCGCCTGGGTCCGGCGCCGGTTCATGGACACGCCCTGGTCGTCCGCCGTGCTGCAAGTGGTGCTGGGCGGCATCCTGGTCTTCCTCGCGGGCGTGTTGATTGGGAAGTCCTGAGCATGATGGGGCTGCTCGACACGCAGGGCCGGCCGAAGCGCGGGCTCGTCATCGCGCTGGGGCTGGTGGCGCTGGCGGTGATCGGCATCGTGGATTACCTGACGGGCTTCGAGATCATGTTCTCCGTCTTCTACCTGCTCGTGGTAGGGCTGGTGACGTGAAATGGGCGCGAAATACTTCTTGCAGGCCGCCGACCCCTTGCTATATTCCACGTCCCATTTGCCCCTGAAAAGGCAGGGGGACTTTAA
>DATKNZ010000099.1:0-20522 GCA_035541055.1 Candidatus Acidiferrum sp. | reverse complement strand
GCCTTCAAAGGCCGCTACGGTTGGGCCGGCAGTGCCGCCCCGATACCGAAGAACCCTCAAACCGCCCCCCAGCAAGACCACCGGCGTAACGTGCCCGCGGTCACCCGCCGCTGGTCCACCCTGACCCTGAACCAGTGCGCCGCATGGCGCAGTTTAGCGGCTAACACCTACTTCATCACCGAGACGGGCGAACGGGTGCGACGCAACTGCTACCAGCTATTTGTGAGGTTGAACGTGCGGCGCGCTGATCTCGGGCTTCCTCAGTTCTCCGACCCGCCTGCGAAGGCGGTCTTCTCCACCAGGCCCGTGTTTGAGCTGGCGGTGTCCTACGTCGCGGGCAGGCCCGCCATCTATCTACGTGTCCATGGCTCGACTGCCCAATATATAGTGGTGCAGGCGGCCAGGCCCACCAGCAGTGGCGTGCGCGTGGTCCAGCACTTCCCTTTTCTGGTGCTGCTGGCTGCCCCAGCCGACGGCACGCACGACCTCACCGAGCCGTTTGTCGCCCGGTATGGGGTGCCGAAAGTTGGCCAAGCCGTCTGGTTTCGCGTATTTCAGCACACGGACGGCTGGATTGATGTCCCCCAAGTGCTCCGCGCCCGGGTCCTCTCCGCGCCCGCATAAAGGCGATTCCCGGCATTTCGGCGCCCTTTTCCGGGTTACAGCACCGTCTCCGCACCGGGACCACACCGTATCCTCGCCGTATCCTCACCGTAGTACCTCTAATAGGCTATTAGAGGTACTACGGTGAGGATACGGCGAGGATACGGTGTGGTCCCGGTGTGGTTGCGGTGGGGGGAGGTTGTCGGGGGGATGCCGAAAGAGTTGATGCCCAAAGGCTTGGGAAGGGCCAATGGCCGGCTCGCCGGTATGTAGGTTCGGCAAGCCCGCTTCGGAGGAGCGCCGGTCGCCGGCCCGGCGCGGGGCCGCCGTCGCTGGTTCGCGCCGGGTCGGCGACCGGCGCTCCTCCACATTGCACCGTGTCCGCTTTCAGCATTTCCGCATTTCCCCGCACCTGCCCTTTCAAAACTGAGCTGATGAGTGAGCCGAATCGTGTAGGCGCTCAGGAACCAGCGCGTCCCGTCCGCCAGATTGGCGTGGGGCGTCTCCACGACCAGGTGGAAGTCATTTCGCCTCAGGCAATAGGCAGGCACCTGCCAGCCCGTCTTCTGGGACGCCTCGGCCAGCGTCTTCAGAGAGTCATGGCGGTCAACGCCCTTGACGAATATATCCTCCCGCCGGTCTCGCTTTGCCGTAGTCCGACGAAGGCAAGTCCCCCCGATCCATCGCGCTTGCCCCTCCGTGGCCTTGGCGAAGGAGGGTGGTAGGTCGCTCCGCGATACTCCGCTCGCATCGTGCGCGGCAGGCACCTATCTTCGCAAATCTTCCGGCGCGCTCAAGGAGCAAACCCGCACCGCGCCAGGCGAACCTCCGGTTAGTACCCTTCCCTTCCACCGTTCCACGTCTGCCTCCCGGAGCGGTTAACCAGCGATGGCATTTGCGAGCCGCTCATGGCGAGACCAACTGGTAGAAGCGTTGCGGCTGGCCGATGGCGCCGATGTCGGTGAAGCGATAAAGGCCGTTGCCCAGGGGGATGGCGGAGCCAAGGCGGGTCCAGTCCACGACGGGGAGCGCGAGATTCGTCGAGGCCAGGACTTCATAGTTCGGCACGAGGACGCTCCGGTTGGTGTAGTAGAATTCAAAGACACCGCTTGAATACTGGATGGGGTTGATCAACCGCGGGCCGATGGTAAACGACCCTTCCGCGGCAAAGGGCGAGCCGGCAAAGCTGCTGTCCACCGCCTGCACACTCCAGTAATAATCCCGGCCCGACGTCAGTTGTGGCAGGGAATAGAGCGCGTAGGTTCCGGCTTGGGCGTTGCCCCGCGCGGGCAGGAGACGCAGTCCATTGGTCAGGGCCATAGGCGAGAGCACGTCTGAGGCGCCCGGCTTGGTGCCGATGCGCGCATTGTAGTTGAGGCCGGCGGCGGGGGTGTGGTCATCGGTGGGGGTGGTCCAATTCAGGGTGACAGTGGCGCCGGAGACGGCGCCGGACAGGCCGGTGGGCGCGGCTGGTGGCGCGTTCGAGAACTGCGCGTTGTTCCGCCACACTTCGGTAATCCGGCCATTGGGACCATCCCCAGCTAAGAGGATGTCCAACTGCCCGTCATTGTCATAATCGCCCCACGCTGCCGAACAGTAGTAAACTCCCGGCAGGCCCGCATTGATATTGGTGAATCCGCTGCCCGTGTTCCGCCACACTTGGGTAATCAGGTTACCGTGGGCATCCTGCCCGGCCAGGAGGATGTCCAGCCTTCCGTCATGGTCATAATCGCCCCAGGTCACCGAACAGTTGTAAAGTCCCGGCAGGCCGGCATTGATATTGGTGAATCCGCTGCCCGTGTTCCGCCACACTTCGGTAATCGGGCCATTGGGACCGTCCCCGGCTAAGAGGATGTCCAGCCTTCCGTCATTGTCATAATCGCCCCAAGCCACCGAACAGTAGAAAGCTCCCGGCAGGCCGGCATTGATATTGGTGAATCCGCTGCCCGTGTTCCGCCACACCTGGGTAATCAGGTTATAGTTGATATCAAGTCCGGCCAAAAGGATGTCCAGGTTTCCGTCATTGTCATAATCGCCCCAAGCCACCGAACAGTAGTAAACTCCCGGCAGGCCCGCATTGATATTGGCGAATCCGCTGCCTGTGTTCCGCCACACTTCGGTAATCAGGTTACCGTGGGTATCCTGCCCGGCCACGAGGATGTCCAGCCTTCCGTCATGGTCATAATCGCCCCAGGCCACCGAACACAAGTTAACTCCCGGCAGACCGGGGATGGTCTGTGGGAAGAAGGAGGGGATTGGAAATGACTGGTCGCCGCCCAGGATGGTCCCGAAAGCATTGCTGGCCCCCACCCGGTAGTGATAGTCCAGGCCCGCGACAAGGCCGCTGACGACCTTTGACACCCCCACATCTGAGGCGCCGGCACCGACAGCCTGCGCCGCCGTGAGGTGGCCGTAACTGGTGCTCGTGCCCCACTCGAACCAGGCCGCGGTTGCCGACCCGCTGGGGTTGACCAGGCCGTTTAGCACCGCGCTGTTGGTGGTGAACCCGTTGGCCGCCAAAGTCACCAGCGACGGCAACAGGGGGTTGTCGGGCGAGAGGGCGTTGGTGCTGGTGCCTGATGGCGGGGTGGACGGCGACAAAACCCAGCCCTGGCTGGCGGGGTCGGGCGCGTGGGCGGGGTTGTTTTCGGTGCCGGCATCGTACGCCGCCACGGCGCCCAGCCCGTTGATGTCGAAGCTCACGGAGTGAAAGTTCATCGCCCCCACCCCGCCACTACTGAGTGCGCCCCACGCCAGCTCCCCGGCGGTCCACCCCAGAGTGTTACCCGCCCAATTGGTCGTCAGCACCTGCCCATCCACCAAAAAACTGGCCAGCCCATTGGTGGGGTTGTAGCTGATTTGGTAGGTATGGTAAAGGCTGGTGCCCGTGCCATCGGTGGTCACGGGGTAGGTGTTGCCGCCGTAAAGCGTGGACATCAGATTGCCGTTGCTGTCCAGCGACCACAGAATCTCCCACCGCTTGGAGCCATCGCCGTAGATCGCGATTATCGTCAGGCTGCCCGGGTTAGAAAAATCGCGCACGAACCGGGCATTGATGGTGAAGTCAAAGCCGCCGGGCCGATTCGTGGCGGCCTGCTGCGCAACGGTCGAAAGGTTGGTGTAGTAGTAAAGCATCGCATTGGTGGCATCATCGTTGATCTGCCAAGCGTTGGGCAGTTGCGCCTGCGCGCCGGGCGCCAGGCACACCAGGACGGCGGCGAGGGTGAGCGGGGGAACGAGCGGTAAGGAACGAAGGGACGTGAGGGCAGAGTTTGGATGGCTTGTGTTCATAACGAGAGGCTCATGCATTGGGATGAAAGTGCCGCCGCCAACCAATAGATTCGCGGCCAAGGCGGCACTTCAGCGGCGAAGGCGGCGCCCGATGGCCCCGCCAGAAGAGTGAAGTCCTGAAAACAGGACACGCAATGTGCTTCATAGCTCTCTTTCGGTTGCCAGTCTCCCAAGCGCTCGCGCCTCTTGATGCGGCGCAACGGCGAGCATAGCTCCGTGGCTATGCTCATAGGAAAAGCCTAGGCCCCTCAACCGGGTCTGTCAAAGGCCGGAGGGCCCGGCGGTGGTGCCCTGCTTGGACTGGTCGAGCAGAGCGGAGGCGTGACTGGTTTAGACCAATGGCTTCCTTCGTATCCGCCCTTTCGAGCATCGTGGCAAATGTAACGGGGGAACAACTTATTTTCATTTCCACCCGCCTCCTGTTTGTTTCGATGAAGCAGGCAACCATCATGGCCCGGGACCTCCCATGCAGCCGCGCGGCAATCCGCCGGATGGGCAAGGTCGTCTCCTGCCTCTCCCGGGCTCTCCTCAGTTCGCGTCCAGGTGCTGAATCCAGGTCACCGGCTGTGTTACGCCGTCTTCGGCGCAGTCCCGAATCCACCGGTCCGCACCCGGCACCTCCAGCGCGCGTTTGAACCAGGCGACGGCCTGCTCACGGTTGGTGGCTCGGTCGGCGATGTAACCCAGGTAAACGTACGCGTAACAAAGCGACCCGGGCTTGAGCGTATCCTTGTCCTTGTCCACGATCTCCAGGAGCAGCTTCTGCGCGCGCGCCGTGTCCTTGGGGGCCGCCCGCAGCGCCACGCGCGCATTGAAGAGCTTCGCTTCGCCGACGGATGTGCGACTTGCGACCACAGGGGTGGGCAGGCACGACAGGACAACCGTCCCCCTGTCCACTTTGTATCCCAGCCCCACCGGCTTGAGAATCTCGTCCAATGCTTCGCGGCAGGGTGTGCCATGAATCGCCACCTGGTTCACCCAGCGCCGACAGAGCGGATCGGTTTGAGAGAACGACTTGGGCCGGTCGTACCTGAGCCCGACCTGCTCGACCAGGGCCTGGACCACATCCTGCACGCTCGTTTGCTCCGCGACATAGGTGACCGGCTGCCCCAACCGGCGCTGGGTCGAGTCGCGGAACAAGGCCCAGGCTGATATGAGCAGCGACAGGAGGACAGCCATGGCAACCGCGACCTTCCACGCTCGCCGGCCGGAGGCAGGCGTGCCCTTCTGGCTGGGCCCGGCCGCAACTGCCACCGCCTGACCGCTCGGCTGGGCGGCGATGGTCTCCACGTCCGTCTTCACTTTGCCGGCCTGCTGGTAGCGGCGCTCCGGCTCCTTCTCCAGAGCCTTCAACACCACTTCATCCAGGCGCACATCAATCTCGAGTCCGCGCCCGCGCATGGACGGCGCGGGAAATCGGCCCAGCGGCAACTCGCCCGTCAGCATCTCGTAGAAGACCACACCCAGGGAGTAGATGTCGGCCCGGTGGTCCACCGTTCCTGGCTGCTCGACCTGCTCCGGCGCCATGTAATGCGGCGTGCCCATGACCTGCCCGCCGGCGGTCAGCGCCTGCTCGGCGGGCTCCGGGCCAAGAATCCGCGCGATCCCGAAATCCGCGATCTTCACGCTGCTCTCGCCATTCAGCAGAATATTCTCCGGCTTAATGTCACGGTGCACCACGCCCCGGTCGTGCGCGTATTGCAGGGCCTCGCAGATTTGCGGCACGATGGCCAGCGCCTCCGCGGGCGCCATCCGCCGGCTCCGAAGCAACTGCCGCAGCGTCGAGCCATCCACGAACTCCATCAGCAAGTAAAAGCGCCCTTGCACCTCGCCAAAGTCGTAGACCGCGACAATCTTCGGGTGGTTGAGCCTGGCCAGGGCGCGCGCCTCGCGCTCGAACCGCTCGGCGAACTGGGCATCCCGCTGCTTATCCAGCGCCAGGAGCTTTAGCGCCGCCAGCCGATCCAGCCGCGGCTGGCGGACTTTGTAAACTGCGCCCATGCCGCCGCGACCGAGAAAACCAATGATCTCCAGTTGCGGGAACAGCTTCGCCACCTCGGATATCGGGAAGGGAGGCTCCGGGGATTGACCCGCGGCGCCGGCGTCGCCCGGCCCGGGATCGCCCGTTACGACCTCTGTTTCCGCCTCCAGGTACACGGCCATGAGGCAGCGGGGGCATAAGCCCTCCGGGGCGCCCGGGGGCAGGCGGCTGCCGCACTCACGGCACTTTGGCGATGGCGTCGTCATCTAGTCTGTTACTGCTTACATAAGCGGAACCCGGATACTATTACAGGGTAGCCGGCCGGCCGTTTCGCGCGCCCGGCTCATGCGCTCAACGCGGCCAGCAGGTGCCGGAATTCCTCCTCCGCGTCCTCCGCGCTGGTTACGGTGTGCCCGATCTCCTCCCGGAACACCTCGCGAAAGCGTTTGCGCAGCCGATGCACCGCCACCCGCAAGGCGCTCTGGCTCATGCCCAGCTCGGCGGCGACGGCTGCGTAATTCAGCTCCTGTTTGCCCACGGTCAGGAAGCCCTTGAGCTGCTCGTATTCGGCGGCTTTGCCGGCCTGGTCGAACTCCGCGCGCAGCCGGGCCATGGTCTGCGCCAGCAGCGCCAGCGCCCAGCGGCGCTCGTAAATCCTGTCCGCCGGCAGTTCCTCCGCCTCGGCCTGGTACTGCTGCTCCGCCAATTCAAAGTCCAGCGGCACCAGGGTCTGGCCGCCGCCGCGCTTTTGGGTGCGGGCGCGGTCCCATTCGTTGGCCAGGAACCGTTTGAGCGCCATAAGCAGGAAGGTGCGGAACCGGCCCCGCTCTTGCTCGGCGGCCTCGAGATAGTTCTTCTCCAGGAGGCGCGCGAAGAACTCCTGCGTGAGGTCCTCCGCATCCTGCGGGCGGTTGCCCAGCCAGCGCACATGGGCATAAAGCGGATACCAATACGCCCGGCACAGCTTCTCCAGCGCGACCGCGGACTGCGGCGATGCCTTATCGCGGGCCGAAAGCACCACCGACCAGTGCGTGGTGACGAACGCCACCGACCGCGCGGGTGGCTGGGAACTGGCTTCCGTTGGCGTACGACCAGGCGTATCCGAAGTCGTGCTCACGACCGCGAGTATGAGCAAAGCTCAGCCGGCAGCAAGGAGGTTGTCTCAGCCGTATCCATGCAGAGGAAAACCACGGATAGACACAGATGCACACAGATTCTGCTTCCCTGAGGGCCGATCGGCGTGGGCTTGTTCGCGCTCACTGATCAGCGGGTGCGTTCTGGCTGTCGAAAGGCATAGTTTCGAGCGCTGTCTATCTGTGTTCATCTGTGTCCATCTGTGGTTGAAAAGAATGGTTACGGCTCAGCCGAATGCCCGCTTGTAACGCCGCACCGGAAATGCTTATGGAAGTGCGCAAATGAAAACCATGCGTAGCATCCTGAGAAACGCCTGGGCCCAGCTCGCCCGAGCCCGCCGGCTCCCCCCAGGCAACCCGGCCCGGTCAGGGGCCCGTTTACTCCGAGCGCTCCTGGCGGGCATCACCGCCTTGTTCCTCGCCCAGGCCGCACTGTGGCCGGTGCCGGCAACCGGTGCTGAGAACGGAGAGCAAATGCTGGACGCCGCGCGCGCGGCGCTGCATGGGCGGGACAAAGACACCGGCAAGGCCAAGAAGCTGCTGCTCGAAATCCTTAAGCAAGACAAAGCCACCCTCCAGCCGGGCTCGCTTTGCTATGTCTATGTCTATCTGGGATACATCGAAGACCTGGCCACCAACCGCACCCAGGCCGTCGCTTGGTACAAAAAGGCCCTGGCACTCAAGGATTGCGACCTGATACTGGGCTGCGCTCAGCAGGGTCTGAAAGAGCCCATGACCTGGATTCGTCACCTGGACGAGGATGCGGCACCGGCACGCCGTGCTGGCTCGCCGGCCGCTTCGCCCAACGCCGCCCCCGCCGATGCCCGTCTCCAGGAAAAGGTGAAGTTCGAGGCCACCCAAGCCAGCGTGCAGGACATTGTTCGGGACCTCGCACGACAGGTCGGCCTTGGTTACGAGTGGAAGAAGTCCTTTGCCCAGACGGACCCGCTCTGCCGGCGTTGGGTGAACAACGTGGCCATCGAAGGCAAGCCCTGCCGCGAAGCGCTGGACCAGATCCTCGATCCCGTGGGACTTCGGTATGCCATTGAGCAGGGATCGATTGTTCTGTATCGCAAGTAACCCGAACACTCTCCCCGAACCCTCTCGGGAGGGCGAGCGTCTCCGCGAGCCCTGATTTTGGAACATGGCCAATGATGTCAGGGCTCGCGGGGACGCTCGCCCTCCCTTGGCTGGGGGGCCTGCCAGCCAGGGTAAGGAATCCACGCATTGATACCCAGCGCACTGCGACAAGCATGCTTCAAGCATGCTAGTGCGCGGGAAACAAGCATGGAGCAGCTCCAGAGGAGCGGCATGTCTGTAGTGACCCCGCCTCCTATGAATCCGGTAGCCCGTAGGGGCGGCACGATTCGCGCCCGGCAGCCCCGCGCCGCCCTACGGGGCTTACGCTCGTGCTTGATGGCGTGTGCTATAGGCATGTCGCCCCTCCGGGGCTGAGAACTTCACCGGCCTGTGCCGCGGCCCCACGATCCCGCTCAGTGGCGCGCCGCCCCCGACGCACAAGCGCGAGCCGATGCGCAATCGGCGCGTCCACTGGAAGCAAGCTGCTTAAGCCGCCGGCGTGTCATCTGTCCTTGGAGTCTGGCTGGCACGGCACGGACGCCTCGAAAGAATGCTGAAGCCGGGCAGAAAGTTGGTGAGGAGCGCGATGCCGCCAATGGCGAAGCATATCCAACTGATGACAGTAATTGAACGTGTGCGAATGCTCATAGGTAGTGGTTCGGCTTAACGCGAGCATGAGCCACAGGAGGCAGCCGCCAGTGGCTCACGAAAGGGGGAGGGACAGAACCGGCTGCCCCCCGTTGGCTCGTTGCTCTGGTTGGGCATCGTGGTCATGGCACCGGCACGGATAGCTCACGAGACGAAACTACTCGCATCAGCTTCACGCTCAAGGTTTCCGCATTGGTCTGCCCGACATGCAATACCACACTGTTGGTGCTATGCGGCTGAATGGAGATAAAGGCATCGCGCGGACCGCCTGTAATCATATCGCGGGGACCGCCCGGCTGATGGAAGGCACAGATAACCAATGACGCGCTTGGATTCTCAAACTCAAATGTCGCTTGGTTGGCTTTGCCGCTGACGGCGTTACCAGCAGCGTCAATGTAGCTTCCAAATCGAACGGTTGGTGTCTCCTTGGAACTGTGTGAGCAACCGATGACAAACGCAGCCATGAAGAGCGCTCCGATGCTGTTGGGTAGTGTGCGCATAAATCTGTCCACAGAAGCAGCCAAGTTAGGCGCGGGTCGTGTGTTCATGGAAGGGTTATTTTGTGGCAAAGTCACGCAGGAACCTTTCAAGCCATCTCTCTTCTTCGGCGGAGCCCCTGCGAAAACTATCCCGGGGGAGGTTTATCATGGTTATCCTCTGTGGCCGAGTAGCCCAGGAATCAACTCACGAATGGCGGCTTGTCATCGACTCCCCGATTGCCAAGCCGCTCCGCCGGGCCGACACTGCCCCGTTTCCGGCGCTGGTCCTGTTGGGCAAAATGCTGTTCCATGGCGCTGCGAAACTGGTCAACGGTGCGCTTGATGTGGGGCTGTTTGAGCACGAGTTCGTGCCTGCTGTCGAGCCAATGCACTTGCAAGCCCCGACCGGCCCAGTGCCGCCAGCCGGCGTCGGCCAAATGCCCGGTGAGCACGAAGTTCGCCGGGTGGGCTTCAGTGTCGAATGAGCCATATTCGCGAAAGAGATGGACGGGTACGGGCGCGGAATTTGAGGGTTGGTAGCGATGCGCGAGCCTGAGGAGCTCCAGTTCCAGGGGCGAGTGCACCCAGTCCGGGATGGGCAGCGGCTGTTCGCCGAGGAGATTGCGCAGGAACCGTCGCGAGATGACGGCCTGGCGAATTCGCTGGTAGCGATGGCCCCGATCCTGGGCCAGGCGCAAGGCCCAGGCAGGGAGGCAGCGCACCGCGTGAGCCACCTTGGCCGCCAGCGAGTAGCGGTTCGGAGGCGCGACGGTGCCAAACAGGCCGCAGAATGGACTAACTCCGCCTTCGGCCGCAATCTGGCGGGCCACTTCGAAGGCCAGCAGGCCGCCCCAGGAAAATCCGACCAGTCCGAAGCGTCCGCTGGGACAATATGCGCGCAAGAGTTTTCGCACGTCGCGCGCCGCGGTTTCCATGGAGTCGGGGACGCGCGCGGGGTGATGCAAGGCGGGCGAGCGGATGCCAAAAACCGGTTGATCCTCCCCCAGTTCCCTGGCCAGGTCGAAGTAGCTTCCAACATCACCCGACAAATCGTAGACGCAAAACAGGGGCGGGCGCGTGCCGGCACGACGGAACACCAGGATGGGCTTCTGGGATTCGTCTTCCGCCGCCATGACGGCACGGCACAGGCCGGTCAGGGTCGGCTCCAGCAGGAAGGTGGAGAGTGCGAGCCGGCGGCCCGTGATTTCTTCGACCCCGAGCAGGAGTTTTACCGCACCGAGCGAATCGCCGCCCAGTTCCTGAAAGGTCTGGTCCCCCCGCGCGTTTGTGCCCTCGGGCACGATACGGCACCACAGCTCGGTCAGCGCGCGGACCAGGCTGTCTTGGGCGGGCGTTTGGCCTCCCTTTTCCGGTCGAAGGGCGCGCTCTTTAGCCAGGGCGTCGAGGGCGAAACGGTCCACCTTGCCTTGCTGCGTCAATGGCAAGGCCGGATGCGACAAAAAGACGGCGGGGATCATGTACCCAGGCAAGCGCGTTTCAAGGAACTGCCGCAGCTCGGAGGCCGTCTGTTCACTGCTCGCGTCCGCCATGACCACATGCGCGATGATGCCGCTGGGCGTGCTGCATCCCTTGGACCCGGGCGCGGTGTTTGTATCCAACAAGGGCCGGCAGGAAACTTCGCGCACGCCCGGATGCTGGCGCAACGTGGCTTCGATTTCGCCAAGCTCAACCCGCTGGCCGCGGATCTTGACCTGGTCGTCGTTGCGGCCGCGAAACTCCAGGCGGCCGTCAGCGGTCCAGCACACCAGGTCTCCAGTGCGGTACATCCTGGCGTCCGGCGCCTGGGTGAACGGGTCGGGCAGGAATTTCCTGGCCGTCAATTCGGGTCGGTTGAGATAACCGCGGGCCACTTGCGCGCCGCCGAGGAATAACTCGCCTTCCACGCCAGCGGGCATCGGCTCGAGGGTGTCGTTCAGGACATAAGCGCGGACATTGCCGATGGGCCGGCCAATGCCTGGTGAAGACAGAGGGCCCTCTTCATGCGGCAAAACGATATCCCAGGTGGCATCGACGGTGTTCTCCGTTGGGCCATAGGTATTCAAGACCGAGAAAGTCAGTCCCGCCGGCGGGCGGGCGCGCAGCGCTTCTCCGCCGACGCAAAGAAAGCGCAAGGCGAGCGTTGGAGGCCAGGGGCGGGTGAACATGATTTCACCGAGGGCCGTGGGAACGAACGTAAAGGTGGCGCCTTCGCTCGCGAGCCAGCCGATCAGCGCGTCTGGATCCTCCAACGGGCGCGGATCAGGAACTAGCAAGGTGCCGCCAGCGCACAGGACCGGCCATAAATCGGCCACCGAGGCGTCGAATGCTGGATTGGCGAGCAGCGTCGCGCGATCATCGGGGCCGAGTTGCAAGCGCTCCTGGTAGAAACATATCAAGTTGGTGAGCGAGCGATGTTCGATTTCCACGCCCTTGGGCTTGCCGGTGGACCCGGAGGTATAAATGACGTACGCGCGCCGGCGAGGGTTTGAGGCCACGGTGGGATCGTTGGTGTTCGCCGTCTCCGGCTCGCTGTCCGGCACGGACTTTATCCAGCCGTGCCAGCTCTTGAAATCCTCGCGGAGTTCTTCGGCCACCAAGGCGAACCGTGCGCCGCTGTCCGACAGAATGAAATCCTGCCGAGTCGGGGGCACACGCGGGTCGAGTGGCAGATAGGAGCCGCCCGCTTTCAGCACCGCCAGCGCGCTTACCACCAATCCAATGGAGCGTTCGAACCTCAGCGCCACAATGTCTTCGGGTTGCAGACCGCCGCGAAGCAGATCCTGGGCGAGGCGGCGGGCCCGCTGATCAAGCGCGGCATAGCTCAGACTCAGCTTGCCCGCAATCAGGGCAGTCGCATGTGGCCGCCGGCGCGCCTGTTCGGTGAAAAGCTCCACCGCCGAACGCTCCAGGGGATAGGGGCGCGCCGTTTGGTTCCATGCTTGGAGCTGGCGGCGCCGTTCGGCGTTTTGCGCCGGCGAGCAAGGTTCTTCCGCCTGCCGCCTGCCTTCGATCCGGCTGCTGAGCAGGGCGGAGCGATCCGCCTTGCCGTTGATGGTGCGTGGGAATTCCGAAACGGCGTTAAACTCGGCCGGTATGAAGATCTGCGCGATATGATCGGCTAGCCAGGGTCGCAAGGCATTGGCCGACGGCGCCGTGTGGCGCGGGATGAACCACGCGAGCAGGCGGCCCTCGTGCAACGTCACCACGGCGTCGGCTATAGCCGGATGAAGCCGCAAGGCGGATTCGATTTCGCCAAGCTCCACGCGCACGCCCTGAATCTTCACCTGAAAATCCAGGCGGCCCAGCGGTTCGATGCGCCCGTCGGCGAGCCAGCGCACGCGATCGCCCGTTCGATACATCCGCGCCTCGGGCTTGCCCGCGAAAGGATCCGGGAAGTACTTTTCCGCGTTTAACTCATCTCGTTTCCAATAGCCCAGCCCCACCCCGACACCGCCGAGATACAGTTCGCCGGGCACACCGATGGGCACGGGCTGGCGATCCTCGTCCAGGACGTAACCGCGGCAGTTCTGAATGAAACGTCCGATGGTCGGGCGGTTGCCGTCAGGATGCACCTCCTCTTCCTGATACCAAATGGAGCATTCGGTCGGACCGCAGACATTGAGAACACGTCTGCCCGAGGACCAGGATTGGAGCACATCCGATGTAACCGGCTCGCCCCCGGCGAAGAGCACGCGCATCACCGGAGGAGTTGGCGCCGGTGAGGAGCGCAAGGTCGTCGGGGTGAGCAGACACGTGCTGATCCGCTGCGTTTCCAGCATTCGTGTGAACCCGGGTCCAGGCCGCAACTGATCCTGCGGCACTAACACCAGGGTCGCGCCGCTTTGTAGCGCCACCACGAAATCAAACAAGGACCCATCGAACCCGGTGGAGGAAGATTGCAGCACACGGTCCGCGGGGCCGAAGTCGTATGTGCGCCTCAAGTACTCGGCGAAGTTGTCCAATCCGGCAAAGCTATTGATAGCCGCCTTGGGCAAACCGGTTGAGCCGCTGGTGTAGAGCAAACTCGACGGCGATTCGCCAGGCGGGTCGCCAGGCAGGTGAGTCCCCTCGAGCTTGGCCAGGGTCGCAAGCTCCCCCGGCGCATCAATGCACAGCACGCGCGCATCGTCGACTGGCAGAAGCGGCCGCAACGACTTCTGGGTCACCAGGATACTGGGCTCAAGATCGTCGAGCAGGAAATCCAGCCGTTTACCTGGATTTGCGGGGTCGACGGGCGCATAAACGACACCGGCCTTCAGGGCGGCGAGCCAGACGACCGGTTGCTCGAGAGCGCGTTCCAACACCACCATGACGCGCTCTCCCGGGCGGCAGAATTGCAGCAGCCGGCGCGCGAGGCAGTTGGCCTGCCGGTGTAGCTCGGCGTAATTCATGCATCGATCCAGAAACTCCACCGCCGGCGCCTCCGGCGTGCGCGCAGCCTGCGCCTCGAGCACTCGATGAATCGCCGGTGCAGGCTGGGCGGTAACCCGCCCTTGCCACCCCTCCACCGTCAGTCGGCGTTCCTCCCCCGAAATCATCGACAGCTCGCCTAACCTTTTGTCATCCGGCGAGGTGGCGAGCGCTTCCAACAGGATCTGGACATGTCGCAGAATGACTTGAATTTGGCGTGCTGAATGGCGACGCGGGGAATAGTCCAGACACAGCAGGAGGCTGTTGCCTGCGTAAGCGACCAGGGAGGGCAGGTCGGTTTTTTCGATGAGCTGGATGCGCTGGCCCTCTTCGCTCAGGGACGCGGAGGGGTCGCGGTGTTCGAACATCAGCACGGTTCGAAAGAGAACGGCGGACCGTGGCAAGCCGCACCATCGGCGAATTTGTTCGGCGGAGGCGTGTTCACCCGCGCGGGCGGCCACCTGTTGCGCGCGCAAACCCTGCAGCCACGGACCGAGAGGTTGGGAAGGCGACGTGGGAACGTGAAAGGGGATTGTGTTGATGAACAAGCCGACACGCTCATTCGGATCAACGTCGGTCCAGTGACGCCCCGAACGCACAGCGCCGAAGACCACTTCATCCACGCCCTGGTAACGTGCAAGCGCCAGCGCCCATGCGCCTTGAACCAGGTTGTTCAAAGTGACTTCGAAGCGTTGCGCTGCCCTCCGCAACTGGGTAAGGGTCTCGCCCGAAAGAGCGAGCGTTTCCACTGCTGGAGGCGCGTCATCATCGCCGGAATCAGGCGAAAGCGACAGTGTCGGCAAGGCGGTTGGCGGCTGAAAATTGCGCAAACGCTCGCGCCAATAACTGGCTGCGGATGCGTCTTCTGAATGTGCGGCCAGCCAATCCGGGAACTCGGAGAACGGCCGCGCTACAGGCAAAAGCGGCGGTCTTCCCGCCAGAAGCGAGCGGTAGACTCTGCCCACCTCCTGCCAAACCAGCGCATGAGACCGTCCGTCGAGCAGGCTGTGATGGAAGGTCCACACCGTGGTGGCTCCGTGGTCGGGCCAGGAGAAAACAGTGAGGCGCCACAGCGGCGCGGCCGCCAGATCGAATCCGCGGCGGCGGTCTTCGCGAAGGAAATCCGATAACGCCTGTTCTCGGTCGGGGTAAGCGGCCGTCGCCGGCACAACCTTCACAGGTGCGTCCACCCGATCCGCAAAATGCAGGGAGAGACTTTTCGATGGCTCCCAGCCAAAGAACATCCGCAGCGCGTCCTGCCGCTCGGCCACGAAATTCCAGGCTTGTCGCCAGGCATCAAGGTGCAGCGCCTGGCTCCATTCACAGACAAGCTGCTGGATGTAGTGACCCCCGGTGGGCGAAAGCAATGAGCGCGCCACACAGGCTTGCTGCAGCGGCGTTGGGAAGACTGAACGGGTCATCGGCTTCCGTGCTTGCTGCATCTCAATGGGAGCTGTCTCAGGCGGCTCTAGCTGCCCGCTGGATGCCGCGGTAACGATTTGGATCATGCCCCCTGCTTAGGGACTTGCAACAGCTAAATCCAGGGCTTCGCGTGAAGCTGAGCTGTAACCACTGATGGAGACACGCGCACCGACTGAGACATTGACCCATTCGCCTCGGGCCGGGTAGTTTTCAGCGTATGCGAATTTCTCCCCTTAAACGGTTCCCCCCGATTCGGCTTGTCACGAGCGGGAGCTATTGGCATGGCTGGGGCATCCCGACCGGGAGCAGGAGCCCGGCGGGCGCATTGGTTTTGCCGTCAGCGCCTCGATGAGTGACCCGTTGGCCGAGGCGTTGCGGAAGATAAAAGACCCCGAGTGGAAGACCTTCGGCCAAGAGGGCGATGGCACCCTGCGGCAGTGGGCCGAGGCGGATTTTGTGCCTGGGGATAAGTCCGAGCGCAAGGATAGCCAGCCCTTAAGGTATGTGGGACTGCGCTTGCTCAAAGCCCAGGGGATGCTGTTCAAGGACGGCAGCGACCGGCATTTTCAGGCGGTCATCACCAATCAGAAGATGGAGGGAGGTCGTTTGTTGGATTGGCACCGGGAGAAGGCCGGCACGGTGGAGCACACCCACGACGAGGTGAAGAATGAGCTGGGCGGGGGACACGTGCCCAGCCAGCGCTTCGGGGTTGATTCGGCGTGGTTCAAGATTTCGCTGCTGACCTACAATATTGTTAGCGCCATCAAGGGCCTGTGCTTGGAAGGAGAGGAACGAACCGCCCGGATGAAGAGACTGCGCTTGCTGCTCATTCATGTGGCCGGGCGGATGAACCGGAACAACTGCGTGATGGGGCTGCGAATCTGCAATAACGTTGCGGCACTCAAGCGAATGCAGCGCGTGTGGACGGTGTTTGAGTTGCCGACGCAGGCCACATCGGCCAAGCCGCTGGGGAGGCCAAGGGGATAGGGGACCGCCACCACAGTTTTGAAGCCGCACTATAGAATGCGGCGAAGAGGAAATGTCTCTAGATGAAACACTTAGCGTGGCTGAGCGCGATTAAGGCGTGGATTTTGGCGTAGCACATCATTGCTAAATCCTGCCCGGGCTGCGAGCCCCACGGGAATTTCATTCAGCGCACGCTTAGGCGAGGATTTGGGGTGGTAGAGGACGGCGCGGTGCGCCCCTGGACACTGCCACCCTGTAGCGGCAGGCATCTTGCCCGCTGCTACAGCGCAGGTCAGTGGCAGTGTCCAGATGCGCCCGAGGGCACGGTGCGCTGTCCGCGCCGCGTCCAGGGGCGCAATCTCCGCCCGGCTTACGTTGGAAAGGCGTCAAACTAGAGGTTCGAACTGAAGTTGTAGGCACGTTGCGTTCCATGAAACTGCCTGGGTGGCCGGTAGGTCATTATAGTGTATCCAATCGTATCGCATCGGCCGCAGGCTCTTGGGACTGCCCATCTGGAGCCGGGCGGCCATCCATCGGATGGGCAAGGTCGTCTCCTGCCTCACCCGGGCAGCCAGCGACAGCTTGCCCGGGTCATGCATCAGTCGGCAGTTCACGTCGGTCTCGGTCCACCCCCCAGACGCGCCTCGGGGTGATCAAACAGGCTTAATCTGTCGGGGACTGAAGCGTAATGAAGCGCTGGTGGTCGAGGGGATTTACCAGGTTGGTCACGTTCAGCAGGAATGACCCGCTCGTAGCCAGCACGTTGGTTTGAACAGGCGCCCACAGGCTCAACGGCAGGGAGACATTCGTGCTGGTCAGGACGTCGTAGGTGCGTCCCGCTATCCCGTTCGTCGCGTTTAGGACCAGGCTGGTGTTGGAGATGGCGGTGCTAACGATGGCCGGACGCGAGTCACTGAACTGCGTATCGGTGAACCCCTCCACAAGCACGCGAAACGGTTGGCCGATGCCTGCATTGGACGCACTGACGTCGGTTACGACCACGCTCAGATCGTGCCCCGCCGGCACGAAGACCTGGAAAAAGCGAGGGTCGGTGCCATAAGAATCTCCCGATGTTCCCGGGTCGCCCAGGTAATTGATGTCGAGTCCACGATTGGTCGCGGTTGGGTTGGGCGCAAAGGAGTCAAGGTAGGCCGATACGAAAAACGCCGCGTTGGTGTCTTCCAGAATGACCTGAACGTAATGGCTGGTAACTTCAAAGTGGCCCAAGGGCGGAGACGAAAAGACGGTCAGGAGCCGGTAGTGGTAGGAGGTGGTAATATTGATGGCTCCCGGAAAGCCTTTTGCTCCCGACCAAGCGCTGCCCACGCCGTCCCGAGCTAACCGGCCAAGCTGCGTCGGGTCAGAAACCGAGAGGGATGAGGAAACGTCCAGCAGCGTGTCCGCGGAAGCGATCTGGCCGGATGCCAACAGCCAGGCTGCGGCCGCAGCGAGAAGAAGCTGGGAAGATTTCATTCGGGTGATCATGGCGCCAAGGCAGTCTGCACCGCCGCCTGCGCATTCACCACGCCGTAGCCGCCGTTGAGGTCTGGGCCGGGCTGCATGTTGTCCATCGCCGTGCTGATCAGAATCTGGCGGATTTGTGTCCCGGTCAGGCTCGGCTTGGCCGATTTGACGAGCGCGGCGACCCCGGCGACGTGCGCCGCGGCGGCGGAGGTGCCGAAGAAAGGTTGAAATCCTGGCGTCTTGCACATCACGCCGTCGGCACCCGTGAGTTCCGGTTTCTGAAGTGCGAGACCGCCGGTGGCGAACAGGAAATTGCCCGGCGTGACCGGTGTGCCGTCCGGATTGAAGAAGATTCTCCGTGGACCATCAGCGCTGACTTTTTCCGTGGGATTGTCCGTGCCATTGAAAGGCTTGGTCCCCGTATGGGCGCTGTCCCAGTAACTGGCGGCCACCGTGAGCGAATTCTGCGCGCCCAGGTGGCCGAGGGTGTTACCCGCAGTCGCAATGGAGAGAGCGCTGGCGGTGGAGAAGAAGACATTCAGAAACAACGCGCGCGCGCTGCCGCTATGCAGCACAATCACAATACGGGAGTTGACCGGGAAGCCGCTCGAACTGAAGCACTCCTCCCTCGGGTCCGAGGAGCCATTTTGGGTGGCGATCGAATCGCCTATGACCGCTGTTCCGGTGCTGTTCAAAATGAACAGGTCGTAGTCGTTGGCGCTGGCCCCCAATGGGTCGGCCCATTGAAGCGTGATGATCTGGCTGGCGACCTGGAGCACGTCGTAGGATTGACGCAGGAAGAACATCGGGGGCAGCGGGAACCCGTGTAAAGAACCGGTCTCGCCTGAAGTGCTGATCGGTCCGGTCACCCCGCCGAGGCTGTAGAAATCGCCCTGCCATGTGCTCGAGGTGCTATTGCGATAATTCCCGTTGTTACCCGCCCCCGACAAGTAGAGGCCGCCGCTGGCGACAAAGGTGTTGATCGCCTGGGCAATGACCCCGTCCTGGAAGACCGGTTCGCTGACATAAACAGTGTCGTCAACGATGATGGAACAACCGGCCTGCGCCAGAAGGGTGATGTTATTGGCAAATGAGGCGGTGCTGAAATCGGCGGTCGCAAAGTAAAGCTGCGCTCCCGGCGCGACATCCTGGATGATTTCCATCATCGCGGTTCCTTCGTCCGAACCAGAGCCGCCGTCTTGTCCCGGCAGCACTGTGGTGTTCGTTCCCAGATCGCCGCTGACCTGCAGGAGCGCGATGCTGTTCGAGGATGCGCTGTCGGAGAGCACGCCCACTTTGACCCCGCGGCCATTGATGCCGCCCGCAACGACCGCGCGGGCGCGATGGGAGATGTAGCCTTCAGATGTGAGCGCTCCGACGTTGGTCTTCCTGAGCGCCAGCTCGCAAATCGAGATGACGTCCGGGTCTTCCGCCAGCAGGTGGAGCACGCCCAACGGAATTCTCGCGCGAACGTAATGGTATTTGGCCAATTGCATTTGCACCCGGCCCGAGCGGGCGGCGATGCGCGCCAGCAACCTGTCGGAAACGTTGCCCTTGATCTCCACATCCACCATTCCGCCGCTGAGACCCCTGGGTTCGCTGGCGACCGGTCCAGCCGGCAAGCCCCGTATCCGCCGGCTGGCGAAGGCGAGGTTTGAGGACAGCTTCTGTTCCGCCGGGCTGAATGAGTCCTTGAGGGCAATTATCTCCGCGATCTGTTGTCGGGCGGAGTCACTGATGTCGGTCGCATCCTCAGCCAATCCAGATCCCGCCATTAAAAGTGCGGCCACCGGCCATAGCGTCGCTATCAGTCGGGCCGTCCTCCGTCTCGACATTGGATGGTTCATGCCCCGTTCCTTGGACTCGCGCTCTGGCAATTGAAAGCGTTCGAGAAGAAAGATACTATGTGGCTTGGTTGACACCGTGAACCTTCTCGGGTGATTGAGTTAGCGAATTGCTAGGTGGGTCGGCGCATTTGAAACAGTAGACGCGCAAAGGCGAAGTGTCCAATGAGCGTTTGCAGGGGTTGGAAAGTGCAGCGCAGCCCCCTTGGGGATGGAAGCGGGCGAGCATTGGGGATGGCCAGCCGGCAGCTCAAGTCCGTCTCGTGCCGGGGTCGGTCCTGAATGGCAGTTAGATAAGGAGTAAATCTCTCAGCCACAGGTTCTTACAGAGAAGGCCAAACTCCCGGCGTTCCAGCCACCTTCCCGAGCCGAGGCCGACCATGCCCAATCTGGAACGCATAGCCGCCTTCATGTGCTTCAGATTCCCAACTTCCGATGCCGGCGGCACTTGTGCACTCCCAGCCCACGGGCACCGCACCGTGTTCCCTCCCCATACACGCCGTATCCCCTCCCGATACACATCGTAGGTTCAATTCCAACCTACGGTGTGTATCGGGAGGGGATACGGCGAGTATCCGGGGAGAAGCCGGAGGGACGGGCACGGGCTGGGGGAGTTATTTGAATAGAGGGGGTATAGAGGGGGTTTACTGGGGGATTACTGGGGGATATGCCAATAAGCTGGATAGCGCCGGGTGCGGCTCGCGTGTGGTGCGGGGGCGGACGGGGTCGCCTGCGTTATCTGGTCGCGACGAAGGCGCGCACGGTCAGCCAGAGGAAGCTGAGGGGGGCGTGGTCAACCTCTGAAGGCAGCGTCATGCCGGCTTAATCCAGTCCATGCCGTTTCTCGCGGCGGCCTCCATCATCCGCCTCATTAGCTCTTCGGTGATCGGCGGGGGCGATGCGGAGCGGTCGGTTGTGGGAGTGAACGATTCTTCAAAGAACTGCTGCATGCCCGTCGGCCCGGCCGGCGATACGATGATGACCGCCCTGGCGGGCACCGTCCCTTCGTTCTTGATTGAATGCACCATGCCGCGTGGAACGTGGATGAAATCCCCTGGCTTGGCGTGGATCGTCTGCCCGCCCGCCTGGAACGTGGCACTGCCCTCCAGCATGTAGAAGGACTCATCCTCGAAGTGGTGAAGGTGCGGCGGGGGGCCTCCGCCCGGCGCAATCATTCCCTCACTGATGAAACAGCTTCCAT
>DATKNZ010000098.1:0-7105 GCA_035541055.1 Candidatus Acidiferrum sp. | reverse complement strand
GAAGACCCCGGAACTGTGCGTGAAAGCGCCGCTCGGGTCGCGGCGGCCGGAGTAGGAACAGGCGAGCGTATTGTCGCGCAGCACGTGAATGGAGAGCGGGTGCCCCTCCGTGCGCGGCGGAACGGCCAGGCGGGTCCAGGTGGAAGAGGCGCCGCCCAGCAGATTGCTGGTGACGTAAATGCCCCCGGCGTTCGTATGGATTACGCTGGCATACAGGACATTCGCGTCGGCCGGGTGCGGCGCCAGCCAGATCACCGGATGAGCGAAGTCGTGGAGCGCAGCCCAACTCGCGCCCCGGTTGGTTGAGAAGAGGATGCCGCCCGCGCCGCTGTTGATGGGGTTGTCCTGCAGCCTCGTGCTTTCATACATGTCGTGGATGGTGGAGGTCGCGAGGTAGGCCCGGTTCGCCGCGCCGGTCACGCAGCAATAGACGGTATTGATGTTCACATCGGCGATGGCGGGAATCCAGGCCGCACCGCGGTTGGTGGAGCGCAAGGCGCCAAAGTCGGTGAAGGAGGCGAACAGCGTGTTCGTGTCGAGCCACGTCAGCCACCAGCAGCTTGTGTTCTCCAGCCCGATGCCATGATAGGCCCGGCGCTTGGGGCTGTAAGAATTGGTGGCGTTCAAATCGCCGGGTGGCACGTAAAGCGCCTGCCAGCTCGCCCCGCCGTTCGTAGTCCCGTGGACGAACCCCCAGTCACAGAACACCACCCGGTTGGGGTCGGCCGAGTTGACCGCAAAGCCCAGCGCGCCACCACCCCAGCTCCAATCCAGGTCGCCGTGGTGCCCTTCCCATCCAGTCTGCACGTTCCAATTCTGTGTCCCGTTGAAGATCTTGGTCCAGTTGGTCGCCCCGTTGGTGGACTGGTAGATGGCAGGCCAACCGGTGTCGAGGCTTTGACCCGCGGCATAAACGATATCCGGGCGGCCGGCCGCCGCGCCGACGAACGCCAGAGGGTCCAGTGCGCTGATCCCATTCGTGCACTTGCTCCAGTTGCCTGCGCCCCAGTCGCATGCGTAGAGCCCTTTGTAGATCGAGGAGGACCCATAGATCAGTTCCGGCGGGCTGGGATAGCCGTCATCCAGCGAATCCGCCGTGGCCGCGTCCGTCGTGATGCAATAGAGGCGGGTTTGACCGTTGCGCGCGGCGCCAGTGAAAGCGACGATCTTCTCCCCGGTGCCGAGGCCGGTCAGCGCGCCGGGGGAAAAGCTAATGCCGTTATTGGTGGAGACATAGAGACCGAAGTTGCCCGCGGCGAACACGTTGGGGCCGGCGAAGAATGTGTCCGCAAGGTAACAGCCGCTGCCCGGGGCGTAAAAGGCAGTCCAATTCGTGCCACCATCGCCGGAGAACCACAGGCCGCGGTCGTGCCCCAGGATGAGACGATCGGTGCGGGCGGGATCGGCCCGCAGCTTCTTGCGTGTGGCGTCATTGCTCAGGCATGGATCGCTCGTGAGCCGGAACCATGAGCTGCCGCCATTCACGCTCTTGAACACCGCACCGCCCAGGTAAGAGACGTAATCCACCCGGCCGTCCAGGACATAGAGCACGGCGGGGTCCGAGGTGAACTGGACCCGGGCAAGGCGGCCCCCTTGGAGATTGCCGAACGCGTAGCTGTCCCAAAGCGCGCCGCCGTTCGCAGAGTGAAACACCGTACCCATGTCTGTGGAGATATAAAGGGTGCCTGGGTCCAGCGCGCTCAGGCTCGGCGAAAAGAACGCGCCGCCACCACCTGCCCCTCTCGACCACCAGTGCAATGGCAGCGGCACCGTCTCACCGAATAGCGCCAGGGGCAGCAGCACCGCCACGGCGAGCAGGCGGCAAAAACCACGGGTGGGAACTAGCTCTTGGGCACAGCGCCTACCGAGCGCTGCGCGGGTGAGAAAGGGTTGGCTTTCGGGCTCGCCAAGCATGGCCTCATGCTACCAAGCCGCGATCCAGCATGTCAATGGACAGGCTGTAAGCCCTGTAGGCTCCCGGCGGCCCAAGCCCTGACCTCCGGCACTGGCTCGTGGCAGAGGTGGTCACGAGTGGCCGTCATCGCCTCGTTCGAAAGTAGTAGAACGGCCTGGTCCTTTCGAACGACAAGAATCCGCCCATATGGCTAATAGCGCCGGGCGTTCTTGGAAGCGAAGCTGCCTCATGATTGAGGGATGCCAAAAGAGGGGATAACGAAGTGGGCGCACATATTGGCGCAGGCAAAAACCTCAATCGAAATTCACAGCAACAAAACGCATATGAAAAAGAACATCAAGATCGTGGTAATTGGCGGAACCGGGCTAATTGGAAAAGAGCTCGTGAACAATCTTCGCCAGCGCGTCCAGCAGGTCGTGCCGGCATCACCCTCCTCAGGCGTCAACACCCTCACGGGTGAGGGACTCGCCGAAGCGCTCAAAGGCGCTCAGGTCGTAGTTGACGTCTCGAACGCTCCGTCGTGGGAAGACAAGGCAGTGCTCGAGTTCTTCGAGACGTCCGGCCGCAACCTCCTTGCCGCCGAAGCGGCCGCAGGAGTGAGACATCACGTGGCCCTTTCCGTCGTCGGCACCGAGCGTCTCCTTTCAAGCGGTTACTTCCGCGCGAAGCTGGCCCAGGAGAAGTTGATCAAGGCCGGTCAAATTCCCTATACTATCGTCCGCGCAACCCAGTTCTTCGAGTTCGTGGGCGGCATCGCCCAATTTGCCACCGAAGGCAGCACGGTTCGGGTACCGCCCGTTCTCATGCAGCCCATGGCGGCGGTGGATGTTGCTGCCGCGCTGGCGGAAGTCGCCTGCAGCGAGCCGATTAATGGCATGATCGAAATAGCCGGGCCTGACCAGATCCGGCAGGATGAACTGGTCCGGCGGTTTCTGACTCCAACCGGCGACGCCGGAACGGTCATTGCCGATGCCAAGGCGCGCTACTACGGCATAGAGGTGAACGATCAAAGCCTCGTCCCCGGCCCTAACCCGCGCCTCGGATCCACGCATTTCGCCGATTGGCTCAGTCAGTCCACATCTCGGGGGGAACTCCGCAAGGCAGCGTGAGGTTTTTCCGAGTGCAACACTGAGTTATGGCAGGTCTGAAGTGCGACAAACAGACCACTGCACTTCTCGTCATAGACCCCACGGCATTGTTCCAACGGCGGTTTGGAAACGGCTGACGAGTTCAAGTGGAAAGGAACCCTCGCGTGCCGACTCCATTTGACGCTATTATAATCGGGACCGGACAAGCGGGGCCGTCGCTGGCCGACCGGTTGAGCCGGGCCGGCATGAAGGTCGCCGTCGTCGAGCGCGGCCTGGTCGGAGGCACGTGCGTCAACACCGGATGCACCCCCACCAAAACCATGGTGGCCTCCGCCTACGCCGCTCACCTGGCGCGCCGGGCTGCCGATTTCGGGCTCGCCTTGGACGGTCCAGTGCGCGTGGACATGAAACGGGTCAAAGCCCGCAAAGACGCCATCTCGGGCGCGTCGCGGAGGAGCGTCGAGCAATGGCTGCGGACCATGCCCAACTGCACTCTCTACCAGGGCTCGGCCCGCTTCCGCTCCCCACAGGAAGTGAGTGTAGGCACGGCCACTTTGCTCACCGCGCCGAGGATCTTCCTCAACGTCGGCACGCGCCCGCGGGTCCCTGCCATGCCCGGGCTCGACCAGGTGGATTACCTGACCAACTCCTCATTGATGAACGTTGATTTCCTTCCTCCGCACCTGCTCATCGTGGGCGGCAGCTACGTGGGACTTGAGTTTGGCCAGATGTTCCGGCGTTTCGGCAGCGAAGTCACCATCATTGAAATGGGCCCGCGCCTCCTCCAGCGCGAAGACGAGGATGTCTCGCTCGCTATTCAGGAGATCGTTGAACGGGAAGGCATCCACGTGCGCTTGAATGCCGAATGCATCAGTGCCGCAAGGCAGGGGAGCCAGATCGCGGTTGGCCTGACCTGCCAGACCGGTGTTCCGTCGGCTATCGGCACGCACCTGCTGCTGGCGGTCGGGCGCACGCCCAACACCGGTGACCTCGGCCTCGACCAGGCCGGCGTGGCGCAGGACAAACACGGCTACATCGTGGTAGACGATCAATTGCGCACCAACCTCCCGGGCATCTGGGCCCTGGGTGACTGCAATGGCAAAGGCGCCTTCACGCACACCGCCTACAACGATTTCGAGATTATCGCGGCCAACCTCCTCGACCACGAGCCGCGCCGGGTGAGCGACCGCATCCAAGCCTATGCCCTTTACATTGATCCGCCCCTGGGCCGAGCCGGCCTGACCGATGCGCAGGTGCGGGCCACCGGCAAGCCTGCCCTCATGGCGAAACGCCCTATGACCCGAGTCGCGCGCGCGGTCGAGAAGGGCGAAACGCAGGGTTTCATGAAGGTGGTCGTGGACCGGGACTCGAAACAAATCCTGGGCGTCGCCCTCCTCGGAACCGGGGGCGACGAGGCCGTTCACGGCGTCCTCGATGTGATGTATGCCAAGGCGCCCTATACTTTGCTGCAACGCGCGATGCATATCCATCCCACCGTTTCGGAACTCATTCCCACGCTGCTGCAGGACCTCAAACCATTAGGAGGCGATCCAGGAGCCTGAACGTTTTCGCATCGTGCTCACCAATGACATCAAATGAGGGCGAACGGAGGCCAGAGGAGGCGCGAATGGTAGGCCGGCTGCTTTCGGTTAATGTGGGGTTGCCGCGGGAGATCCCCTGGCGCGGCCAAACCGTCCGGACAGCCATCTGGAAGGAGCCGGTTCAGGGCAAGCGTATGGCGCGGCGATTGAATATCCACGGGGACGGGCAGGGCGACCTGGAGGCTCACGGAGGCGAGCACCGGGCGGTGTTCGTTTACCAGCTCGATTCCTATCGCTACTGGGAGGACCAGCTCCATCGAACCGACTTCACCTTTGGACAGTTCGGGGAGAACTTCACGGTTGACGGCCTGCCGGATACAGAGGTCTGCATCGGCGATCGCTACCAGATTGGTGGTGCACTGTTCGAGGTCACCCAGCCGCGAGTAACCTGCTATCGCGTCGGCATACGCCTGAACGAGCCACGGATGCCCGCTCTATTGGTTTCTCACGGCAGGCCCGGCTTCTATTTGCGCGTCTTGCAGGAAGGCGAGGTCCAGGCCGGCGACGAGATCGTCAAAGTCCTGGACGGTCCGGAGGGAATGACCGTCGCTGAAATCAACGGGCTGTTGTACCTGCCGGGCCATCCGCCTCAAAAGCTCCAGCGGGCGCTTCGCATCCCTGCGCTCAGCGCCGGTTGGCGGGGTTCGTTCCAGGCGCTTCTGCAGCAGGAGACCGGCGGACGCACGATGGCCGGCAACTCCGGCCTGGCCTCTGCCGGTGCCCCGCCCCCGGCCTGGGCAGGGTTTCGTCCTCTGCGCGTCTCGCGAAGGGATCAGGAGAGCGACCACGTATTCTCCCTGGAACTCGTCTCAGCCGATAACCGTCCACTGGCGATTGCCTTGCCTGGACAGTTCGTCGTCGTGCGCCTGCGCCTGCAGCCCGATGCCCAACCGCTCTTGCGCAGTTACTCGCTCTCGAGTGCGCCAAGCACGGTCTGCTATCGCCTTGGCATCAAACAAGAGCCTCGGGGTGCCGCCAGCAATCACTTGGCCACCCGGCTCAGGGTCGGCGACGTTCTCGAGGTAAGCGCTCCGAGAGGCGGTTTCATATTGCACCCGGGTGACTGGCCGGTCGTGCTGCTCAGCGCAGGTATCGGAGTCACACCAGTCCTGGCGATGCTTCACGTGCTGGCGGCAGAGCCTTCGGCGCGGCAGGTGTGGTGGCTTCATGGAGCCCGAAGCGGCAGCGAGCATCCCTTCGCCGCGGAAGCTCGCCTCCTGCTCCGGAGCCTGCCTCACGGCAGGAGCTACGTGCAATATAGCCGGCCCCGTCCCGAGGATCAGCCCGGCACGCACTTCGATGCACCGGGGCACCTTGAAATGGGCGCGGTGCAGCGCTTGGGCCTGGATCGTGATGCTGAGTTTTACCTGTGCGGACCGACCGCGTTCCTCCGGTACTTCGCCTCGGGCCTGGCCGCCTGGGGCGTGGCTCCCGAACGAGTGCACACAGAGATCTTCGGTCCGGGCGAAGCCAGCGCTCCAGGGATAACGCAGGTGGCTCGGCGGCCTCCGCACCCGCCTGCCGGGATGCCTGGGCCGGGACCGCGTGTATCTTTTGCCCGGAGTCGCCTCGAGGTTTCCTGGGACCCAGCCTTCAGGAGCCTGCTCGAGCTCGCAGAAGCCTGCGATGTGCCCGTCCAGTGGTCCTGCCGCACCGGAGTGTGTCACCATTGCGAGAGCGCGCTCATCGCTGGCGCGGTCAGCTACGACCCCGAGCCAGTGGACCTGCCCGCTGATGGCAACCTTCTAACTTGCTGCTCCCGCCCTCGAGGGGACGTCATTCTCGACTTATAACTTCCGGCAACACGCGCCTTTCTTATGACACTAGACAAAATGAAAATCACAAATCCCATCGCCCCGACCTCGCCGGTTGGGGCTGACATCAAATGGAAACCAACGGAGGCTCAAGTTTATGATAGAAACTGAAACTGACAATCTTCGCTACACGAAGTTAGCTCTTAGCAACGGGGCCGGCGCGATCCCAGCACTCGGTTTTGGAACGCTGATTCCCGACCCCATCGCAACCAAAAATGCGACCAAGGCGGCGCTGGAGGCAGGATTTCGCGAGCTGGACACGGCGGAGCGCTACCGGACTGAAAAGGAGGTCGGCGATGCGATGAAGGAGGTGTTCAAGGCGGGGAAGATCAAGCGGGCGGATGTGTTTGTCTCCACGAAACTCTGGAACACCAACCATCGTCCTGAGCGCGTCAAACCGGCCTTCGAGGCCAGCCTCAAGAGACTCCAGCTCGACTATGTGGATCTCTATCTCATTCATACCCCTTTCGCCTTCCAGCCTGGAGACGAGCAAGACCCGAGGGACGCAAACGGCAATGTGATCTATGACAAGGGGGTGAAGTTGTTAGATACCTGGGGGGCGCTAGAGAAACTGGTGGACGAGGGCAAGTGCAAAGCGATTGGCTTATCCGACATCGGCCTGGAAAGGGTGAAGGAGATCTTTGAAGCCGCGACCATCAAGCCGGCGGTTGTTCACGTCGAATCCCA
>DATKNZ010000097.1:0-6504 GCA_035541055.1 Candidatus Acidiferrum sp. | reverse complement strand
GGGCCGAATGGCAAGCCTGAAAATAGCGGCGGGCGGGCGGGTAATCTGCCGTTGAACTCGAACGGAATTTTCCGTCGGCTGTTGAACCGGCCTCACGTTCCACCTCGCCAGAATTGGCGATGGCAAACTCATCCATATTGGCGATGGCCGCGATTCACGGAAGGATTATGGTTTTCACATGAAACCAGCGACATCAACGGCAGCAAGCAATCAGAACGGTTGCCGATGCACCGTTGGCGGTGGTTTCATCCATAAAATCAACCTACAACCCAGTCAAAACCATGAAAACGATCCTGAAACCAAACGCACGCGCGTTCACGCTCATTGAACTCCTGGTGGTGATCGCCATCATCGCCATTCTGGCCGCCCTGCTTTTGCCGGCGTTGAGCAAAGCCAGGGACAAGGCCAAGCGAGCGCAGTGTGCGAGCAACTGCCGGCAGTGGGGCGTGGCCGTGGCCGCCTACGCCGGGGACTTCGTAAACCGCTTCCCGGATATGGGCGGGACCGTCGGCATCGGCTGGCTGGGGACCAACATGGTCGCCTTCTGGACGCAGTACCTGATGCGCAACACGCAAATGGGCACCACCATCCCCATCGGGGCGCAAAATACGGTGCTGTTTTGTCCGACCGATATCTTCCACCGCGAGCTGGACTCTCTTATCGCGCCTACGCCCGGGGGGTACATGGACCGGGACCAGCTTATCGGCTACTTCTTCCTGCCAGGCTATCCCGCCGCCCAGGACACGGGAGCGGTGAACCAGGACGCGGAACTGGAGGCGTGGGGCCACCGATTGCAGATGGGTGGCCCGTATCGCCGGACGCCGGTGCTGGTGGACCGGTGCGAAGCGATCGGCAGGGGAGGCGCATCCAAGCTCATGACGATGGAGGATAGATCGCTGGTTTGGACGGACAGCGGCTACCCGGGAGAGCCGCCCACGAGCAACCACCGGGACTCCCGCCTCATCTCAATCGGCGGCAATTTCCTGTTCGAGGACGGAAGTGTCCTGTGGTACAAGGAAAGGCAAATCACCCTTGGCGGAACCGCAGGCACGTACTATTGCTTCTACTATATCCAGCAACTCCCATAAGGCGCCTCCAAAGGCGCGAGAGGGTTGAGCCTCCAAGTGGGTCCTGCTGAGCCGATTTCACGTTGACCCCTTCCCGGCCTGTTTGCCCTCGACTGGTCTCGCGTGGGCGTCGCGCAGGCGGCGCACGGCAAACCTCGCGATGGAGTACTCGAGGTCGGTCACGGATTTGGTCGCGAGACAAGCCTCGTAGGCCGCGAGGGCGCCGGGGAGGTCGTGCCTTGATTCCTTGAGCAGGCCAATCATGCAATTGACCTCGCATTCACGGCTGGCGTGCATGAAGGGGGTTGTGGTGGTGCGCGCCGGCGCGCGGCGAAACTCGTCTTCGGAGAGGTCGCCCTTGATGTACTGGATAGCGAGGCGCGGCCAATCGCTGTCGCCCTGCATGGTCGCGGCGAGCTTTAGAGTGTCGGCGGCAGTCGTAGGGTCGCCTGCCAGCCGCGAGGCCAAAGCGGACATGCAAAGCCAGTAGCCGGAATAGTGGGACATAGAGTGCATGGCGTCATCGCGATAGACTCGCGCCGCTTCAGCGTAGTCGCCTAGAGCCAGGTGCACCAAGGCAAGGCTCCGCAGACGGCTGGGTTCGACGGAGTGCTGCGCGACGCGGTCGGCGACCGAGACGAGCTGGCGGACTTCCGCGGTGTCGCCGCGGGCGAGGGCGACTTCCGCGTAGCCGACCAGGGCGTCGGTATTCATTCCCCCCTCGGCCAGCATGGTGGCGATTTGCTCGGAGGCTTCGTCGGTGAGGCCGAGGGCGAGGCAGGCGACGCTGAGGCTGGGCCGATAGCCGGGGATCGGCTTCTCCGGCTCCCGCCAGTGCTCGACCAGCTCGCGCATGGCGTCCCGGTCGCCGCTCAAGGGGATGGCCAGGCATTCGGTGTGCAGGGAAACGCCGCTGTCGAGCTTGCTGCGACTGCGGAGCCCGGAGAGGGTGGTTACCGCGTCGGCATATTTCGCGCGGTAAGTCAGGGCGGAGGCTTGGAGCGCCGGCAATTGCTCGTCATCGGGCGCCACGTCCCGCAATCGCGCGATGACCTTATCAGCCCCGTCGAGCTGCTCCAGGCTGAGCTGCATGCTGGCGAGCTCGGCAAGCTGGTTGGGCGCGGCGAGCCGGGTGAGGGCAATGGTATCGAGGATGCCGGCGGCTTTCCGCACGTTGGCGAGCTGAGCTTCGCTCTTCGCGAGGGTCATTTTGACCTGGGGGTCGTCAGGAAAGGCGGCGGCCACGTCCTCCAGGCACCCGGCGCCGCGCGCAACGTCAGCGCGGTCGTGAGACCCGATCAGGCCCGACCCGGCCCAGGCCTTTACGCGGAGGACGTCGTTGGTGAACGCCAGCTCCTGGAGATGCTCGGCCCAGCGCGTCGGGGTGCGAGCCTGGGCTGGACGGGACGAGAGCTCAGCGAGCCGGGTTTGCCAGGCGACGGCCCGGGCCATGTCACCGCGGTCCAGCGCCTCGAGCGCCAGCCGGCCCAGCGTGGTGTAATCCAGTTCCGCTTCACCCAGCGTGATCACCTGCCAACGGTTGCTGACCGGCTGCACCTGGAAAGTGGTGACGGTGCTGTAAGAGCTGAAAGCACTGACCGCGGACTTCGACGCATCGAGTTTCACCTCGACGTCGCCGTTGTCCAGGGTGTGCTTGCTGACGTCGAACGCCGACCGCATGAGGTCCCCCAGAACGCCCAGGTCCATCTTTACGGCCCTGAGCAAAGTGGCTTGCGATTGGATCGAACGCCTGACCTCATCGCGATTGACGGCAGGGGACAGGCAGCGGAAGACCCTGCCTGTATCGCCCATCATGAAGGCGTTCACGAGCGTTTGCGCGACGCCTTCCGGCGAGGAGTCATCGTAGAACTTATCGTAGTCCTCGCGCTTCAGTCTTCCTGCCTTCTGCACGAGCCGGGCAAGCTTCTGCATGACTTCGGGCCGGGCAGCCGATTCCACGAGGCGGTTGTACCATTGGGCGGCGGCCTCATAACGCCGTGAGAGCATCAGCAATGAGGCGATGCGAACAATCTCCGTGCTGGACTGCTGACCGGGCCCATAATAGGCGGCGATCGCGTTCCAGGCTTCCTCGTTGCGCCCGGCATAGGCCATGGCTACCCAGATGCCGGCTCGCGGCTCGACCGGGCCGGGGTTCACGCGCGCGGCTTTGCGATAGTAATCCTCGGCTTCGTCGTAGTTGCCACGCAGCCGGTTTACGTGGCCAAGGCCGACCAGCCCCTTATAGCTCTGGGCGTCCTCCTTGAGCAGTTCGCGCAAATATCGCTCCGCCTCATCAAGGTGGTTGGTGGCATCAGGCCGCCCCTGGTCGCTAAGCAGGCAGGTGTCCGCTTGCCGGCGAATGGTCCACGCGCGAACGGGGACGTTGGTCAGGGCGCGGTCATAGACGGCCATGATGGATTTGCGGTCGAAGCCCTCGCCGGGAATGCCCCACCATCCGCTGTAAGTGTCGGCCAGCATCTCGTATCCGCGTGGGTCCTGGGGCGAAAGCGAGAGGGCCTTTTCAAACGCGACCTGCGACTGGTAAACCCGGCCGACGCATTTGTAATAGGTGCCGAGCCGGATCAGCCCATCAACCGAGTTCGTGTCATGCCCCACCGCCTCAACAACAGCGGCCTCCGCTTTGGCGTAGCGATGCTCCCGGATCAGGTCATTGGCGCGCTCCTCAATGTCGAGGCTCGCGCGAGTACGGGAGAGGGCCTGGTCCACCTGCTGGGCCACTTCGGGCAGGTCTTCCGGTTCCAGCCGTGCCGGCCGGTGAATGACGCGCAGCGTCAGGCTGGGGATGCCCGCCGGGGTGTCGAAGTGCATCTCAGCCGTGCCGTGCGGCAGTTCCTTGCGCGCGTCCGATGGCGAATGGGCCACCTCGTAGCCGGGCGGCAAGTGGAGGCGGCAGATGATCTCCTCGGTGTGCGCCATGCGCGCGACCCAGGGATATATGCGTTTGTGCTTCCGCACCGACGCCGGATCAGGTCGCGGGACGTCCAGCCAGCCGCGAAGCTCCGCCGTATCAAAGCGGACGCTTAAGCCGGACTTGGTAGCTGCCAGAAAGGTGTCGGAATCGTAATCAACCACCACGCGCACGGGCGCGCAGTCGTTGCTGGGATTGGTGAAGGAGTAGTTCAGCAGGCGGCAATAGCCGCCGCGGGAGCCGAAATTATGCTCCAACTGCTTGCGGACCTTGTCGGTGTCCAGCCGCGAGCGGCGGTCGCGCTCGCTGACGGCGGCACGTCCCGCATACTCCTGAATCTCGTGCACGGTGCAGAGCCCGCCGTAGTGGACGTCCAGGTCGAAAATCAAGCGGTGCACGCTGTGCGTCTCGTCGGGAACCGGGACATGCACGAACGTTTGGCCCGCCAGGCCGACAACCAGGGCGTCAATGTCATCGAGGCTGTAATCGTGTTCCGTGACCTCACCGAACGGCTGCGTGGCATCTATCCAGAGATCGCCTTGGGCGCGCGGCACATAAACCACGGCGTGGCTGAACTGGTCCGGCCCCGGCAGGCTTGTGTTCACCGGCCCCTGTTGATTCGGCCGGACAATGGCTATGTGCGCCGGGATGCCGATGGCGTCGAGCAGCGACACGAGCAGCGCCGCTTTGTCTTTGCAGTCCCCGTACTTGTTCTGCATCGTCTCGCGCGGCGCGTGGGGCTCGTAGGCACTGCGGCCCAGTTCCACGCCCACGTAACGCACGTCGCGCGAAGCGTAGCGATAAAGCGCCTGGATTTGCTCGAGCTGGTTGGTCAGGCCCTTGACCAGCGTATGCGCCTGCCGGCGGATTTCATCATCCGGCAGCACATGTTTCTTCGCCAGGCCTGCATACCATTCCTCCACTTGCTGCCACGACTTCACCGAGGTCAGGTGAACTTGCGCGCGCACGACCGAATACGGCGGCATTCCCGATTCGTATTCCAGGGCGGGAACGTTCTTCATCTCCCAGGTCAGCGTCCGCATGTTGCCCGTGGTCACATCGGCAGCCAACGCCTGGGCGGTGAGGTTCGTCGCCACGATCCGGACCTCGCGCTTGGCCGGAAACGTCACCGTCACCCGTGAGGTGCAGACCGGCACGCCCGAGTCCAGGAACTCCGAAACCCAGAACTCGCCGGGCATCACCGGCTTCTTCTCCCCGATCTCCACCTCGTAGTCCATGATCGCGCCTTTCGCCAGCGCCGGCATCGAAAAGGTGAGCTGGTGGACATCCGTGTACATCTGGTAGCTCGACACGTCCTCGGGCGTCAGGTCGCGCACGGCTTCCTTCTGTAACGGAACCGTCCGCCCATCGGCGGTCCGCGTGAAGGCCTTCACCACGCGGGCCTCGCTGCGAAAGGCGTTGTAGGGAATGCTGACATCGCCCACCACGTCCACCGCGTGCGGCTTCTGGATCTCGATGCGGTTGTGAATCCGCATCGTCTTGAACCCCTTGCTGTTGATCGAGGTTGATACCTCCTTCAACAGGTAGCGATAGCCGGCATCGGCATCCCGCTCCTGCTCGTCCGCAGAATCATCCGTGGCATCCTGTGCGAACACCGGAGCGCACGCTGCCAGCGCCAATACGACGGAGACACAGAGGAAGCCTGCTCGCAGGGTGGCGAGGAGTAGCTGGAGGCTGCTCTTCTGACGTTCATCTGTGGTCAGCGCATGGCAGGTGGAGGAGAGTTGCTTTCGAATCCCATTCATGTGGAAGCCAAGTGTGCCCAAAGCACGCCACAACGTCAAGGAATGATTATGCGATACCGGCCACATCCGCCGCCCCTGGCTGGCGCATCCGCCCGATGATCCTTCCACTTCAGAAATCTCGCTTTATGTGTTAGATAACAACAGTTCACCCGTGTCCGATCAGCACCAGCACGAGGTCGCGGTCTTCGAGGCCGCCCTGCAATTGCCGCCCCGGCAGCGGGAGGCCTACCTGCAGCAGACCTGCGCCGGAGACCCGGGCTTGCTCCAGCGCATCCGGGCGTTGCTTAAAGCCAACGAGAGCCAGAGCGATTTCCTGGTCCCGGCTGCCTGCACTGCCGGACCAACCGTGTTGGCACCCCTCCCGCCGACCGAAAAGCCCGGCGACCGCATCGGCCCCTACAAGCTCCTCCAGCAAATCGGCGAAGGCGGCTGCGGCGTCGTTTACATGGCCGAGCAGGACAAGCCGATCCGCCGCCGGGTCGCGCTCAAGATCATCAAGCTGGGAATGGACACCCGCCAGGTTGTCGCCCGGTTCGAGGCCGAGCGCCAGGCCCTGGCGCTCATGGATCATCCCAATATCGCCAAAGTCCACGACGCCGGCGCGACCGACACCGGCCGGCCCTACTTCGTCATGGAGTTGGTGCGCGGCATCAAGATCACCGACTTCTGCGACGAGAAGAAGCTCCCGACCCAGGAGCGGCTGAACCTGTTCATCCAGGTCTGCCAGGCCGTCCAGCACGCG
>DATKNZ010000096.1:0-10650 GCA_035541055.1 Candidatus Acidiferrum sp. | reverse complement strand
GCGGATCGAGGCGCCGAAGGGCGAGCTGGGGTTCTATCTCATCAGCGACGGCTCGCCGCAGCCCTACCGTTACCGCGTGCGCCCGCCGAGCTTTATCAACCTGACGGTGCTTGAGGACATGTGCCGGGGCCGTCACGTGGCGGACGTGGTTATTATCCTGGGCAGTGTGGATATCGTCATGGGGGAGGTGGACCGGTGAGCGCGCCGTTGCTCGGGCAGGGGATCATCAAGGGGCTGGTCGAGACCGCCAGGAATTTTGTCGGCAGCTACGTCGAGAAGGACCGGCTGACCACCGTGCAGTATCCCGAGGAGCGGGTGCCACAGAAAGAGGCGGCGCGCAATTTCCCGTTCCTGGTGTACGACGGCGAGGACTGGGAGAAAGGGCTGCGCTGCGTGGCGTGCTGCATCTGCGAGAAGGAATGCCCACCGCAGTGCATTTACATCGTAAAGGATACCGCGCGGAAGCCGGACTACCTGGGCAAGCTGCAGTTTCAGCCCAAGGTGTTCGACATTGATACCTCCGTGTGCATGAGCTGCCAGATCTGCGTCGAGGTGTGCCCGTTCGATGCCATCAAGATGGACGTGGAGTACGAGTTGAGCACCGGGAACCGGTTCGATGGGTTGCTGCAGCGCAAGGCCCAGTTGGCCAAGCCGAACCAGTATTTCCACAAGATCCATCCCGCAGAGGCGGCGGAGGTGGATGGGCGATTGGACGCGGAGAAAGCCAAGGCGGAGGCGAAGGCCAAGGCGGCCGCGGCGGCGAAGGCGGCGGCGGGGTAACCCCGGGGCCGTTATTGCACCGAGGCTGCTGCGAGCCGGGGACGGCTCGCGCTCCGATGACTACCTCGAGCAAGCGCGCGGTTCTCGACGCCGTCGCGGGGTTGTGCTTATATCGGCGCCCGTAGTGGCCTTGTCGCTGATGGGCGCGGGCCCTTCGAAGCACGCCATGAGTTGAATTATGAAACCGCATACGTCCTCCCAGACACCTGCTGTCGCGTCCGCATTCTCCGGCCTGGTCCTCCTCCTTTCCGCCGCGCTGGCCTGCGGCGCTGAAGAAGCGGCGTCCAAACTCGTAGTGCCCGATGGCAATGCCTACACCGGCAAGAAGATCATTGCCAAGGTGTATAACTCCGGCTTCGCCCTCGGGCACGACAGCTACAACGCCATGGGCACCGGCAGCGACGGCAGGATCTATTACGTGCTCAGCTCGGATAACATTGACCAAGGCGCCCGGATGTTCTGCCTGGATCCCAGGACGCAGCAGATCAAGGAGCTGGGTGACCTGACCGAGGCCTGCGGCGAGAAGGGCAGCAAGGCCATCCCACAGGGCAAAAGCCATGTCAACTTTGTCGAGGCCGGTGGCAAGCTCTACTTCGCCACGCACGTCGGCGTGTACAGCATCGTGGAGGGCAAGGAAACCATGGGCATCCCGCCGGCAGGCTATAAACCTTACCCGGGCGGGCACCTGCTGTCGTATGACATGCAGACGGGCAAGTTCGAGGATTACGGCATCGCGCCGGGCCGGGAAGGGGTGCTGACGTTCAACATGGACAAGAAGCGGGGGAGGCTTTTCGCCATGACGTGGCCCAGTGGCATCTTCTTCCGGTATAACCTCGCGACGAAGGACCAGAAGGAGTTCGGGAAGATGTGCGCCAAGGGCGAGGACGGGGTGGGCGCCGAATATCGCACTGTGTGCCGCTCCATTGCGGTGAACCAGGATGACGGCTCTGCGTATTTCACTACATCCGAGGGCACCATCTATCGGTATGACCCGGCGACCGATACCGTGGCACCCGTAGCCGGTGAGGACATGAGGAAGGACTACTTCGGGCTCTACGACCCCACCAGCCCGGGCCACATGGGGTATAACTGGCGGCAGACGTTCTGGAGGCCGAGCGACAGGATGATTTACGGCGTGCATGGGAACTCGGGTTACCTGTTCCGGTTTGACCCCACGGTGCCGCGCATCGAAGTGCTGGACCGCATCACCTCGGAGCCGTCGAAGCGATGCGGGATGTTCGACCAGTTCAGCTACGGCTATCTGGGATTTGCCCTCGGGCCGGATGGGAAGACGATTCATTACCTGACCGGCGGCCCGATCTACATTGACGGCAAGCGGCTCGCGGGTAAGGCGAAGACGGCGATGGGCGAGGCGAAGGGCCTGGAAGACCTGCACCTGGTAACCTACGACATCGAGACCGGCAAGTACACGGATAACGGGGCAGTCTTCTACGAGAACGGCCAGCGGCCGCTATACGTGAACGCCATCGCTGTGGGCAAGGACGGCATGGTTTACACGCTGCCCCGCATCACGGAGAACGGCAAGACACGCTCGGACCTGGTGGCCTTTCCGGGGCCTTTATGCAACGCGCACGCGCAGTCTTCTGCCGTGGGCGCCGGGCTTGTGCCGCTGGTGCTGAAGCTGCCCGCGCCGGCTTTCCCGGGGACTCCCAAGGACATCGCCACCAATGCCTACACCGAGCCCTACGATCCGAGCAAGCCGCGCCCACCGATGATGGTGCCTGCCGGCCTGAAGAACCTCGCCCCCGGCAGCATGGTGACCTCCAGCGACAAGAATGTTCCGACCGAGGACCTGCGCAAGCTGACCGACGGCGACAAGGAGGGCAGCGATTCGAGCATCCTGCTCCTGACCAAGGGCAAACAGTGGGTGCAACTGGACCTCGGCAGCCCGGCGGAAATCTTCGCCATTGTGTTCTGGCACGCCCACAACTCGCTCAAGGTTTACCACGACGTCGTGGTGCAGGCCGCCGATGATGCCGACTTCACTACCAACGTGCGCACGCTCTTTAACAACGACCACGACAACGCCTGCGGCCTGGGCGTCGGCACGGACCGGGAGTATTTCGAAAGCCGCGAAGGCAAGCTCGTTGACGCAAAGGGCGTGCAGGCGCGCTATCTGCGTTTCTACTCGAAGGGAAGCACCGAGAGCGCGCTGAACGAGTACACGGAGATAGAGGTTTACGGACGACCGGTGAAGGGTTGACGCGACCGGGCAATGCCCGCCTACGAGGCCCCGAAGAACTTCTGTATCTCGCCGAGCACCTCGACGAAGCGGTCAATCTCCGCCGTCGTGTTGTAGAAGTAGAAGCTCGCGCGGGCGGTGGACTCGACGCCGAGCTTGCGCATTAGAGGCTGATTGCAGTGATGCCCGCCCCGCAGCGCCACGCCGCGCTGGTCCGCCACAGTGACCACGTCATGCGCGTGGATGTCCTTTAAGAGGAAGCTCACCAGCCCGGCGCGACCAATGTGTGGGCCAAACAGGCGGATGCCGCTCAGCCGGGAAAGCGTGGCGTAGGCATAGGCGCCCAACTCCTGGTCGTGCTGGGCGATGTTCTGCCGGCCCACGCGGTCCAGGTAATCCATCGCCGCGTGCAGGCCCACGGCGCCCGAGATGTCGGGCGTGCCGGCCTCGAACTTATGCGGCGCGTGCTTCCATGTGCTCTTCTGGAAATCCACGCTCAGGATCATTTCTCCGCCGCCCTGGTACGGCGGCATGGTTTCCAGCTTCTCCTGGCGCCCGTAGAGGATGCCGATGCCGGTCGGCCCGCACATCTTGTGGCCGGAGAAGACCAGAAAGTCGCACCCGATCTCCTGCACGCTGATGGGCCGGTGGCCGGCGCTTTGCGCGGCGTCCACCAGCGTGGTAATCCCTCGCTTGCGGGCGTGCTCGCAAAAGTCGTCCACCGGGTTAATGGTGCCGAGGGAGTTCGAGATGTGCACCATGGCCAGCAGCTTCACGTCTTTGGTGAGATATGCGTCGAGGTGGGCCAGGTCGAGCAGGCCGATGTCGCCGCTGATGGGCAGGTAGGCAAGTTTTGCCCCGGTGCGCTCGGCCAGGAGCTGCCAGGGCACGATGTTGCTGTGGTGCTCCATCTCGGTGAGCAGGATGGTGTCCCCGGCCTTCAGGTTCTTGGCGCCCCAGGTCTGCGCCACCAGGTTGATGCCCTCGGTGGTGCCGCGTGTGAAGATGATCTCGTCCGCGCTACGGGCGTTGATGAACTGGGCAGCCCGCGAGCGCGCGGCCTCGAAAGCTGCCGTGGCTCGGTTGCTCAGCTCGTGGATGCCGCGGTGGACGTTCGCATTGTCGCGCTCGTAGTAGGAGCGCAGGGCGTCCAGGACGGCGCGCGGTTTTTGCGTGGTGGCGGCGTTATCAAAGTAGATGAGGCGCTGGCCATGGACCTCCTGGTCGAGGATCGGGAAGTCGGCGCGCAAGGCGGTCCAGTCCACGGCTTTGGCTCGGTGCGAGGGGGTAGCGACAAGCATGGGATTCAGAGAAGGCCCAGTTGAAGCTTGGCGGCCTCGGTCATCATGCTCTGGTTCCAGGGCGGGTCCCAGACCAGCTCGACGGCCACGTCGTCCACGCCCTCGAGCGAGAGCACGCGGTTCTGCACATCCTGCGCGAGCATCGGCCCCATGCCGCAGCCGGGGGCCGTCAGGGTCATCTTGACCTCCACCTTATGGGCGCTCGGGCCGAGGGGAGTTATATGGCAATCATAGATCAGGCCCAGGTCAACAATGTTGACAGGGATCTCGGGGTCATAGCAGGAGCGCAGTTGGTTCCAGACCTCCTTTTCGAGCTGCTCCTGCGAGACGGGCGCGCCCGAGCTGGCGGGCTGGGCGGCGGGCGTAATGCCCAGCGCGTCGGCGTCCTGACCTTCAATCCGGAACATGTTGCCGTTCACGATCACCGTGTAAGTGCCGCCGAGCGTTTGCGTGATGTAGGCCTGTTCGCCCTTCTGCAAGGTGACCCGGTTGCCGATGGGGATGATGGCCGCCTCGACGTCGCGGGTCAGAGTTACTGGGTCGCTGCTGTTCATAACTGCTAAAAAGACTATAGACGATATCGGGCGCGCTGTCGCTTCCGGCGAAAGCGGCACGGGGTAGCGTAAGCCTCCGGCTGGCGATAGTCGCAACAATCCTCTGGATTGTTCGCGCGGCGCTTTGCGTGCGGCAACCCAGAGGGTTGCCGGGACGGGCGCAAGCCGGAGGCTCACGCTACTAGCTGAGATAGTTACGTTTCCTCGTTCTCCGTGGTCACGGGCTGGCCGTCGCCCTTGAGCGCGGCCACGACGGCGTGCCACGCGAGAATGGCGCATTTCACGCGCGCCGGGAACTTGTGCACGCCGGCAAAGACCGCCAGCTTGCCCACGTCGCCCACGACGCGGCCGGTGGTCACCATCTCGTGCACCTGCTCGAACATCTGCTGCGCCTGCTGCCGCGTCTTGCCGCGCACCGCTTCGGTCAGCAGCGACGCGGAGGCCTTCGAGATGCAGCAACCGTTGCCGACAAAGCTGATGTCCTTTACAACGTCCCCCTCCACGAGAAGGTAGAGCTTCAACTGGTCGCCGCAGAGCGGGTTATGGCCTTGCGCCGAGCACGTGGCACTGCTCAGTTCACGAAAGTTGCGGGGGCGCTTGCAGTGATCGAGAATGACCTGCTGGTAAAGGTCCCCGAGGTCGTCGAACATACTCAGTTCCCGTCGCCCAGGTGCGGGTTGGCTTCCAGCCGATCCCACACCAGCTTGTCGAGCTCTTCGCGCGCCGGCTCCAGGCGCACGCGCTCGATGATCTCGCCGGCGAAGGCGTGGATCAACATGCGCCGCGCAGTTTCCGCGCCCAGGCCCCGGGCCCGCAGGTAGAAAATGGATTCCTCATTCAACTGGCCCACCGTCGCGCCGTGCGTGCACTTCACGTCGTCCGCGTAGATTTCCAACTGCGGCTTCGTGTCCACCGTGGCGTCCTCCGACAGGAGCAGGTTCTTGTTCGTCTGCTTGGCATCCGTCTTCTGGGCGGCGGGGCGGACGAGGATGCGGCCGTGGAACACGCCCCTGGAGCGGCCATCGAGGATGCCGTTGTAGTACTCGTGGCTGTTGCAATGCGGCTGCGCGTGCTCGACCACCATGTGATGGTCGGCCAACTGGTCCCCGCGTGTGAGGTAAAGCCCGTTGAGAATGCACTCCACGCCTTCGCCGGCCAGGTGAGTGCGGATGTTATTCCGCGAGAGCCGCCCGCCCGTGGCAATGGAATGCGAGATGAAATTGCACCCCCGGCCCAGGTAGGCGTGCACGCCGGCGATGTGGTAGGCCGCGGGGCTCTCGTCCTGGAATTTGCAATGCTCGACGACCGCCCCGTTGCCCAACACCAGGTCCGTCACGGCGTTGGTGAAGTAGGGCGCGTCCACGGTGCTGACATAGCTTTCGAGGATAGTGACGCGGCTGCCCTCGCCCGCCACGAACACGTTGCGAGGGTGCCAGGTAGCGCCATTCTCTTCGGTGGTCGCAATGAACAACAAATGGATGGGCGTTGCTACCTTCTGTCCGGCGGCAACCTCGATGAACGCGCCGTCCTGGAAGAAGGCGGTATTGAGGGCCGCGAAGGCGTCCTCCTCCGCGGGTGAGCGGTGCGCCAGTTGAGCCTGAAGGCCGTTCGCCTCCCCGGCCAACGCCGCCGACACGTTCTTCACAACCACGCCTGGGGTCTTCGCCTCCACCGACGACAGTTCCGGCGCATAATGGCCATTCAGGAACACCAGGCGGATTGCGGGCAGGTGTCCAAAGGTGAACCCCGCGACCGCTTGCGCAGTCAGATCAGCCCGTGTCCGCTGGAGGACCGGCTGGAAGGGCAGCCTGGAAATGGGCGACACGTTCGTAAACCGCCAGTCCTCGTCCCGCAGCGTGGGGAACCCGATCTGTGCGAACCGCTCGATGCCGGCCCGCCGCAGCGGCGCGACCCACGCCGGCCCGCCGGCTTCCCGCTCGAAGCGCTCGAATTGCGCCACGTGCGCTTCAGTTTCTTTCCTGGCCGGCTTATCCATTGGTTGAAGCATAGTCCGCATTAATCCAATTGTCTGTCAACTTTAGTGGGATAGTCTTCCACGGCAGGCACCCCGGCGCAAGCGGTCCCGCGCCAACGCCAGGCGCCGCCACCGAGTAGAAGCGCAAGCCTCGGGCTTGCGACCGTTCCGCCAACCTTCCAGGTTGGCGCCGCGCCAGCATGCGTGCGGCAAGCTGGAAGCTTGCCGGGACGGTCGCAAGCCGGAGGCTTGCGCTACTACAACGCATTGTTCGCCAAGTTTCCAGTGGACGCACGCGCGCGGACTGACAATCTTTGAGAGGCGGGTGCCCTTAGCGATATGCCAACGGCAACAACTGTAGCAAGCTCCAGCGCCCAGAGGGCGGCCGAACTGGTGCAGGACGCGGCGTCCAAAGAAGTCGCCGATGTCCTGGCCTCGTTGGGCACGTCCCTCAGCGGCTTGACAGATGCCGAGGCCGCCGCGCGGCTGGAGCAATATGGCCCCAACGAGGTCGCCCACGAGAAGCGCGAGAGCTGGCTCCACCGGCTGTACATCGCCGGCCGGAACCCGCTGGTCATCCTGCTGACCATCCTCGCCATCATCTCCTTCGCCGCGCCGGAAGGCGACGCCGTCACCGGCTTCATCATGCTGGCGATGGTCGTCCTGGGGGTCTCCCTGCGCTTCGTGCAGGAAACGAGAGCCGACGCCGCCGCCGCCAAGCTCAAGGAGATGATCAGCGTCACGGCCACGGTTATTCGTGATGGCCAGCCCCACGAGATTCCCCTGCGTGACCTTGTGCGCGGCGACATCGTCAAGCTCTCGGCCGGGGACATGGTGCCGGGGGATGTGCGGCTCCTCTCCGCCAAGGACCTGTTCGTCATCCAGGCCACGCTGACCGGCGAATCCATGCCCGTCGAGAAGACCGATGCGCGCGACCTGCGCGGCAGCGTCTCGGCCATCGAGCGCACCAACGCCTGCTTCCTGGGCACCAGCGTCGAGAGCGGCTCGGCCACCGCCGTCATCGTGGCGACAGGGGCGCAGACCTACTTTGGCAAGATGGCGCGCAGCCTCGTCGGCCAGCCCATCGAGACGGCGTTCGATCGGGGCGTCAAAAGGTTCACCTGGCTCATGATCCAGTTCATGCTGGTGCTGGTGCCGCTGGTCTTCGTGATCAACGGCGTCACCAAGCACAACTGGCGCCAGTCCTTCTTCTTCTCGTTGGCAGTGGCCGTGGGTATGACCCCCGAGATGCTGCCCATGATCGTCTCGGTGTGCCTGTCCAAGGGCGCGCTGGCCATGTCCCGCAAGAAAGTCATCGTCAAGCGCATCAACTCCATCCAGAACTTCGGCGCCATGAACGTGCTCTGCACCGACAAGACCGGCACGCTCACGATTGACAAGGTCATTCTCGAGATCTACTGCGACGTGTTCAAGAAGGAGAACCTGGAGGTGCTGCGGGACGCTTATCTCATCAGCCACTTTCAGACCGGCCTCAAGAACGTGCTCGACCGCGCTGTGCTCCAGCACCAGGACCTGCATAAGGAACTCTCGCTGGACCAGTACAGCAAGGTGGACGAGATACCCTTCGACTTCTCCCGCCGCATGATGTCGGTCGCCGTTGAAGGGCCCGACGGGCAGGTGCAGTTACTGACCAAGGGTGCCCCGGAGGCGGTCTTCGCCAAGTGCACCCAGTTCGAGAGCGAGGGCGAAACCTTTCCCATGGAGCCCATTCTCGTCGGCAACCTCATCGAGCAGGTCAATGATCTAAGCGAGGACGGTTTCCGCGTGCTGGCCGTGGCGACGAAGAAGGTGCAGAAGCAGGCCGCCTATTCCAAAGCCGACGAGTGCGACCTGGTGCTGACCGGCTATCTTGCCTTCCTCGATCCACCCAAGGACACCTCGGCGAAAGCCATCACCGTGCTGCGCCAGCATGGCATCACGGTCAAGGTGCTCACCGGCGACAACGACCTCGTCACGCGCAAGGTATGCACCGAGGTGGGCATCCGGGCGGACAAGATCGTGCTGGGTGGGCAGGTCGAAGCCATGAACGACGCGCAGTTGGCGGAGGCCGTGGAAACCACGGACGTCTTTGCCCGGCTCTCTCCGGCGCACAAAAAGCGGCTCGTCCAAGCCATGCAGCGCAAGGGCCACGTCGTCGGGTTCATGGGCGACGGCATTAACGACGCACCTGCGCTCCGCGCCGCCGATGTCGGCATCTCAGTAGACAACGCCGTGGACATTGCCAAGGAATCTGCGGACGTGATCCTGCTGGAGAAAAGCCTGATGGTGCTGGAGGAAGGCGTGCTGGAGGGGCGCAAGGTGTTCGTCAACATCCTCAAGTACATCCGCATGGGCGCCAGCTCCAACTTCGGCAACATGTTCAGCTTCGTCGGGGCCAGCGCCCTCTTCCCCTTCGTGCCGATGGCCCCCATCCAGATCCTCACCAACAACCTGCTCTACGATTTCTCCCAGGTGCCCATCCCCACCGACAACGTCGGCCCGCAGCAAATCACCAAGCCCCGCCCGTGGAACATGGGAGAAATTGCCAAGTTCATCGTCTTCATCGGCCCGATCAGCTCGATCTTTGACTACACCACCTACGCCGTCATGTGGTTCATCTTCAAGTGCAGCAACGTGGTCATCACGCCCGAGCTGGCGACGCGCTTCGGGCAGGATGCGGTGCACAACACCTACGCCGCGCAGTTGTTTCACACAGGCTGGTTTGTCGAGTCCCTCATGACGCAGACTCTCATCATCCATGTCATCCGCACCAATCTGATTCCTGTCATCCAATCCCGGGCAAGCTGGCAACTGACCATGACCACGCTGCTCATCATGGGCATCGGCGCCTACCTGCCGTATTCGCCGCTCGCCTCGGGTCTGGGCTTTGTGCCCCTGCCGCCGCTTTATTGGCCTATCCTGCTGCTGACCCTGGTCTGCTACGTGGGGCTGACGCAGGTCGTGAAGACGTGGCTGATTCGAAAGGCCTGGGTATAAAATGAGAGCACCGAAAAAGAACGCAGCGGCGGGTCTGCTGGTCATCGGCTACGGCAATACGCTGCGCGGCGATGACGGCGTGGGCCCGAAAGTGGCGGACGCAGTCGAGGCGCTCGGCTTGCCGGGCGTTCGCACCCTCTCGTGTCCCCTCCTGACGCCGGAGCTGGCCGAGCCCATCGCGCGCGCCGGTAGCGTGGTGTTCGTGGACGCCGCAGTGGACACCCCGCTGGAAGTGCGGTGCCGCAAGCTCGAGCCTGCCGCCAGCTCACAGGTCGTGGCCCACACTCCCGGTCCCGCAACGCTGCTGGCGCTGGCCCGCGATGTGTACGGCCACGCGCCCGAAGCCTGGCTGCTGACCATCCCGGTGACCGAAATGGGCGTCGGCGAAGCGCTTTCCGCCCTGGCTCAACGAGGCTTCACTTTGGCACTGGACGAGATCAGGAAACGCGCTCCCGGGCACACAGGTCCCTAGCCGGGCTTCGATTGCGACCATTCGGGGGATCTCCGTTGGCCCCATTGGCCAACTGACTTCTCCCGGAGAGTGCGTTCTCGTGCCGGTCTTCGGAGACTCCAGGGCCGATCAACCGCTCAGCACTGCGGATGCGCGCGGACAAGGCCGCATACGTGATGAGGCCGAACCCGGCCCAGAACATCTGTGCCAGGCGTGTGGCGATTCCATAAGTCAGCCCGGCCAACGCCGTCAAGCCGAGGGCCCGGAACGCCACGATGCGCGTTGCCTCCAGCGTGCCCAGGTTCAGGGGCACGACGAAGGTGAGCAGGTCGAACCACATGCCCAGAAACCAGGCGGTCGCGGCGATCACCAACGCCGCGTGCCCCGGG
>DATKNZ010000095.1:0-2541 GCA_035541055.1 Candidatus Acidiferrum sp. | reverse complement strand
TTGTCGGTGATCCAGCCGCCCAGCGTTGGGCCCAGGATGGGCGCGACCACCACGCCCATGCCGAAGGTGGCCATCGCCACGCCGCGTTTCTCCGGCGGGAAGCTCTCGAGCAGCACGGCTTGCGAGATGGGCACCAACGCGCCGCCGCCAATGCCTTGCAGCACCCGCGCGACGATCAGGAATCCGAGGTTAGGCGCCATTCCGCAAAGCACCGAGGCGGCCGTGAACAGCATGATGCAAACCGTCAGCAGCCGCTTGCGGCCGAAGCGCAGGCCCAGCCAGCCGGTCATCGGCAGCACGATGGCGTTCGACACAAGGTAGCTGGTCAACACCCACGTGGCCTCCTCGGTAGTGGCCGACAGGTTGCCGCCGATGTGAGGCAGCGCCACGTTGGCCACCGAGGTGTCCAGCACCTCCATGAACGTGGCGGCCATGACCGCCGTGGCGATGAGCCAGGGGTTGTGGCTGGGCCTCCAGGGGGCGGGGTGACCGCCGGGCGGAATGGTCGGGCTCTCAGGCATGCTGGTGCTGGCAGCAGGGGCTTAGGTCATCCGGATGAACGCAAGCACACCCAGACCGCTCCTGCGTGCCTTTGGAGCTGGAAGCGGCCTCATAAGCACCGCTGCGCCTTCCTCCTCGTTCTCGTTCTCCTCCTGGTCCTCGAATCGTGCGCTGTTTTCGAGGGACGAGGACGAGAACGAGGACAAGGACGATGGCACAGGGCCACGCGCCCCAACTCACTTCCTCCGCTCAGCCGGCGCACGCTGTGCCTCATGCCGGCGCCCGGCCGCGCCCGGCCGCGCGCCACCACAGCGCGCCCAGAACCAATGCTCCCACTATGGACGCGATGATGACGGCCGCTTCCGGGATCACATAGCCCTTCACGTGCACCGAGGGCTCGACCGACATGCCCGGCCCCAGCACGTGGGCTGCCTCGATGGGCTCGTCGAACACGATCTTAACTGGAACGCGTTGGACGACTTTGACGAAGTTGCCCACGGCGTTCTCGGGCGGCAGCAGGCTGAAGCGCGCGCCGCTCCCGGCCATAATGCTGTCCACGTGACCGGCGAAGGCCCGGCCACCCATAGAATCAATGGTGATGCGCACCTTCTGCCCCGGACGCATGTGCACCAGTTCGGTTTCCTTGTAATTGGCGGTGACGAAGAGCTCCGGTGGCACCAGCGCCATGAGGTTCTGGCCCACCTGCACGTAGTCGCCGTCCTCCACGGCCTTCTTGGTCACGCGCCCGTCAACAGGGGCGGTCAGGCGAGTATAGGAGAGGTTGAGTTCGGCGGCCTGCACGTCGGCTTCCGCCTGGTGCACCTGCGCTTCGCCCCACTGCAGCGCCTTCCGGCTGGTGTCTTGTTGGGCCCTGGCTTCGGCGATCTTTGACTCGTCGCTGGTCGTCCGCTCGTGGGCCGCCTTCAGGTTCGCTTCGGCTGCTTTGGCCGCCATCTTAGCGGCGTCATATTCCTGCGGGGAAATCGTGCGCTTCTGAATCAGGTCCTCGGCGCGTTTGAGGTCGGATTCCGCCTTGCTGGTGGTTGCTTCAGCGGCGGCGGCCTCGGCGCTGCTCTGCTGCGTGGCGGCTTCGGCGGTGTCCACCTGCGCGCGGCGCAACTCCAGGCTCGCCTTCAGCACGTCGAGGTTCGCGCGCGCGGCATTGAGAGCGGACTGCTTCTGCTCGAGCTGCACGGCAAGGTCGCGCGGGTCAATGTCCACCAGCAGGTCACCCGCTTTGACCGGCTGGTTGTCTTTGACAGGAACCTGCTTGACGCGGCCGGCCACCTTGGGGGCAACGGACACAATGTGCGCGTCCAGGAAAGCGTCGTCCGTCGTCTCGTGCGTCAGGCTATCGGCCAGGTAATCCAGGCCGAAATACAACAGGCCGAAGACGAGGATCGTGCCCACCAGCACGACGGGCTTGCGCTTCCAGAAGGAGCGTTTGGCGGGCGTACCGGCGTCTTGTTTCAGGGCTGGCAATGTCTGGTTCGGCGCCTGTTCCATTTTTGCGTGTCAAGGGATCGGAGGAGTACGGGCCCCCGTGCGGCAGTTGTATCCGAAGTGGCGAAAGGGGGCAAGTTGTCCATGACGCTCCCTGCTAGAGGAGCGCGGCCTTCAGGCTGCAGAAACGCCCTATCAGGCTGAGCGCACAGCAAATCCCGATCTCTGTGATGCGCTTCGAAGTTCCGTAGCCTGGAGCCGTACCCATTCAGGCTAAACCACAGATGGACACAGATAGACACAGATAGGAACGGGGGGAAGCGCAGTTTTGGGGTGCGACGGTAGGCTCACCAGGCAGTTGCTTGTACCCAACGGCAGCTAACCAGGTTTTAGTGCAGCGCATCTGTGTCCATCTGTGTCCATCTGTGGTTTTCTTCTGCATAGATACGGCTGAAAGCTGCGCTCCTGGGGCAGCTCACGGCGCCCCTTCCGTCTTGTCCGCACTGGCGGTTTGTTCCACATTGCGCGATGTGATCACGATCACCATCGAGAACGAGGGACGGTTGTGGCCGCATTACTATTACGGGCCGACCACTA
>DATKNZ010000094.1:0-4227 GCA_035541055.1 Candidatus Acidiferrum sp. | reverse complement strand
GCCATCGGCATTTTGCCCCACGACCAACTGCCCCATTTGCGGGTCTTCGGCGGCGGTCACCGTCAGCAGCGAAGCCAGCACAACCATCGCCGCCGGTGCCGCCCGCAGAACGGCCCATCGAACCGACAACCGCATAGCTTGCAGTGTCTCAGCCCAACCGGGGCCTTTCCATCCGAAACTGGGAACGGGCGGGCGTGGGAGCACGACTCCACAGCATCACCGCGCGCCTGCCGCCCAAAGCCGAAACCCGAAACCCGAAATCCGAAACAATACCAAACAGGAAAGGAGAAATGTCCAAAACCTCCGCGGGCGAGCGCCGCTCATGGATCCTGCTGCAGTGCCCCCTCACGCTTTACCATCCGAAACCGGGGACGAGTGGGAAGGGGTGCAGATGTTGCAGGGAGCGGCGGGAGCCGGGCGCTCAAATCGGAAATCCGAAACCCGAAACCCGAAACAAATCCAAATGCTCAAACAAGCAATGGCCAAAACCTGCAGCCAGCGTGAGTTTTGAGCATTTGGGATTAGAGCCTTTGGATTTGTTGCGGATTTCGAGCTTCGTGCTTCGGATTTCTCCCGCTCATGGCAGCGGCAGCATCGAGAGGCCCCCCGGGCGTGCAGCGTCGCTCGCTTCCGGTTCGCCCAGCGACCGGAACATGGCCAATGCCAGCTTGAGCACCCGCAGGTCGCGGCGGCGGCGGCGCGGGCGCTCGTTAAGCTCAATCAGTCGCTGCGCCTCCTCGCCCCCCGCCCAGCGGACGGCCTGGGTCTCGCCATCGAAGTGCCCTGTGTCCTCGACCGGGGCCATGAGGAAGTATTCGTTGCACGTGCGCGAGCCAAGGAAGTGACCGGGGATTCGCGCCAGCACCCGGGCCCGGTAGCCGGTCTCCTCGAGCACCTCGCGTAAGGCGGCAGCCTCGGGCGTTTCGCCAGGCCGGGCCCGGCCCTTGGCAAAAGTCCACCGGTCCCCCTTATAGTGCCCGGCCGGCTCCCGCAGCAGCACGTGGCACTTCGGGCTGATCACGACTCCGCCGTAGGCCCTTCTCATTGACCGGCGCTGGTCATTTCGCTCCGCCAAGCATACGGCGAAACAATGCAAATAAGCAATGTAAATCGGGCGCAAGTACAGCGTGCGGATGCGTCTCGATTACTCTACTGGCCCGCCGCGCTGATCTCATTAACACCCCGCTTCAGCGGGGTGGAGGAGCGGCCCACGCCCGGCAACTGCTTCAGCAGTTTCTCGCGTCCGGCTAAACAGCTAACAGGGTGTTTGGAAAATGCCAACAGGCGCGCGGGGCAGGGTTTGGAGTCCCGCCTTCAGGCGGTTTGCGCACCGGACCGCCTGAAGGCGGGACTCCAAACGCATTTTCAAACACGCTTAAGGGAAGTTCCGGCCACGTCGCACCCGGTCCCACGCCGCTGGGGCGGGGTGTTGATGAGAAGCGGCCCGGGATCGCTTGAACCCTTTCGCTCCAACTGGCACAAAGGAAGCATGGACGAGGAACAACTGGCCCAGGGCCTGCGCCGCCGCGAGCCCGAAGCCGTCCAGGAACTCGTCGCCACGCACGGCGACCACCTGTTCCGTTCCGCCTGGCTCCTGTGCGGCAACGAAGCCGACGCCCAGGACCTCGTCCAGGAGACCCTGCTCCAGGCCATCCGCTCGGCTGACCGGTTTCGCGGGCGTTCCCGTCTCTATACCTGGCTGCACGGCATCCTGCTTAACCTCACGCGCCACTACCGCCGCGAGCACCAACGGATCGTCTATGACGAGGACCTCGCCCGCCGGGAAACACCGGCCTCGGAGCAAGGCCCGAGCAGCCTCGACATCGCCGCGGCTTCGGGCGCGCTCACCCAGGCGCTCCAAAGGCTTTCGCTCGCGCACCGGGAAGTGCTCGTGCTGCGCTTCTACGAGGACATGAAGCTCCATGAAATCGCGACGCACCTGGGGGTCTCCAAAGGCACGGTGAAGTCGCGGCTGCACTACGCGATTGCCGAGTTGCAGAAGCGCATGCCCGGCGAGTTGAACCTTTTCGGCGCGGGCGACACTCAGGAGAAAGCACAGCGATGAACCGCCGCCGTTTCGAGAATGACCTGGACGAGTACCTCGAGGGGAGTCTCGAGCCCCGCACGCGCGGCGAGTTCGAGGCGCACGCCACCGAGTGCGCCGCCTGCCGTCAGAAGCTCGAGCAGGCGCGCGCGGCAGCCCGGACCTTGAGCGACGCCTTCCAACAGGCCGCTGAGCCGCTGAAGCTGCCCGCGGGCGTGAGTCGGCGCGTGCTCTCGGCCCTGGCCACCGAGAAGTGGACGGCGCGCGAGGCGCGCCCCGGCATCCCTCCCTGGCTGCGGCTGGCGTGGCCCGTGGCAGCGGCTGCCGCGGTGGTATTGCTGGTGGGCGGCCTGGCGCTGCACCTGCGCCAGCCCGCGCCGGTGGCCGCCAACCCGCCGCACGGTGCAGACCGGGGCGCAGTCTCGATGCAACTCTCCTACGTCGTGCCCGTCTATACCTTCCGTCGCGAGGGTCGGTTCGTCGTGGATGCTTTGACCTACGAAACCAACGTCGTCAGCCAGAGCCTCGAGCTCCAAATGGCTCGGCTCAACTAACGCAGAAAGGAAGCAAATGAACTCCTATACCACCGCAGAACTCTCAAGGGGATCAATTCGGCAAACCCGAGACCCCAAATCTGAAACCAGAGAGAATTCCGCAGCCCGAGGGCCGAAGCCGCTGGCAGGCGCCTCTTTCAACGCAGGGACGCAGAGAGCGCAGAGGAACGCAGAGAAGAAGAACTCTTTGCTTTCGCCCTCTCTGCGCACCTCTGCACTGCCAAGCACTCAAGCCCTCTCAAGCCGCACAGGTTCTCTGCCTCGTGCCGCCAGATCGGATTGGCTATCGGCTATCGGCTATCGGCTATTCCCCATCCCCCATCCTCGATTCCGGCTCTGCCTCTCTGCGCGCTCTGCGTCTCGGCGTTTAATAGACCGGGTTTTTCGCCCTGGCCCCGTTCGGCCTTCGGGCTTCGGCCTTCATTCGGCCTTCGGGCTTCGGCCTTCGGCCTTCGGATTTCCCGCCGCCCTCCGCACCTCTGCGGCAGCCCTGGCCCTGCTCCTAGCCCTGCCCGCCTCGGCTCAGGACACTCCGCTTGCCGCCGAGCCTTCCCAGCCCGTCGCCTTCGAGCTGGGCGAGGCGGAGTTCGCGCCCGGCGACAGCATCACCATCCAGCGCGTGACCGGCACCAGCTCGACCATCCGCACCGGCGAGACATACTGCGTCGAGGGCACCTACCACCTGGCCTCGCACGATGCGGCCATGCTGGCGCTGTTCGCCACCACCACGAACAAGGTCGCCACGCCCAACGACCCGAGCCAGACCACGAACATCGTAAAGGGCGAGGGCACCTTTCACCTCGTGAAAGTCATGCGCGAAGAGGGCTACCTGCACGTCAGCTTCTACCCGGCGCACGGGGGCAGCGACTTCGGAGGCGTGTACTTCGGCCAGTGGAACTGGGTGCTCCATCACAAGGGCTGGAGCCACGCGAAGTCGGGCAGCGAGTCGCCGGACTACACAACCACCGGCTCAGCAAACGCCGGCCCCGTGTCCACGACGGGGCCGAACCAAGCCATACTCCAATACCTGGGCAACCCCATCGAGCCGCCCGCCGACCTGAATCCCGCTTACAGCAAGGCCGGGCTGCTCAAGGCCGTCCAGACTGCGGCGAGCAAGGCCGGGGTCCAACTGAAGCGCGTGGAGATTGACGACTCCGAGTTCCCCTTCCTGGTAGGGACCGTCTGTAAGGAGGGCGATTACGAGAAGCTCAAGGAGCAGTTCCGGAAGATGCCCGACTACGAATACGGCGGCTCGGTGGGGAGCCACACCTGCAATGCCTTCAACCTGGTGCCGTGGCGCGCCTTTCCGCTGGGCCTAAGCCAGCACATCAGCCACCGCCTGGGCGTCCGGATGCAGGTGTTCCAGAACAAGCTGCAGGAGGCTGAATAAGCCGAGTAGTAGAGCAAACCTCCGGCTTGCGACCGTCCCGGCAAGCTTCCAGCTTGCCGCAGGCATGCGGGCGGGGCGCCAACTTGGAAGGTGGACGAGACGGTCGCAAGCCGGAGGCTTGCTCTAGTGCGCCTGCGAGAGCGTACACACAGCAGGGTGAAAGTCCCTGTCAGGCGGAACGTTCACCCGCCTGAAACCGAAGGCTACTGCGTCGTGGCAACACGGGGTGGAGAGCTGCC
>DATKNZ010000093.1:0-23905 GCA_035541055.1 Candidatus Acidiferrum sp. | reverse complement strand
GACGAGCAGGGCCTCTGTGCGGGCGTGCAGGAGGCCTTGCGTCGCGAAGGCTACCTCGTGGACGCCACGACCGATCCCCAGGCCGCGCTGCGGCTCACCCAGCAACGGCTCTTCAACCTGGTGATTTCGGATATCAAAATGCCCGGATTGAGCGGCTTGGAGCTGCTGGCCCGGGTGCGCGAGCGCAGCCAGGACACGCTGTTCATTCTCATGACCGCCTTTGGCACCGTCGAGAGCGCGGTCGAGGCCATGAAGCAAGGGGCTTACGATTACTTACCCAAGCCGATTGACCTGAAACGCCTGCGGGCGCTCGTGCAGAAGGCCCTGGAGTTCCAGGCTGTCATGGCCGAGAACAACGAACTGCGCCTGCGTCTCAAGCAAGGGTCCGACCCCGGGCTGCTCGTGGGCGAAAGCGAGGCGATGCGGGCCGTTGGCCGGCTCATCGAGGAAGTCGCCAACAGCGATATCACTGTCCTGATCGAGGGCGAGAGCGGCACGGGCAAGGAAATTGTGGCGCGCTCGATCCATGCGCAGAGCGCGCGGCGCGAGCGGCCATTTATCTCCGTCAACTGCGCCGCGCTCGCCGAACAGTTGCTCGAAGCGGAGCTGTTCGGCCACGTCAAAGGGGCATTCACCGGCGCGGTGTCCAACAAACCGGGGCGCTTCCAACTCGCCGACGGCGGCACGCTCTTCCTGGACGAGATTGGCGACCTGTCAGCCAAGGGGCAGGGAGACCTGCTTCGCGTCTTGGAGGACGGGGCGTTCCGGATGGTCGGCGGCGCGGAGCTGATCCGCGTCAATGTGCGCATCATCGCGGCCACGAACAAGAACCTGCAAGAGTCCGTCGCTGCCGGCGGATTCCGCGAAGACCTCTTTTACCGGCTGCAGGTGGTGCCCATTATGATGCCTGCCTTGCGCGAGCGGGCGGAGGACATCCCGTTGCTGGTCGAGCGCTTCTTCGAGCAGTTCACGGCCAAACACAAGCGGCGCCGCAAGCGGATGTCGGCCGAGGCGCTGCAGGTCTGCCAGCGTTTTCCGTGGCCGGGCAACGTCCGCCAACTGCGCAACGTCATCGAGCGCCTCGTCATCACCTGCCGGGAAGTGGAGGTGCAGGTCGGCCATTTGCCCGATTTCCTGCGCGAGTACGACCGCAACACCACCACTTTCACCGTGCGCCCCGGGACACCTCTGGCAGAGGTGGAGAAGATGCTGATCCGCCAGACCTTGACCCACGTTACCAGCAACCGTGAGGAAGCCGCGCGCGCCCTCGGCATCAGCCGGCGGGCGCTGCAGTACAAGCTGAAGCAGTATGGTTTACTGGGCCCCGATACAGGGCAGGAACCGGCCCGGCACGAACAAGCGGGGCAACCTCCAACAACTAATTAGCCTGAAAGTCGCTCCGCGTGCAGGAGCGCATTCCATCAGGCCCCAAGCGCATCGGCACGCGACGGTAAGGAAAGGAGACAAGGGTCAGCGCGTCATCATGACGGCGGAGGGCCGGCTCAGCGACGGCGGCCCTCGAGCAGGTCTCGAATTGCAACCAGCGACGTCGCTGGGCCGCCATTGGATAAAGCGTGTGGTTCCTGTGCGAGCGGCGCCGCCAGGCTGGGTCGCGGGGCATGCCCGGCCGCCTTTAACTCGCGCACGCGCATAGCCAGGTCGCGCGTGAGGCCGCCCATCGCGCAGAATAAGAATACGACGGCGGTGAAACGATACCAGCCACGCCGGGTATCCGAGCGCTGCCGATCAATCCAATATTGAATGCCCACCCCGACAAAAAGGCAAATGCCCGGGCCCAGGAACATGCTAATGCGCGGGTTGGCCAGGTAGGGATACTTCTGAAAGGAGGCCGCCGCCAAGGACAGAACCTGCGCGGTGACGAACAACCACCAGATCCATCGGTTGCCCCGACGCCAATACACCACTAAACCGCTCACCCACAACACAAACGTCACGCTTGAAGCAAAATGGTTGTCGCCCACAGGCCACGCAAAGCCCCGCCCGGTATGCACCGTCAGCAGCCACCAGGGAATGTTCCAGGGCTGCTTTATCGGAGGAAAGCCCGCTCCCCAGGAAGTGTCGAGGCTAACCGCGTGACTCCTTTGCAGGGCCGCGCGAATGTTGCATTCATAGAGCACCAGCACGCTCACCCCGGTAAGCGCTACAGAGGCCAGCCATAGCCAAAAGGCCGGCACACCAGCTCGAGCACCCGGTTCCAAGGCTCTTTGCGGGCGAAGACGGGATTGCAGTAACGCCGCGGCCCAAATCAGCCCGGCGGCCCCGATGATAAAGACGGCGGTGTACGACAACCAGATAAACACCGGAGCGCAAAGGGTCAGCCAGACCAGGTAACGGTGTTTGTCCCTCTCGCGCAACCACCGCAAGAGCCACCACAACATCACGGCGGCCAGCAGCAGGTCAATGCTGTAGCCCTTGCTGCGCGTGCCTTCGGCGACCGGCACATACGAGACGCAGAAGACGGCCCAGGCAGCCCAGCGGGCGGTGCCGCGCAAGGTGTCGCGGCAGATGAGCCAGGACATTGCCATCGCGGCCAGGCTGGCGAGAAAGGGCAGCAGCCGTGCGCCCCCGTCGCAAGGAAACACCGAAAGCATGAACTTGGTCAGCCATAAAAAGCCCGGGGGAGAAACGTTCGCGTAATCCAGAGGCTTCAACAATCCGGCATAATCCCGCTCGAGGACGCTGCGCACGATGTTGAACTCATCTCCTGTAAGTTCAAAATGCAGGGCGAAGCGCACCAAGCGCCACACCAACCCGGCGGCGGCGGCGATGAGGAAGCCTCGGCTGATCCGAAGCCACAGGTGGGACGAGAGCGAGCCCCAAGCTGGCTTGTTCACCGGAAAGGGCTTCAGGCTTGCCCTGACGGGAGCTATGGCTGCTTGGACATCGTTGTGCATTGTATTCTCAACGGCGAGCGAAGGCCCGGTCTTCCGGTTGGGTGCCGGGCGGTCCGTTCTGCATCGCCGCAGTATAGCGACTCCGCAAGCCAAAGCTGCTTAAATCGAGTTCATCCCACCAGTGCGGCTTCCAGTGGATTTGCCGGGTTGACCCGCACCTTGCACTCCCCGTTGGGTGAAATCCTCTGGGACAGCAAACGGCGGCCTTTCTCTTCCTTCCAAAAGGGACAATCCCCTTGTGCCACATCGCTCCAGTGCGCTTCAGGGCGAACGACATAATGTTTGCCGCCGTAATCCACCTCGCAAACCACCTTCCAGACCCATCCCTCGGAGGGACCACCATCGTTCGCAAACAGTTTCCGCTCCAACTGCCGCTCGATGCAACGGGCTGAAATCACCGGCCAGGCTCTCCGTCTCGCCCTGGCCGTGAATGCATTGAGCAGCATGCTTACCACGGCTGCCAGGAAGCCCCCAGCGGCGAAAAACCGGTGTTGCGCGTTCCGTGCTCCGTGACCGTGCAACACGCAAGAGGCTTTCCGGGAACCTGCCCCTGCTCGCCGCTGGGCCGTGCAGCACGGCTTGGTTTCCATCACGCCCCTCAGGCTGAACCTGACAGATGAGGTTCAGCTCGAGCGCTTCGGCTCCCGCTGCGATCCCGTGGCGGCCTGAGCCGTCGGCTTAACCTGAACACTTCAGACTGGTAGGAACCCCTCGGCCGGGCGTTGCGTGCTCCGTGTTGCGTGGGGCGTGAACACGGAACACGCGCCACGCAACCCGCAGCACCCGACGCCGCCGCCCCTGCGCGGCAGCCCGTCGTCCTTCGGGCTAAGTGCTTGGCGCGGCCCAGAGGACCGCATTGACGAATATCTTCCTGATGTCCGGATTGTAGTAGTCCCCGTACGTCTCATGCCCCGGCGTGAAGTAGAACACTTTGCCCTTGCCCACCGTCCAGCATAGCCCCATCCGGCCCTTCTCGGTCTTGCCGTCGGGCCGCGTGTAAAGGCCGTCCAGCGGCACCGCTTCCGGCTCCGGCACGGCGAAGGGCTCCCCGTAGCGCTCGATCTTCGGCAGCGTGAAGTCGTGCACGCCTTTACAGATGGGATGTTTGGGCTCATTGACAATGATCTCGACCGAAGTGCCGTCGGCCACGTACTCGCGCCAACTGCACGGCGTGCCCAGCAGCCGCTTGAGCGGCTTCGAGAAGTGCGCCGAGTGCGTGGCAATGAAACCCATCCCGTCCTCCTTCACCCGCTTCTCAATCTTACCGACCAGTTCATCGCTGACGTCGCGATGCTTCTTGTGGCCCCACCAGATCAACACGTCGGTGCGGCAGAGCAGCGCGTCGCTGATGCCCTGGTCCGGGTCATTGAGACTTGCTTTCACAATCTCCCAGCGTTTGGACTCGAGCGGCTTCAGGCCTTGGGCGATGGCCGTGTTCACGTCATCGGGATAGACCTTCTTGGAGACCGGGTCCACGTTCGCCGTGCCTTCGGACCAGACGACCACCACTCGGCGCTTCGAGCCAGCGGCGAGGACGGGCAGGCCCAGCGCCATCCCCGAGCCGAGCACCGCTCCGAGTTTCACGGCGGCACGCCGCGAGATGCGCAGGGAATGGTCGCGCTTGCGCACAGAATGGCTTTCGTTCATCGGGCGATAATCCGCGTTGCTCCCGCGCTGGGCAAGCAGATTGCGCTCGCAGGGACGCCTCGCCGAGGCTGTCTCACAACTCGGGAGGGCGAGCGTCCTCGCGAGCCCTGATTTTCCTGGCGTCTGCGGAGTTAGGGCTCGCGAGGACGCTCGCCCTCCCGGGTTTTGAGATGGTGCGCGCTGCAGGACTTGAACCTGCGACCCCTTCCGTGTGAAGGAAGTGCTCTTCCACTGAGCTAAGCGCGCAAACGATTTGATCGCCAACGAGTTACGTAAAAACGTGCCAAGGCGCAGCCATACGAGCAACAACTCATCGACAAGCCAGAGATTAAAGGGCGTCTATCTCCGAGGCAAGAAGTTTGTCCTCGAGCCCTTGCCTCCGCTCATTCCGGCCCGCCCTCAACCCTAAGTGGCTGGAGTTTGACTACCTGCATAGTATGGGGACGTGCCAGGTAATCCGCGGCTGGGATGAAGGCGTCCCGACCATGCGGGTCGGCGACTAGGTGCGGTTCACTATTCCGCCGGAGCTTGCTTACGGCGAAGAGTGCTCCGGGCGTGATTCCGCCCAATCGGCGCGCTGCGGCCCATACGGCTGACCGTGAGGCTGTCGGCCGCGGCGATGCACCAGGCAACCTGTTGCCTGGGAGTCAGGGCGCGCCGGCCGCCGGCCGTCGGAGCGCGAGAGCGCAGGAGTGTGCAAGGCTCGTACCCTCGACAGGATGCACGAGTATTGCCACGATGCCCATGACGACTATTAAATGGGGCAGCTTTGGCAGTGGCAGTGCACACCTTTCTCGACGAAGATGAAAACGAAATCAGTCATCCTTGGCATGGTTGCAGGCGGGATTCTCCAGTTCCCTAATGTCGGTATGGCGGCCGAGTTCCAGGTTGCCACCAATGGCGCCGACACGAATCCCGGGACGAAGGCCGCACCCTTCTGCACCATTCAACGTGCCGCGGGCCTGGCGCAGCCGGGCGATACCATCACGGTGCACGAAGGCATTTACCGCGAACGCGTCAACCCGCCTCGCGGCGGGACCTCCGACAAACAGCGCATCACCTACCAGGCCGCGCCCGGGGAGAAGGTGATCCTCACCGGCTCGGAAGTCGTCAGGGGCTGGGAGCGCGTGACCAACGACACCTGGAGAGCGACGCTTCCGAACGCGTTCTTCGGCAAGTTCAATCCCTACAACGATCTGATCCACGGCGACTGGTTTGGCGCCAACGGGCGGCGGCATCATACGGGCGCGGTGTATTTGAACGGCGACTGGTTGACCGAGGCGGCACATTTTGCCGATGTGCTTGCGCCGGCGGGCAAAGTACCGCTGTGGTTCGGCGTGGTGGCCGGCGTGGTTTTGGCTGAGCCAGAGCCGGAATACCTCGTGAACGTGGCCTGGCTCCAACCGGGAGGCGGGGCGCGGATCCCAGCGGCACAGAGCGCGGCCAGGCGTGGCACCCAGGTGGCCGAATGCTCCGAGGGCGGCCAGTGTGTCGGGTTCATTCGCAAGAGCAATTGGCTGCGCTACGACGGCGTGGACTTTGGAGCGGAAGCGGAGAGCATCACGCTCCGCGTCGCGGCAGCGCCAGGGACCGGGGGAAAGGTCGAGTTGCGCCTGGATGGGGCCGAGGGCGAGTTGCTGGGAACCTGCGAAGTGCCGAGCACGGGTGGCTGGCAAACGTGGCAGTCGCTCACCGCCAGGATCACGCCGACGGGAGGAAAGAAGAACCTGTGCCTGGTCTTTAGGCCACTCAAGCCGGCCAAACTGGAGGCGTATTTCAAACCGCCGGCCAACAGCACTGTCATCTACGCGCAATTCCCGGCGCTCAACCCCAACGAGCGCGAAGTGGAGATCAATGTCCGCCAGACGGTGTTCACGCCGGAGAAGACCGGCATCAATTACCTGAGGGTGCGCGGGTTTGAATTGCGCAACGCCGCCACGCCCTGGGCGCCGCCCACGGCCGGGCAGATTGGTATCGTGTCCGCTTATTGGTGCAAGGGCTGGATCATCGAGAGCAACGAGATCAGTTACTCCACCTGCTGCGGGGTCGCGCTGGGCAAATACAGCGACGGATGGGACAACCGCGCGGAGTCAGCGGAAGGCTATGTCGGCACCCTGACCCGCGCGCTGACCAACGGCTGGAACCGGGCGACCGTCGGCGGCCACGTCGTGCGCAATAACCATATTCACCATTGCGAGCAGACGGGCGTGGTGGGAAGCCTGGGCTGCTCGTTCAGCACGGTGACGGGGAACATCATCCACGACATCCACGTCCGGCAGCTTTTCGGCGGGGCGGAAATGGCCGGCATTAAATTCCATGGCGCGATTGATGTCGTGATTAGCGGCAATCACATTTACCGCTGCGGCGACTGCAGCGGCATTTGGCTCGACTGGATGGGGCAGGGGGCGCAAGTCACGGGCAACCTGATGCACGACAACACCGGCATCTTGGGTGATCTCTTCTTCGAAATGCAGCATGGTCCCATTCTGGTGGCCAATAACCTTCTGCTCTCGCCGCGGAAGAGCTTCGCCCTGAACTCCCAGGGCATCGCTGCCGTCCACAACCTGATCGTCGGCCCCATCGAAAACATGCGCGGCGACACTCGCGCGACGCCGTTTCATCAGCCGCATGCCACGGCGTTGGCCGGGATGCACCAGGACAGCACTCAAAACGACAGCGGCGATGATCGGTTCTACAACAATCTGTTTGTGGCGCCCTGCAGCCTCGCCGCGCTCGATAAGTCAGCGCTGCCGTGTTTCGCCGGCGGGAACGTGTTCACCAAAGGCTCTCAGCCCTCGAAATTTGATGCCGCGCCACTGCTAGAGACCGATTTCGATGCCGGGCTGAAGCTGACCTGGAAACCCGACGGCTGGTATCTCGCTCTCCGTGAGGACAAGGCCTGGCGGGATGAGGCCAAAGACCAACTGGTGACGACGGAGCTGCTTGGCAGAGCGAAGGTAACTGGCTGCGCTTACGAAAACCCGGACGGTTCGCCTCTCCGCATCAACACCGATTATTTCGGGCACAAGCGGAGCAACGAGCATCCATTCCCTGGTCCGTTTGAGAAGGTGGCTGCCGGCGAAATGGGACGCAAAGTCTGGCCGAAATAGCGGGGACAGGATAGGGAGGAATCAGCGATTCCGTTTCTGGGCGCGGCGCTTGGCCTCGAGGAGGCGGCTGGCGGTAGAGCGTTCGGCCTCGGTGGCGGCGGGCTTGGCTTCTTCGGCAGGCGGGGCGCTGGGCTGCGCCGCGGGGGCGGAGGGCTCCTCCTCGCCCGGCAACGGCATGGTGGGCTCGGCCTGGGGCCGGAACAGGTCTGGGCTGGCCTCGAGCGCAGGGCCGGTGTGTTGGGCGCGGACCTGGTGTCGGCGCGCCAGCAGAGCAGTCAGGGACTCCTCGGCCTCGGGTGTGCGAGGCACGCCTTGCCAGAAGAAAAGCCAGCGCCGCACGGTCCGGGCGCCGCGCAGCCATTCATCGCGCCCGATCTGGATGCGGCGCACTCCCACATCCACCGTGAATAGGATGATGGCGCACTTGAGCAGCCCTTCCCACAGGTCGCGGGGCTGAAACGTATTCTGGCGGTCGTGCAGGAAGGGGTTCACGCCGGTCGCGCGCGGGTCCAGCACCTTGCCGCCGCCGCTCTCGGCCAGGCGCCGCAGCAGGTTGTAGTTGGGCTCGGAGGTGTTGAACTCCGGCGAGTAGTTCACGCTGGTGCCGATGATCTGTGAGCCGCGCACTTTGCCGTCCTTAATGTCCGACAGGTTGAGCATATACTGCCCGATCTCCTTGGTCGGGAAATGCGCCTCGTAGTGGCCGGGGCCGGTCTGCTCGAGGCGGATGGTCTGGCGCTCGCCTTTGGGGCTGGCGACCAGCGCCTGCAGGTTGAGGAAGTTGCGGAAGTTCCCCTGGTCGTCCACTGCCTCGACGTTGATGACACCCTCGCCCTTTTCTACCGAAACCTCGGTGGTGAGGTCGGCGTTCTCCAGCTGCCGCATGCTCCACTGTCCGATTTGGGACCAGAACTGGCGGTACTTGTCCCAGTTCAGCCAGATTCTGGCCCACTTGGCCTTGGCGTCCGAGGTGAAGGCCACAGCGCGGCCCAGGCCGTAATGCCAGTGCGCGAGCAGGGGGTCGCCTTTGTCCGACCACAGCGGTGTTTCGGCCAGGGGCTTGGGCGTGGTGGCGACGTAGCCGAGGAGCTTGGGGTATTCGTTGGCGGCGATGCCGCGGACGACCTCGGTGGCCGAGCGCACCTGCGGGGTGAAGGGCTCCTCGTAAATGGCCGACTTCAGAATGACCGCGGTTTCCTTGATGAAGATCTGCGGCAGGTCGTTGGGCGAGTCCACCTTGTAGAACTGGCCTTTGCCGTGGTCGGCCATCCAGACCATCGTCTCGGGTCCGACGTGGCCGGAGATCATGACCGTGCTGACGGTGATGCGCTCGCTCACGATGTCCTGCATCAGCTTGGCGGAAGGGGCGCCGGGATCGCCGTCGCTGAACACGATGATGTGCTTGAGGTTGGCGGTGGATTTCCTGAGCGCCTCGTAGGACTGCTCGAGCACGCCCTGGAAGGTGCCGAGGTCGCCCTGGTTCATGCCGGCAATTTCTTTGGCCAGCGCCCGCTTGTCGCCCACCTTCTGGAGCGGGAAGACCCAGTGCTCTGTGCCGTCCCAGAGGATGACGCCCATTTCATCGCTGGGTCCGAGGGCGGCCAGCACGCCCTGGGCGCAATCGCGGGCAACCTGGTTGCCGTTGTTGAACTCCATGCCGTGCATGACCAGCACTACGGCGCCGCTGGGCAGCACCTTCTTGCTGTCCAGCTCCATGCTGACGGGCAGCGTGGCCTCCAGCGGCGTGCCCCGGTAACCGCCCGCCGCGTAGGTCTGGTCGCCACCCACGCAGACCAGCCCCACTCCGAAATCGCGCACGGCGTCTTCCAGCAGCTTCATGCGATCGTTGCCCAGGTCGCCCGCCGAGAGATTGCTGATGAAGATGGCGTCGTAGCTCTGCATTTCGGCAAGCGTGCCCGGGAAACTCTTCACCCCCACCAGGCGCACTTGCACGTGGGAAGTCTGAAGAGCCGCGGCCAACTGCTGGTCCTGGGCGGGGTCATCCGAGACGATGAGGATGGTCGGGTCGCCGCGCACGTTGACGAAGCCGGAGGCGCGGTTGTTCTGCGGCAGCGGGTCGTTCGGCGCGTCCACCACCACCTCGTAATTGTAGAACCCGGCCTCGGAGAGGGTCTGCGGGAGGGTGTAGAGGTTCTTGCCGGCCGAGAGTTCAACCTTCTGCTCGCCCAGCACCTGCTCGTTGCGAATGAGCTGGATGGTGGCGGGCCCCGCCTGGTCGGCCTGCACGAAGATCTTCTCCTCGAACGCCTGCCCCTTCTTCACGTTGGCCGGCAACTGCAAGCGCTGCACCGAGACGTCATTGACGCGGGTCACACCCAGCGGCACGACGTCCACGGTCACGCCCAGCGGTTTGGCGGCGAGCACGGCGCTCATGGCGTCGCCGATGTTCTCGTTGCCGTCGGTGAGCAGCACCAGGCGCTTCTGGCCGGTCTCCGGGAAGGCAGCGGTCGCCAGGCGGATGGCGCCGGCCAGGTCCGTGCGTTCCGTGCCCACGACGGCCTGGATCTTCTGCACATCCACCGCGGGGTTGGGCGAGGACTCGATGCTGGCCTCGCTGCCGAAGACGATGACGCCGGCCTTATCCACATGCTTCTTCTGGCGGGAGGTCTTGTTGATGAATTGCTTGGCGGCCTCCTGCTGCGGGGCGGGGATGCTGTCCGAGCGGTCGAGGGCGAAGAAGATGTTCATGCCTTCCATCGGGCGGCGCCATTGCAGACCGGAGATGGCGAACACGAGCGCCAGCAGGACGAGCGTGCGGATGCCAAAGGCCAGCCAGCGCCGCCACGGGCTGATCTGCACGTCGCTCTTCCACGCAAACCAGATTACCCAGGCCAGCGCGGGCGGCAGGAGCAGCAGGTAGAGAGGATGGGTGAATTGGAAGCTCATCCGTGACTGGAGTCTTGCGTCTTGAGCCCAAAGTCTCGCGTCCGCGGAGGACACAAGACTTTAGACCTAAGACTCAAGACTGAGCTCTTCCTGATCAGTTTCTGCACCCGGTGGTTCTGCGAATCGGCCACGTAGAGGTTGCCGGCGGAATCCAGGGCGATGCTCCAGGGGTTGCCGAACCGTCCCGGGTCGGCACCCGGCCCGCCGATGATCTCGATGGGGCGGTCCTGCGCATCAAATACCTGGATGCGGCTGTTGCCGAACTCACACACATACTGCCGGCCCGTGTTGTCCACGCAAATGTCATAGGGGTAGCTGAACTCGCCTTTGCCGGTGCCTGCCTTGCCGTAGGCGCGGAGGAACTTGCCATCGGCGGAGAACACCTGGATGCGGTGGTTGCATGAATCGGCCACGTAGAGGCGGTCCTGCGCGTCAATGCCCAGGCCCTCGGCGCGGTTGAATTCGCCCGGGCCGTTGCCGCCGTGGCCGATGACACCCAGCAGCCTTTTGCCGTCCGGCGTGAACCGTTGCACGCGCTCGACGTCGCCGTATTCGCTGACCAGGAATTCCCCGCGCGAGTTCACGGCCACGGCCCGGGGCATCATGAGTTCGCCGGCGTTCGTGCCGCGCTTGCCCCATTGGACCAGGAGCTTGCCTTCCGTGGAGAACACGTTGATCCGCTGGTAGTGGGGTTCGACCACAATGATGTTGCCGTCGCGATCGCGCCCCATGCCCTTGGGCTTGCCCAGGTCGGTTTGCGGCATCTGCCACGAGAGCAGGAAGACGCCGTTGGAGGAGAATTTCTGCACGCGCCCGGTCATGTCCACGACGTAGAGGTTGTCCTGCTTGTCCACGGCGACCGAGCGCGGCTTGTTCAGCTCGCCGACGCCCACGCCACGCGAGCCGATGATCTGCACGCGCTGGAAGATCTGGCTGCGGATCGGCGCCTGGTTGGCCGGGACGCCGGGGCTGCAACTCGAGCAGGCGAGGGCAACAGCGCCGGCGAGCAGGAGCGTGGTCCGGGCTGCGTGTGGCCTGAAGCCGGAACACGCGCCCCGCAACACGCACCACGCCTTCCGGGCCACCAGCGGCGCCACCGCGAGCACCAACAGCGTGAGGCATAGCGCGTTCACTTGCGCGTTATGCCCATAGTGCAGGAGGTTGAACACCCGCAAGGCGAGCGTCTCTCCACCGGGCGGCACGACGAGGATCATGGATTCCACGTCCCACAGGCAGAGCAGGAAGACGATGTACCAAAGCGCAGCGACCGGCGGCGCGATCTGCGGCCATTGCACATAGCGCAGCATCTGCCAGCGTGTCGCACCTTCCAATCGGGCAGCGTCGGTCAGATCGCGGTCCACGCCGGCCAACGCACGCGAGGCCGCGGTCCAGCCCAACGCCAGGTAGCGCAGGACAAAAGCGAGGATCACGATGGCGGCGCTTTGATACACCAGGGCCGACCAAGGCCGGTTCAGCGCCAGGATCAGCCCGATGCCGAGCAGCACGCCGGGCACGAGGAAAATCAGCCAGGAGAGGCCGAGGCAGAAGTCCGAAGGGCGAAGTCCGAAGGCCGAAGGAAGACCCAATGCCGAACGCCGAAGGGCAAGGCGGCGCGGAGCAGAGAGAACGAGCGCCAGCAGCAGGACGAGTGTGGCCGAAACGGCGGCGTAGAAGAGGGAGTGCCAGACAGCGCTTTGCCCGGCGGCAAGCGCGCCCGGCAGCTCCGTCCAGGTTCGCCGGACCGAAACCAGTTGAAATACAGGCAGGCCCACCGACAGCACACAGAGCGCCGCGGTGCACACTGCTGCCGTACCAAACCACGCCGGCCCGAGCTGCTGCCGAAAGAGCTTCGCGTGCACGGCCCCCTGGGTGCGCGGCCAGGGCAGCTCCCGGCGCGCGAACCAGAGCAGCAGCAGGAGCGGCGCAAGCACCAGCGGCCAGCTCAACCGCAAGGCCCCCAAGGTGTCGAAGGTGGTGTTGAAACGTATCCACATTTCCGCCGGGAAGACCTTGACCTGGAGGATGGCGGGCACCGCGAAGTTGTTCAGGGCGAGGACGAAGGTCAGCACGGCCGCCTGGGCCAGGGCCGTCCGCGCCGTCGGCCAGAGCAGCGCCTGGATCAGCCAGCGTCCGCGCACCGCTGTGTCGCATTCCAACTGCGAGGGCTCCAGCCGTCGCCACGCGCCCAGCACGAGCAGCAGGGTGATGGGCCAGGTCAGCAGGCTGAGGATCCAGACGGCGCCGGCCAGGGACATGATGTTCAGCGGCAGCCAGTTGCGCCACACCCCGGACTGGCCGAGGAAATCCAGCCAGCAGTTGGTCACCAGGAACGGCGGCAATGCCAGCGCCGTCACCGCCACCGCCAGCAGGCGATTGCGCCAGCGGCCCGGCAGACCCTCGAGACACAGCGCCGCAAGGCAGCCCAGGCCCGCCGAGAGCAGCGTGGCCAGGCCCGCGACCAGCAGGCTGTTCTTGAGCAGGAGCCAGTTCATCGCAGGAAGATGGCGTTCAATTTCGCGGTGGTGTCCGGCAGCTCGCGCAGCAGGGCGTCCCAATCCACCTTGAGCGTGGGCACGCGCACGTCGCTGGTGGAAACGCCTTCGAGCGCCTTGGCAGCGACCAATTGCCGCACCACGTTCGTTCCTTGCAAGTATGCATAGAGCGCCTGCGCCGCGTCCGGGTGCGGCGCGCCGTGCACCACGGCCACGGTGTTGGGGATCAGGAGCGTCTCCGGCGTCATGGGCAGGGCCGCAACGGGCATGCCGTCTGCCTGCCCGGCGGCGATATCATCCGAGTCGGTCATGCCGATCCAGGCGTCGCCGCGCCCGACGGTCTTCACGACCACCGAGTTGCCGTCCACGACGAAGGGTTTGTTGGCCGCCAGCGCGCGGCACCACGCCTCCCACCTGGCGTCGCCCCAGTACTGGCGCAGCGCCTGGAAGTGCGTAGCCGTCGTGCCGAACTGCGGGTAGGCCAGGGCCACCTTGCCGCGCCAAGCCTCGTTCGTCAGCTCCAGCAGCGAGTGCGGGGCCGAGGCGATCGAGAGCCGGTTGGTATTGATCACGATGCGCCGACTGCGGTAGCCGAAGGCGGCCCAGCCGTTGGTGGGCCGGAAGACGCCTTGCGCGGCCAATTGGCGCGTGCGCAGCTCCTCATTGCCCCAGAAGACGTCGCAGCGCGGATGGGCGCGCTCGGCCAGCAGGCGGTTCGCCAGCCCTACCGTCTTCACCGCCTCGTTGTCATAGACCGCGGGAGCCTTGATGCCCGTTTGCTTCGTGAACTCGTGCAGGATGGGCTCGGCGTATTCCTCGTCCTGGGCACAATAGGCGATAGCGCGATCCTCGACCGGCTCCTTGCTGCTTGCCTTCGCGCGCTGCAGTGCGGGGAACAGGAAGATCGCCGCGATGACGATCACCGCGACGACCCAGAGCGCGAAACGGAAACGGGATGGGTAGGGATGATCGCGCAGGAGGCGGTGCTTGGGGCCTGGAGTCTCTGCCGTCATACGGGGCGAATTGCAGATTGCAGATTGCAGATTGCAGATTGGAAATTGGTATCGCTCACAGCGTGCATCCGCAGCCACGCGCGCCTGCACTGCGCGGCGACTGTCCTCCGCCCGAGTTCATCCATCGGCCCGTTGCCGCCCTTCTCTGATGGTGGCTTCGGAGTGCTCACTCGATTTCAGGGGCAACGGCCCGGACGGAATCGCCAATAGCCAATCGCAAATAGCCAATACCCAATTGCCGATAGCCGACGGGCGGCGCTGCAGCTCGTAAATCGTATATCGTATATCGTAAATTCCTCATACCGTCCTCCGGTGGTAATACCACCACTCGAACAGCAGCATCCCGAGCCCCAGCGCTGCAATGCTGCGCCACAGTTCCATGTTGGCCCGCTGCTTGGTGGTGGCGGTGATCTTGGTGTATTTGCCCAGGTCCACCGCTTCGTGCGGCTTGATGTTGCTCTCGGCGGCATCCAGCAGGTTGACGCAGAACGGGATGTCGTTCGTGCCCAGGCGCAGGCGATAGACGCCTTGCTTGCCGGTATCGCCGAATACCAACTCGTTGGCGCTCGCGTCGAGGCTCAGCGTCCGGCTCGTACCGCCCGGCAGGGTGACCTGCGCGCTGGTGACCGGCTCGGTGAGGGCGAGGCGGAACGGGTCGCCTGCCTTAACGAGCAGTGCGCTGTTGCGGGCGCTGGCCGGGTTGAGCCAGTCCACGGCGTTGGCAATGAAGATGGGGAAGGCGACGCGCAGCGGCCAGGTGCTCTCCAGCGTATCGAAGCCGATCCAGATGATGCGCTGCCGCCCAAGGTCGCCGGCGAACATGAGCGGCGCTTGCGGCGCTTCCAGCAGCGTGGTCGCCCAAGTCGGGGTTTTCGCGCTGAGGCTCTGGACGACCTGGACGTTATCGAAACCTGCGTAGCGCAGCAGCGGGTGGGATGATTTCCAGTCCACCAGTGCGGGCGATTCGACCTGCGTCACCGCCGGCACCCAGTTCGTGTTCACTACGTGGATGGCCAGCACGTTTCCTTTGGGCCAGACCGTGGGTGTGACGCAGTCGAGCACAACGAAGTCGAAGGCGGTGGCCGCGTCCGTGGCATCGGTGGCGGTGGCCAGCACCACACCCGGCACGGCGCGCAGCGCCTTTTCCAGCAACTGGTTGCCCTTCGAGACGAGCAGCACCTTCACCGGCCTCGGCAGCAGGCTGACGATGGACGCCTGGTTGTCCACGGCCAAGTCGTCCTTGAGCGTCAGCCTGACCGTAAATACGCCGTCGCGCGCCTGCTCGGCCAGGAACACCTGCGGCGAGGTCTCCCCTGTCGGGATCGTCATGGCCCTTGTCTCCAGCAGGCGGTCGTCCAGCGAGAGTTCGATGTCGGTCTGCTGCACGTTGGTCGAGAAGTTGGCCACGCTGGCATAGACGGCGCGCTGCTTGGGGTTCTCCGGATTGGCACGCACGTCGAGCGCCGTGATGCCGACGTTGTTGGCGTCCTTGCCCACGCGGTGGAAGACCAGTGGCAGTGCCTGGTTCTCGAATTCGGCCATCTGCGGCACCGCGCCGTCGCTGAACAGGTGGATCTCGGGGTTGGTCTTGGGGTCGAGGTCGCGCACGAGGGACTCGGCCATCTTGAGTGCGGGCACGAGCCGGGTGGGGCCGTCTGAGCAGACGCAGGATTGGAGCGCGCGGCGCAGCGCGGCCTTTTCGGTCGTCGCGGACTGCTTGACCTCGGTGTTCGCGCCGGCCAAGAGCACGACCATCTGGTCATTGCCGGCCAGGCTGTCCACCCATTTCAGGGCCTCGGCGCGCGCCTTCTCGAACCGCGAGGGCGTCTCGTCCGTCGCCTGCATGGAGGCCGAGCCGTCCAGTATGACCACACGCAACTGGGAAGGCCTAGCCTTGGTGGCGAAATAAGGCCGGGCCAGGGCGAACACAACCAGCGCGAGGAGGATGATTTGCAGGATCAGCAGCCAGTTCTTACGCAGCCTCTGGAAGGGCGCGCTCGCCTGCGTCTCCGCCAGGTACTTCTGCCAGAGCAGCGTGCTCGACACCAGCTTCAACACCCGCTTGCGCTTGAGCAGGTAGAACACGACCACCACCGGGATCGAGGCGGCGAACAGGAAGGCGATGGGCGCGAGAAAGTGCATTGCTGTTGCCTACGGGCGAGGATGGAAGATAGAGCGTGGAGGATGGAGCACGATGGCCAGGGCCATCGTCCATCTTCCATCCCCTATCTTCGTGTTTTTCATCCCCACACCTCCGCCTTGCGCAATTGCTTGAGCAGCAGTTCCTGCAAATCCGTGCTTGAACTGGCGCTGAAGTAGTTGATCCCTCGGGCCTGCGAGTACTCGCGCAGGCGTTGCATGAACCGTTGCACCGTCTGCCGATACGCCTTCAGCCGGAACTTGCCGAAGGTCACTTCCTGGTGCCCGCCGGTTTCCGAGTCCACCAGGTTGAGGTCGCCGAAGGTCGTGGGCGAAAGCTCGTCCGGTGCCAGGATCTGCACGAGGTCAATTTGGAAGCCCCGCCCGACCAGCGCGTTCAGCCCGGCTTCGTATCCTACCGGGTCGAGGAAGTCGCTCAGCACGACGGCCAGCCCGGCTTGCCGGGCCTGCAAGGCGCCCCGCCGCAGCGCCTCGTTGAGATTGGCCGGCCCTCCGGCGCTCAGCCCGCTGAGGTTTTGGAAGTACTGCATGGCCGACCGCTTGCCGCGCACGGAACGCAGGGCGCCGCGCGCGGCCAGCTCCATCTTGCGCGACGCGGGGTCCACTTCGGGGTCATCCGCGAGGTCGGGAAACGGGATCACGCTGACCCGGTCGAAGCCGGCCAGGGCGACGTAGCCCATCGCGGCGGCGACCTGCCGGGCGAAGTCGAACTTGCGCGGCTCGCCGAAGGTCATGGACTCGCTCGCATCCAGGAAGATGCGCACCGGCAGCTCGCGTTCCTCCTCGTAGAGCTTGAGGAACAGGCGCTCCAGCCGGCCGTAGAGATTCCAGTCCAGGTAGCGGAAGTCGTCGCCATGCACATACGTGCGGTAGTCGGCGAACTCGACTGACTGCCCGCGGGCGCGGCTGCGGCGTTCGCCTTTGGCCGAGCTCTTGGCGCGGCGCGCGGCCAGCAGTTGGAACTGCTCGAGGCGGCGCAGGAGTTCAGGGGTGAGAAGGGAATTCGCCATGATGCCCGCCTATTTCCGCCTCCCCTGGTGGCGCAGTTGTTCCAGTTCAGCTTTCAGAGGCTGCCAGTATATCCGGTCCTGCTCGCGCTCGGCACGCTCTTCTGCGACCAGCGCTTCTTCAAGTTCTGAAGTGTTCCCAGCTTGCGCCAGGGCCAGCAGCGGTCGCCGTACTTCCTGCGAGCGGGCTGCCTCGGGCCACGTCCTCGCAGCTTCGACAAGTAACTCGGGTGTCCGCAACTCGCGAAGCCAGAACTGCTGCTGGGTGGCGGTCGCCTCGACGCGGTGTCTCAAATAATGCGCCTCGACGAGCCGCTGCAGCATTGGCCAATCCTTGCTGCGTTGCGTCTTCTTGGCCTGCACCAAGTCGGGAAGTGAAAGCAGCACGTAGGTGGCTCCATCGCTGTCAGCGAGGGTCGTGCGCCTTTCCCACAGCGCGGAGAATGGGTCCACTCCTCGCAGTTTGGCCATGACATCCACCCGCATATCGGCAGCCTCCGGGTGATGGCAACGGAAATGCAGGGCATGGCCGCGGTTGAGGTACTCCGCCGCGAAGGGCGGTACGGCGATACACTCGGCTTGGAGTTCGCCCAAGGCCACCTCCAACTGTCGCAAATTTGCCGCGTCGGCCAGCACCAGCAGGTCGGCGTCCCGGCTAAACTCCGCTGCGCCGTAGAACACGCAGGCCTGTCCTCCCATCAGCAGGGCACGGACCTGGCACGCTGCCATCGTAGAAAGGACTTTCCGTATCCGGCTCGGGATCAAGCGAACCTCCAATGCTCAGGTAGTGCTCCCAAAGCTCCCCGCTGGCGTGCCACCGTTCGAGTGGCGTCATGCGATACCACTCTGCCCATTCGGCTCCCACAAGGTCCTCGGGTTCGATCATGCGAATCAGGCGCGCTTTCGGGTTCGCGGTTCACGCAGGCTCTGGGTGACACAGAGTGCAATGGCCTCCTGTGCTCACCGCGCCTTTACACACTCACCGCCTGCGCGTCCTTGGGCACGTCCTTGAGAATCTGCGCGATAATATGGTCCGTTGTTATCCCCTCGGCCTCGGCCTCGAAGTTGAGGATGAGGCGATGCCGCAGCGCCGACGGGGCCACAGCCTGGATATCGTCAAAGCTCACGTTGAAGCGACCGTGCGTCAGCGCCCGCACCTTTCCGGCCAGGAGCAGGGTCTGCCCGCCGCGCGGGCTGCTGCCGAATCGCAGGTACTGGCTGGCGATCGGCGCCGCCGTCTCGGTCTTCGGATGCGTCGCCAGCACAAGCCGCACCGCGTAATCCTTCACATGCGAGGCCACCGGCACCTCGCGCACCAGCCTCATCAGGTCCAGCAGGGCGTCGCGCGTTAGGACGCGCTCCACCTTGGCAATGGCGCCCGCCGTCGTGCGTGCCAGCACTTCGGCCAACTCCTCCCCGGACGGGTAGCCGACCAGTATCTTGAAGAAGAACCTGTCGAGCTGCGCCTCGGGCAACGGGTAGGTGCCTTCCTGGTCAATCGGGTTCTGCGTCGCCATGACAAAGAAGGGCTCGACCAGCTTGCGCAGTTCGCCGCCGGCGGTGACCTGGTGCTCCTGCATGGCCTCCAAAAGGGCGGACTGCGTCTTGGGCGTGGCGCGGTTGATTTCGTCCGCCAGGATGAGGTGGGCGAAGATCGGCCCGCGCTGGAACTGAAACTCGCGCCGCCCGCCAGGCACTTCCATGACGATATTCGTGCCCAGGATGTCCGCAGGCATCAAGTCCGGCGTGAACTGGATACGGCTGAACGAAAGGTCGAGCGCCTCGCCGAGCGTGCGCACCAGGAGTGTCTTGCCCAGCCCGGGCACACCTTCGAGCAGCACGTGCCCACCGGCGAACAGGGCAATCAGCGTGCCCTCCACAACGGCTTCCTGGCCCACCACGACTTTGCCGATCTCCGCGTGGACAGCGGCGTAGGCCTGGCGAAATTGCTGGATTTGGTCGTCTGTATTCATGGGCTCACTTCTTGATGTCATTAAAATAGTCTCTGACGGCGCCCTGGTAGGCGCGGGGCACCTTTTCCTGGGTCAGCGCGGCCTGGGCGTCGGATTGCGCGGCGGCGGCCGCCTCCTCATACGCCACCCTGCTCTGGCCCTTGATGCTCACGCCCTTGAGCGTGATGCTCGGCATCGGGCCGCCCTGCTTGAACTGGCCTTTGACCTTCGTAGGCCGCAAGGCGTCGTTCAGGTCGCCCTCGCCGCGATCAGTGTGGCCGCGCGGGTCCTCGTCCGGGCGATCGAAGCCGGTGTTGTCCCAGTGCTCGTTGTACATGCCGTCCCACTGCGCGCTGTCGTCACCCCAGGTGCCGACGCCGCCGCCGGGGCCGCGGCCCTTGGGGTTGAAGCCGGGGCTGTCGTAGCGCTTCCAGCCCTGGCCGGAGCCGATGGCCATTGAGGCCTCCTGCAGGCTTTCGAGCGAGGCAAGCATGGACTGGGCGTCGCCCATCTGCTCCATCAGATTGCCCAACTCTTTCGCGGCGTCAGCGAGCGATTGACCGGCGCCTTGCTTGTCCCCGCTCTTCATCTGCCCCACGGCTTTCTGAAGGTGGTCGGCCACTTTGCCGTAGTTGCCGGCGGGGTCAATCGCCTTGGCGACCTCGCCTATCATCTTCTGCATCTGGTTGGTCGAGAGGTTAGCCGATTTCAACTGGGAGATCATCTTGCGCAGGGTCATCTGGGCCGCCTCGGGCTGGCCGTTCTTGAGCTGCTCGGCCAGGTCTTTGCCCATCTTCTCCATTTGCGCCTGCAGTTGCTGGAGCTGCTTGGCCATGTCCCGCACTTTCTCCAGGTCCACCAGGGAGGATTGCAGGTCCTTGAGGACCAGGTCGGGCTGATTCTTGGCCAGGGCCTGGATGGCGTCGTCTATCTGCGGCAACTGGATACCCATGTCCTGCATCTCCTTCGAAAGGGCGGACAGGGCTTCGGACATTTTCTGGCGCTCGGCCTCGCTGGCGGGCGAGTTTTTGTCGGCCATGCCTTTGGCGGCCTCGGCCAGCTTCTCCAGCTCTTTCTTGAGCTTGTCCAGGGCCTCCGGGTTGCCGACCGGGGTGCCGACCTGCTTCTGGAGCGACTCGATTTGCTTTTGCAATTCGCCGGCGCTCTTTGATTCATTGCCGCCGGAGGCGCGCGCCGCCTGCTCCATCTTGCGGAGGCCGGGGTCTTTGCCCATTTCCTTCATCTGGTCTTTGAGCCGTTCGGCGGCGCTGGCCAGGTCTTTAAGCGCTTCGCTGCGCGTCATGGGCTTGGTCGTGAGCCGCTCGCCGGCTTCCGCGACCGACTCCATGGCCTTCTGGGTGGGCGGCATAATCGGCGGGCGTTTCTCGAGGCTGCGGCGCGTCAACTCGGCAAGCTGGCGGCCGACGTCCTTAATGTTCTGCTGGTCGGCCTTCTTCTGCAGGTAGCTCTTGCTGCGGTATGCGGGCACGAAGCCCAAGCCGGCTACTAGGGCAAGAATCACGAGCGCCCAACGCGTGGCTTTAGGCAGGTGGAACGGGACCAGCCGGCGCAGGTCCACGCCCTGAATGTGCTGGGCGGCATCGGTCACGACCAACTCGCGCCAGCGGCTGCCCTCCTGCTCCGCGCCGACCTCCAGAGCCGTGCTCAGGCGCTCCTGCAGGCGCTGGCGCAAATCCACCCACCGGGCGACCTCGTTGATGGCCGGCCGGCGCCAGCCGCCGACGACCAGCCCCGTCACCGCGCACACCAGCGGCGCAACCACGGCGCACGTCAATGCCCATATTGGCAGGGGCAGCAGGTGCCACGCTCCGATCAGCAGCAGCGCCACCACTGCCCCGACCAGCACCCCGTACCATAACCCCCGCAAAGCCCGCGCCCAACGCCGCCGGCTCGCCGCCTTGCCCAAGGCCGACTCGATCGCCTGAAGTTCGCTCATGGCAGATATAGATAGTGCGGCACACCCGCCGCCTTGACCAGTTCTATATCCTTAGACACGGCCAGCCGCCAGGAGTTCCGCGAAACAACGCCTGCCACCTGCAAGGGGCGGCTCTGGGGCTGGGAGGCTCCCGCTAGAGGCATACAAGGGGTATACGAGGGGTTTAGGAGGGACTAGGGCGAGAATACGGGTGGATTGGGGGGGAGGCGTTACTTTTCAGGGGTTCTGCTTATGATGGTGACAGCACGATATGAACGAGCCTGAACAAGCGTCTGACGGGAAGCGAAAGTGCGTGGGGTGCGGCGCTGAGCTGCCTCCGCAGGCAAGAGGTGAACTGTGTCCCAAATGCCTGCTAAAGCTGGCAATGGAGACGCGGGAGGCGGCGCGGCCGGGAGGCACCGCCGTGGTGTCGGGGCCGGGCGGTGGGGCGCGGGGGCTGCCGAAGGCGGGGGAGCAATTGGGGCATTATGCGATAATCCGGCTGCTGGGGGCTGGAGGGATGGGAGCGGTTTATGAGGCGCAGGACCAGGAAAGCGGGCGCCGGGTGGCGCTGAAGGTGCTGAGCCATACGCTGGATTCGCCGGCAGCCCGCGAGCGCTTCTTCCGGGAAGGGCGCCTGGCGGCGTCCATCAACCACCCGAACAGTGTTTACATTTTCGGCACCGAGGAGATCGGGGGCACGCCGGTGATTACCATGGAGCTGGTGCCCGGGGGGACGTTGCAGGACCGGGTGCGCAGCCACGGGCCGCTGCCGATCGGGGAGGCCGTGGACGCAGTGCTGCAGCTTATCGAGGGTTTGGAAGCCGCGCAGCGCCTGGGCATCCTGCACCGGGATATCAAGCCTTCCAACTGCTACGTGGGAGAAGATGGCGCGGTTAAGATTGGCGACTTCGGGTTGTCCATCTCAACGGCTTTGCGCACGGAGCCGGCACTCACCGCGACGGGGGCTTTCCTGGGCACACCGGCCTTCTGCTCTCCCGAGCAACTGCGCGGGGACGAGCTGAACGCGCGCTCGGACATGTATTCGGTGGGTGTGACGCTTTACTACCTGCTAACGGGGCGCACGCCGTTTGATAACCAGAACGTGGTGCGCCTGCTGGCCACGGTGCTCGAGCAGCGCCCGCCTTCGCCGAGGCAGTTTCGGCCCGAGATTCCGCGAGGGCTGGCCAAGGCGGTGCTGCGCTGCCTGGAGAAGCAGCCGGGTGAACGCTTCAGGAACTACGCGGACCTGGCGAGCGCCCTGGCGCCGTACAGCTCGACGGCCCCGACACCAGCAACGATGGGCCTGCGGTTCCTGGCCGGCGTTGTGGACATGGCGCTGCTGAGCGGTGCGGGGACGGTCATCAATCTTTCGGTGTTTGGATCGGCGATGGCGATGCTGGACCAGATGGCGAAGCACTCGCCTAAGGCGCTGGGCTGCATCGCCGGCTGGTTCGTATTCGCAATACTCTATTTTGCGGTGCTGGAAGGTTTATGGGGCGCCGCCGCCGGCAAGGCGCTGTGCCGGCTGCGGATGGTCGGGCCGGACCGCAACCCGCCCGGCTTTCTGCGCGCCGCGCTGCGAGCCATGATCTTCCTGCTGCCGCCGCTGGTGCCGTATTGGTCGGCCTACGCCGCGACTCGGCAAACGGTCATGGGCGGGTCGCCGTGGATGTTGATGCTGGTGGGAAGCCTGCAATACGTGATCATGGGGCTTTTGTTTGCCACGGCGCGGCGGCGGAATGGCTTTGCGGCCGTCCAGGACCTGGCGACCGGCACGCGCGTCGTGGCGCGAGGCGCACTGGTGTCCCGGGCGGTGCTTTCGGGGAGCGAGCCGCCGCCGCCGGCGGTGGAATCAGCAGTGAGCATCGGGCCGTATCATGTGCTGCAAACCTTGGCGGAGAGCGGCGGCAGGCAATGGCTGCTGGCGTATGATTTGAAGCTGCTGCGCAAGGTGTGGCTGCGGGTCGTGCCGCCGGGCACGGAGCCCGTGCCGGGGCCGCTGCGCAACCTGGGCCGGGTGGGCCGCGTGCGCTGGCTGACCGGCAGCCGCTCGCCCACGGAGAACTGGGATGCTTTCGAGGCGCTGACCGGGCGGCCGCTGCTGGAGCTGATAGCAACTCCGCAGCCGTGGCGGCAGGTCCGGTATTGGTTGCACGACCTGGCCGTGGAACTGGGCGCCGCAACCCGGGACGGCACGATGCCGCAACTCGGGCTGGATCGGGTCTGGATCACCGGCGAAGGCCGGGCCAAGCTGCTGGACTTCCCCGCGCCCGGGCTGGCGCCGTCTTCCGGCGCGGCAACGCGCCCGAGCGGCCCGGTGCCGCCTCCGCTCACGGGGACCGGCGATTCGTCGCTTCAGTCCTTCAACGCATTCCTGAACGCCGTGGCGAGCGCCGCCTTGGCCGGCGACGCCAGCCGCACCGACCGGCCCGCCGGCGACGTGGCCGGGCGGTTACCCCTCCATGCGCGGACCTTTCTTAAGCGCCTCCCACAGATGGCGGCGCCGGAAGCAATTGCGGCAGCCGTGCGGCCGCTCCTGGGCCGGGCGGCGGAAGTGTCGCAGTGGCGGCGCACGGCGATCGTGGCGGGCTGCGCGATTTTTCCGTTGCTCGGGTGCGCGGTTGTGCCTTTTGCAGAGGGCATGTTTCGCGAGATGACCGCGAAAGCCCCGGGAGTGTTCGAGTTGAATGTCGCGCTGCAGATGCGGTCAACCGCCCGGCGCTGGGCACCCAAGAACGCGTCGTCTCCTACCGACCGGCAATA
>DATKNZ010000092.1:0-18822 GCA_035541055.1 Candidatus Acidiferrum sp. | reverse complement strand
TCGCCTACTTCGCGACCGTCCGCAACGGGAAGACGCAGGAGGTCGCGCTCGAATACCATCCGCCCGAAGGCTGGGCCGCCGTGTGCACGTGTCCGATGGAGACCGGCTGCGAACACGCCGTGGCGGCGTTGCGGGCGTTGCTGGCCGAGCACAGCCGGGCAAGCGTGCGCGGCTTGAGCACGGGCGGTCCGGCGGCCACCGCGGCCCTGGCGGCGTCCCGGAGCGCGCCGACCATCTCTGAATCCAGCGAACTGGTGCGCCGCCTCATGGCCAAACGCCAGCAGCCGCTCACGCCGCAGGAGTGCCGCTTTATAGCCAAGGTCCGCAGCATCTTCGCCCGCTGCCGCAGCAATGGGTATATCACGCCGGGCGAATTCAATGAAATGGGCCTTCACCTGTCCGATTATACCTGGGGGACGCTGGAAATCTGGCCGGCAATGCCGGACAACGAATACCTGTTCTGGCTCTACGTGGCCCGCGCCGCCAAGGAGAGGGGGGTGCGGTTTCCGGAATTCATGGAGCCGATCACCGACTTCTCGGAGGTGGAAGCCCAGTTGACCCGCTGGAAGAGGCAGCGCGAGATCGAGCAGTGGAGCCAGCGCCTCCGCGACGTGCCCCTTGCTCCCGCCGCCGGCGAAGCTCCCGATAAAGCCCAGACCGACCTGCGCGTCGTGATCGGGCCCGGCGAGGCCCGCCTGGAATGGCTTCGCCCAGGCCAGGCGGCCTTCGAGAAGGTGAAGCAGGGCGCCATGCGCCAATTCACCGAGCGCTACGACGAGGGCGAGGAGGGGTTGACCCCCGAGGCGGAGTTGATCTGGCAGCTCTTTACGCAACGCGATTACTACGGCTTGTCCCTGCGCTTGCAATACGATGACTCGGACGGCGCGCGCGCCCTGGGGCGACTCCTGCGCATACGCCAACTCGACAGCCGGATCGTCACCCAGAACGGACAGCCGCTGGCGCGGCCGGCCGAGCCCTGGCGTTGGGAAGTCGCCGCCCCGGAAGAGGAGGCGGGCGACTACCGCGTGCGCCTGGTGCAAGCGGGCGGCAGCCCGACGCCCGAGGTGCTTTGCGTGATTCCGGGCATCCCGACGCTTTACCTTACCGCCGACGCCGTATTCCCCGGCCCGCCGCCGCACGAGCGGGTGCTGAGCCCCTATGAGGACACGCGCATCCCGGCGCCGGCCATCGAGCGCGCTCCCGGCGTGGCGTTCCTGCAAGCCATCGGCGCCGAATTGCCCGCCCGCGTGCGCGAGCGCATCCGCACCGTCCCGTATGAAGTCACCATTCAGTGCGCCTTGCGGCCAACGTTCCGCGGCAGCGAGGTCGAGGAATGCGTCGTCACCGTCAAGGCGCAGGCACCCGACGGGCGGCGCCTTTCCTGGGAAGGCTATAACTGGCTGCAAGAGCAGGCTCCCACTCGAAGCAAGACCCGCGGCGAGGGCAACCTGATCACGCTCTACGATAACGCCCCGCTCGAAGCTGTGCCGCGCCTGCTGGAGCCGCTGAACCTCAAGCCCTCCAACTACAACCGCGGCCTGGTGCTGCGCGTGACCAGGAAGTTTGCGGACCTCTTCTCGGCCTGGCTTAAGAGCGTGCCGCCCCAGATCAAGGTGGACCTGGGCGGCGACCTGGCTTCTTTCACCGAAGCGGCCATTGCCGGGCGGGTGAAGCTCGACGTCGTCGAGGCCGAGATTGACTGGTTCGACCTGCGCGTCGTGCTGGACGTGTCGGACACGACGCTGACGCAGGAGGAAATCAAGCTGTTGCTGAACGCGAGGGGCTCCTACGTGCGGCTCGAAGGCAAGGGCTGGCGCCGGCTGCAGTACGACCTGGGCGCCGATGAAAACGAGCGCTTGGCGCGGCTGGGCCTCAACCCTGGCGAGCTTTCCGCCGAGCCGCAGCGCCTGCACGCCTTGCAGCTCGCGGACGACGCGGCGCGCCGCTTCCTGCCCGAGCAGCAGGTCGAGCGCATCCAGCGCCGGGCCGGCGAGATCAAGGCGCGCGTGGCGCCCGACCTGCCCGCCGGCGTGACGGCACAGCTCCGCCCCTACCAGCTCGAGGGATTTCACTTCCTGGCCTACCTGTCCACCAACCGTTTCGGCGGCATCCTGGCCGATGACATGGGCTTGGGCAAAACGTTGCAAGCGCTGGCCTGGCTCCTTTGGCTGCGCGCCCAACCCCCCGCCCAACGCCCCACGCCCCAGGCACCACGCAACACGCCCGACGCTCCCCACGACGCCCCCACCGATGCGGCCCCCGCCTCCCCGCCCAGCCTCGTCGTCTGCCCCAAGAGCGTCATGGACAACTGGCACGCCGAGGCCGCCCATTTCACCCCCGGCTTCCGCGTGAAGCTCTGGTCCGCCAGCGAGCTGGACACGCTCCCCGACCGCCTGGGCGAGGCGGACTTGCACGTGCTGAATTACGCCCAGCTCCGGCTGGTGGGCGAACGCCTGGCACCAGTGCGCTGGCTGGCCGTCATTCTCGACGAGGGGCAATACATCAAGAACCCCAACTCGCAAACGGCCCGCGTTGCCCGCTCCTTGCGCAGCGAGCACCGCCTGGTCCTCACCGGCACGCCCATCGAGAACCGGCTGCTCGACCTGTGGAGCATCATGGGGTTCGCCATGCCCGGCGTGCTCGGGCAAAAGGCCCAGTTCGCGCGCAGCTACGACAGCAAGAGCGACCCGCTCGGGCGGCAGCGCCTCGCCGCCCGCGTGCGGCCTTTCCTCCTGCGCCGCACCAAGGCCCAGGTCGCCAAAGACCTGCCCGACCGCACCGAGGAAGACTTGTTCTGCGAGATCGAAGGCGAACAGAAGACGCTCTACCGCGCCGAGATGAAGCGGGCTCAGCAGATGCTCCTCTCGATCCAGACGCAGAAGGAGCTGGCCAAACAGCAGTTCAACTTCCTCGTGTCGCTGCTGCGCCTGCGCCAGATTTGCTGCCACCCGCGCCTGGTCCAGCCCGAGTCCAAGGCCGCCAGCGCCAAGACCGAGGCGCTGCTCGAACAACTCGAACCCCTGATGGACGAGGGCGAAAAGGTGCTCGTTTTCTCGCAGTTCGTGGAGCTGCTCGATTTGCTTCGCCCGGCCATCGAGGAGCGCGGCTGGCCCCTCTTCTACCTCACCGGCAGCACCGAGAACCGCGGCGAGTTGGTCCGCAACTTCCAGTCCACCGAAGGCCCGGCCGTATTCCTGATTTCCCTCAAAGCCGGCGGCTTCGGCCTCAACCTCACTGCCGCCAGCTATGTCGTGCTCTTCGATCCCTGGTGGAACCCCGCCGTCGAAAACCAGGCCATTGACCGCACCCACCGTATCGGCCAGGTCAACAAGGTCATGGCCTACCGCCTCCTGATAAAGGACAGCATCGAGGAGAAGATCCGCCTCCTTCAGAAGAAGAAGAAAGCCCTGGCCGAAGACGTCCTCGGCGAGGAGCGCTTTGCCCAAAGCCTCACGCTCGACGACCTCCGGTTCCTCTTCTCCGAGTAGCCCCAAAGCCTTTCGCTCCCCGAACCGTCCGCTGCTCGCCCAAGTGAGCCCGCGGCCCGGCCCCCAACCTCGCCCGCTCCAGGCCCCGCGCATCAGGCGAACCCCGGTCCCTGGCCATGCACACTGTTACCCCACCGTCACCTCTCCCTTACCTCACCGGAGAACCTCTAACTTGAAGTTAGAGGTTCTCCGGTGAGGTAACGGCGAGGTAACGGCGTGGTTCCGGTGTGGATCGCGTCGAGCGCCCGGGCATTGCGCTGGGTGGAATCGAGATAACCGATTGGTATTCAGGTACTTATCGGCTGAGTGGCCGGTGTCTCCTGTGCGGGCCGGGACACGAGCCGGGAGGGGCTATTCGTTGCGCAGGGCGGCGAGGAGGTTGCCTTTAAGCGCGTAAGCTGTTGCCAGCCAGGTCCATAGGAGGCCATTTAGCAGCACAATGGCTAGCGTCAAAGCCAGCGATGCATACGGCAGGTGGGTGCCGGGGGAGAGGATGGCCGGGAGGACGGCGACGGCAGCAGCGATTGTGCCCAGCGCAAGGCCGAACGCGAGCAGGGCGCCATGCTCGCTCAACACGAGGCGTTGCAGCAAGCGTCGCCGGAAGCCGACAGCCGTGAGCAGGCCCAGCTCACCACGGCGTTCGAGGACGTTGCGCAAGACCACTATCCCCAAGCCGGCGCTGCCGAGCAACAGCCCCAGCCCGCCCAGGACTTGGAACGTGCCGAGGTAGGTGTTCTGAACGGCGTTGAACTCGTTGAGCCGCCGCGCCGCGGGCGTGAGTTCCAGGCCGGCGTCCTGCAGGGCCCGCGAGAGCGTGGCGGAGACCTGCGCGACGGAATTGGACGGGGCGTCCACGAGGAACATCCGGTAGCCGCTCTCGTTGGGGAAGCGCCGGGTGAACTCGGCTTCGTTAATGAGCAGGCTGCCCTGGAGGATCGAGTTGGCCACCGCGCCGACCAGGCGCACGTTGAACTTGCGGCCCTGCTCGTCGGTGTAAGGGATGGTGTCGCCCAGCGCCTTGCCCATCGCCCACTCGATGGCGTTGGCGTCGCCGATGGCCGGAACCTCTGGGATTTGCGATTTACGATTTACGATCCGCGATTCGCCATCGCTGAGGAGGCGCCAGCCTTTGCGGCGATCGAGACCCTTGGCGGCGGCGCTGAAGGTGAAGCGGCCGGCCAGGAGTTCGGGCTTTACTCCGAGCAGGCGGGGACGTTGCGCGCGGTTGAGGTTGAGGCAACTGGCGGCGTCGCCCTCGTGGACGCGGAGCGGGACGACGTTCACGCCTGCCAGTTGCTTTGCGTCGAGGCCGTAGAAATCGCGCCCGGCTTTGGTGTTGAGGTCCTGGGTGACCGGGAGAGTGGATTCGCCGATGAGCGCGAAGCCGCCGGTGCCAGAGTCGCGGCGGGTGGCGTCGCGGTTGGCATCGAGCCGGAAGGCCCCAATGGCAGCGATGAGGAAAGCGCCGCAGGCCAGCAGGGCAATGGTCGCCAGGCTGCGCCGGCGCCGGCGGGCGCAGCCGCGCAGGCCCAGGGCGCCGAGGGTGAGGGGGACGGGGGCGGGCGTAGAGCGTGGAGCGTGGAGCGTGGAGCGTGAGGGGCGCGCCACCCGAGCCAGCCAGGTGGCGGCGGCCGCGAGGCCGGCGATCAGCAGCAGGCTACCCGCCCCGAAGAACACGCCAGGGGCGGCGTTTTGTCCGCTGGCCAGCGCCCAGCCAACCAGCGCCACCGCGCCCACGCCAGCGCCCCACGCTATCCAGCGGGCCAGGTTTCGGCCTTCGGATTTCGGAGTTCGGATTTCCCCTGCGAGCAGCGCGGGGACGGGTTGTCGCGCCTGCTTGCGCAAGGTCAACCAGATGGTCAGCGCGGCCACGGTGGCACTGGCGAGAAAGCCTGTGAACAAGCTCGCCCCGGTGGCGTGGAATTGCAGGTCGGCGCTGCCCACGGCGCTGCGCCACAGGGTGTTGAGCCCCCATAGCATGGCCCGGGCATAGGCAATGCCGCCCAGCGCGCCCACTGCGCCGCCCACGAGCGCGAGCGCCACGCCCTCGAGCAGCAAGAGCCGTCGCACCTTCCTGGGTGTCAGGCCCACGGCGAGCAGAATCCCGACCTCAGCCGCGCGTTGTTCGAGGCCGAACTGGAAGAGCAGCGCCATGAGCAGCAGCGCGGCCACGATGACGAAGATGCTGAACCCGAGGAACAATTGGCCGAAGTCCTGCCCTTGGGCGGCGGCTTTAAGCGCCTGCTCGCGAACGGGCTCGAAGCGCAGGCCGAAGTCCTCCGGCTTAAGGTTCGCCAGCAAGTTGCGATACACCGCGTCGCGGCAGGTGCTGGCAACGGTATTGGTCGGCACGGCATACCGGATGGCGGTGAGCGTGCCGAAACGGTTGGCCCACATGGCCTGCCCCGCCGCCAGCGTCACGAAGGCCTTGGGCGTGCCGCGGTAGGCTTTCCAGTAGGCTTCGTCCTTGGGGCGGATGGGATGCACCAGCGGGAACCCCGCGTCCCAATCGTGCGTGCTCTCCGCCTTGGCCAGGCCGGGGAACTCGGGCATGAGTGTGCGGTCGGCGTAAATGCCTTTGAGCGGCACGATGTCGCGCACGCGGAAGGAGTTGGTGCGCTCGACGAGCCGGCTGCCGGAATCCACCACGTAATAGCTGAGCGCCACGGAGTCGCCCGGCTTCACCTGCAAATCGTCCGCGAGCCACTGGTTGACGATGATCTCGTCGTCGCGCATGTCAGCCGGCACGTAGCGCTTGTCGGCGGCGGTGACCATCGAATAGGGCGTGGAGCGGTCGCCGGCGCGAATCAGGTTCGCGAGGTAGGTGAGCACCTGGACGCCGTTGGTGACAAATGGGGCGAAGGCGAGGTCAGCCGGGCCGTCCGCGTGAAAGCCCACGTGATTGGTTAGCAGCGTGGTCCTGGGCGTCAGGGCGGCGGACGCGACTTGTGGCTCGATGAAGATGCGGGAACTGCTGACCTCAACGGTCGGCTGGATGTATTCGCCGCCGGTGGCGCTCCGGGGCTGCTCGATGGAGCCCACCGCGAGGCCGGGGTCTTCTGGGAGCCAGGCGCTGTTCAGATCTTCTTTGAGCCAAGGCAGGGCAATGGAGTCCGGGAGCGGCTTCTCGTGATTGGGGGTAATCGCGCGCGCCACACGGACTGCGAGGCTGGTGGTGTCCGGCACCCACACGGTTGCCGCGGTACCTGCGGGGCCGAGCCGTTGGCGGGGAGCATGACGCCATAGCCAGAGCGCGATCGTTTCGCGCAGGGTATCTAGGCCACTCTGCAGGCGCAGCGCAGGCACGGGTCCAGTGACGATGAGGTTGGCCCGGTGGGTCGCGCCCAGCCTGTCGGCCAGGAAGCCGAGTGGCAGGAACAGGTTCCGTGCCGAGGCCGGCTGGCTGCTGAGCGCGAAATCGCCGAGGGCTGCCGGGGACAAGATGGCACCGACCTTGATCCGGAGCGCCACCGAGTCTTCGTTGCGGGTGCTGATGGCAGCGTCCAACCCCAGCGCGGTGGGCTTGCGCACGCGCACGATGATGTCGTCGCCAATCTTGGCGCCGAGTTGACGGGCGAGCGCCTCGTTGATGAACGCGGCGTCGCCGGCGATCCAGCGGCTGAGAGGGCTTTCCCCGCGGGCCCTCGAGGTGTCGGTGAGCCCGGATCGGCTTGTGCCATCTTCGTAAAGCGCCGGCGCACGAGGGGCGTCGGAGGTTTCCCCCCAGTCAGCCAGGCGCGGCCAGGACTGCGGATCCACGCCCAGCACCGTGACGCCGCTGGCGCGCGCCGCTCCGTCCTGCCGCGTAACGACTCCGGCCATGAGCATGGCCTCAAACCCCAGCGTGCCTGGGAATGGATAAAGGCTGCTCGGAAACGGGACTGCCACCCGGCGCGGATTCTCGGAGTCAGCGGTGGCCAGGCGCCCGGGTAGGCTGCTGTTGAAGAGGCGGTCCGGCGTGGCGAGCGCGAAATGAACGCTCCCCAGGCGGCGCAGCGCCATATCTGTGAGGCTCTCGCGGACGGAATCGCCTACCACGAGCGCGCCGATCAGGGCGGCGCTGCCCACGGCGGCCCCGAGGACCACGCCCAGGTGCGCGCGGGCATGGAAGCGCAAGCTGCGGCGGATGAGTGTCCAGTAGGTCATGTTGGCGCGCCTGGGTATTGAGAGGCTTTGGGCAGCCAAGGCCGAAGCCCGAAGGCCGAAGGCCGAAAGAAGGCCGAAATCCGAACGCCGAAAGGGGCCGGCCTGTCGTGGTGACGGCAGGCGACGGCCGGGGAGTGCAGGGCTCTCAAGGCGTGGCGCTGCGGCAGATCTCCGTGCGCGCTGAGTGCCCGGACTGCGGCCCAGCAGCTTCGGATTTCGGGCTTCGGCCTTCTTTCGTACTTCGGATTTCGGTCTTCGGATTTCCCCCGCCCCGCCCCCGCCTGCTGTAAGCGTCGAAAGACCATCATCTCGCGGGCGGCGGCGCGAGGCGGCCATCTTTTAACTCCAGCACCCGCCCCATGCGCCGCGCCAGGTCCAGCGAGTGAGTGACCACGATGAGCGTGACGCCTTCCTCGCGGTTGAGTTCGAGCAGCAGTTGGCCCAGGTGCTCGGCCGAGGAGTGGTCAAGAGAGCCGGTCGGTTCGTCTGCCAGCAGCAACGGGGGCTGATTGATCAGCGCGCGGACAACCGCGACGCGCTGGCGTTCGCCGCCGGAGAGCTGGCCCGGACGGTGCGCGGTGCGGTCCCCCAGGCCGACGCGTTTGAGCAGCCGCTCGGCCCGCGCACTAGCGCCGTCGCGGCCGGCGGCCTCCGCGAGAGCGAGGGTTGGGACGAGGACGTTCTCCAGCACGGTGCACTGGGGCAGGAGATAGTGGGCCTGGAAGACGAAGCCAATCTTCCGGTTGCGCACGGCGGCGAGCTGCCGGTCGTCCAGAGCGCCCAGGTCCTGCTCGCCCAGGCTGACTGAGCCGCTCGTGGGGCGGTCCAGCGTGCCCATGATGTGGAGCAGGGTGCTCTTGCCTGAGCCGGAGGGGCCGACGATGGCCAGGGCTTCGCCGGGCGCGACTTCGAGGGAGATGTCGTGCAGCACGGTCACCGCGGCCCCTTTGTCGGGCGCGTCGTAATGCTTGGACACGGCGGCGAGTTTCAGGAGCGTTGTCGCGGACGGCATAACATCACGAGCCCCGGTAAGTTATGGCTAGTGGGGGAAGCATTCATTTCCTGGGCGTGAGCATACTTCGGCGGCCGTCAGACGCAAGCGCGAGCGTGGGCCGAGGTGGACTTTGGACGCCGGGGAGGCTATACTTGGGCGAGCCCCGTTCAAGCGTATGCCCGCTCAAATATTACTGTTCCGGCACGCCGAGAAGCCGGACGCTGCAACCGATCTCGGACTCTCGCCGAGGGGCCAGGTCCGGGCGGCTGCGTTGGCCGTCTATCTGCCGGCCGTCTTTGGTCGTCCCAGTCACCTGGTGGCGGCGCAGCAGTCCAAGGACAGTAACCGCCCGGCGCTGACGCTTAAGCCGCTGAGCGACGCTCTGGGCATGCCCATTGATACGCGCTTTGCGCACGACCAATTCAAGGCGCTGGCGCAGGAGTTGTTGGGAGACGCGCGCTACCAGGGCGCACGCATCGCATTATGCTGGCATCATGGCGAAATCCCCGACCTGGCCCGGGCGCTGAAAGTGGATGCCCCCGACCATTGGGACCCGGAGGTGTTCGACCACATCTGGCAGATTGATTACGGCCTCGATCATCCCAAGCTGACCAAGGTGCACCAGAAGCTGCTTTATCGGGATGGTGATTGATCAGGCCGCCGCCAACTGCCCCGTGGCCGGCATAGCTGAGCCGCTGAATCCCCATTGGTTGGAGTCAAAGTCCACACCGGACTGACCCAGCGGTTCGGCTTTCAACTGTGTCAGGATCGAGTCGCGCCGGGCCTGCAAGAAGCCGCTGATGCCGAGCACCTCCAGCCCGGTGACGGGGCCGCTGGTAGCATCGAAGGTCTGGTCCTGCACCGCGTGACGATAGACCTGGTCGTTGGTCCACGGGCGGCACGTTGCGGGAGGGCCATACGGCGTGCTTGATTCGAGATATACTGTTTGTTGGAGCAGGTTCCAGAAGGTGTTTCGTCGGTTGGCAATCGCGCCGGGCGTGAAGGCATTCTCCAGAAACCAGTTCATGAAATCGCAGTAATAGGCGCGGAACAACGGGTTCTGGAGCAGGCGTTTGAGCAGCACCACATTGCCCACTTCCTTGCCGCGGAACAGAATGTCCTTGGACTGCCAGTTGCGTTCCTGGCCGGGCCAGCTCACGCCCAGCACGCTGTCCATGTCATAGGAGCAGAATGAGGTGTAGGGCGCCGCGCCATCGAGGGAGAGGTGGAGGAAGTAATTCTGGGCGTTGAGGTAGTAGTTGTCCCACGCGCCAAGCAGATTGATGGCAGCCATGGCCCGGAGGAAGCCCGCCACATCAAACATCTTCAGCGCGTTTGCGGTGAAAGCGTCGGTAGTCGGGTCGTTGGCGGTATTGCAGAGCGCATTGATGAATTCGGCCAGAGCCGTGTATTGGTCGTCGGTCGTATGCACCCGGGGCTCGTAGGTGCGGGAGGTGGGATTGGAGCCGGCAGTGAAGTAGTCCGTGCCGTTCGGTCCGCGGCACTCAAGGGTGGCTCCCCCCGGGATGTCCCCGTACTGGCCTTTGAAGATCGCGCGCTGCTGCGTAGAGGGGAATAGCGTTTGGAAGTAGTACTCATCCGGGGCGGGCATGGCGACATAGGTGCCGTAGTATTCGCCGTTGAGTGTCAACTCGGCGTAAGCGCATGGCTCGGCGGGACAACGCGCCGCGGCCATCAGGAACCATGAGAGGCGCACCCGCTCGTAGGCCGGGTCGCGAATGCAATTCAGCAGGTTGAGCTGCTTGGGGAAGCCTGACGCGGAATCCCCATTGAGCAGTACCGTCAGGTTGATCTTGCGGTCCCAGCGGCTGGTGTTGCCGCGCCGTTTCACGGAAACCGCCTGGCCTTGGAGGGTCTGGAGCACCCCGTTGGCCGGGTCCGGCCTTTTGTTTTGATCCGGGCCCGGGGTCGTCTCGAAGAACGCCAGGCTGGCGCCCGGCCCGCCCTTCACAACCTGCGGGTCGCCATGCTGGTCCTGTTGCCAGAGCGCTGTGGTATCAACGCCGTTGATCTGGATGACGAGGACGGTGGGTCCCGTGGCGCCCGTATTATCGAATAGAGTAGCGCGGTTCGCCTTCGCCTTTTGCCAGTCGGCAACAACGCCGCCGGCTTGGGTTGGGTTGCCCTGGGGCGTGGTGAGGCACAGTTGGCCTCCGCTATTTGAGCCGGGGAGGGCGAGCAGAGCCTGGTAGGCGCTGACAAAGGCGTCCTTCCCTATGAGGTAGGCACTGGCGGCCCCGGCAGCCTGTTGGGCGATGGTTCGGCTGGAGGACCCCGGCGCGAGTCCCAGGATGAAGACCGAGCCCAGCTCATCGCGAAGCTGCTTGGCCGTAAGGGTATTTGTGGGTGAAAGGGGCATATAAGCCTGTCGCACACTTTTGGCCGGGGCGCAAGGCGTGCTCTTTCTGGCTGTCGCATGGGCAAAAAAGGGTCGGTGATTGGCAATAGGCTGGTAGCCGCATTTCCTGTTAGGGAGGAGGCTGGATCGGTTATAATTCAACCACTCTGCTATGCATTCTTCGCCTGTGAAGGTTGAAAGCCGGCGCGAGTTCTTTCGTGCGGCAGGGCGGTACGGCCTGCTGGGGCTGATGGCCCTGGCTGCCGGGCTGGCCGGGCGGCGGGGGTTGGCCGCGGGCCAGCGCTGCATCAATCGCGGGATTTGCCGCGGCTGCGAACTCTTCCCCGGCTGCGGGCTGCCGCCGGCGTTGTCAGCCAAACGCAATGGGATTGGAGGTTGAACATGAAAAACAGGAAACAGGACATCACGCGGCGCCAGTTCATCAAAAAGGGCGCCCAGGACGCCGGATTGCTGGCTTTGGGCAGCGCGGTCTTTGCCGGCACGGGCCGGACGGCGGGGGCAGCCAGTGCGGGGGCGGACGTCAACCCGTTTGCCTACGACGTGGGCCGGTTGCGCACGACCGACCCCAAGCTGATCCAATATGAGCAGGTGGGCGTATTCCGCAGCCCATACCCGGAGCCGCGGCGCATTGCTGTCGGGCCGGAGGGGCGGCTTTACATCGCGGCGGGCAATTACGTCAGCGTGGTGGATCGTGACGGCGCGCGGGTCAGCGAGATAGCGTTGCCTAGGCCGGCGAAGTGCGTGGCGGTGGCGGGCGATGGGACGGTTTATGCCGGCGTGAAGGACCACGTCGAGGTTTTCGACAGCAAAGGGCAGCGGCAGGCGGTTTGGGATTCGCCGGGCAAGAAAGCCTGGCTGAGCGGGCTGGCGGTGGGCGAGAAGGACGTCTTTGCGGCGGACTCGGGCGACCGCGTCGTGCTGCGCTATGACAGGTCCGGCAAGCTGCTGGGCCGGATCGGGGAGAAGAATAAGGAGCGCAACGTGCCGGGCCTGGTTCTGCCCAGCCCTTACCTGGATGTGAAGCTGGCGCCCGACGGCCTGCTGCGGCTCAACAACACGGGCCGGCATCGCGTCGAGGCCTACACGGTGGAAGGCGACCTGGAGTTCTTCTGGGGCAAGCCTTCCATGGCGATTGATGGGTTCTGCGGCTGCTGCAACCCGGTGGGCCTGGCGTTGCTGCCGGATGGTCGCTATGTCACGAGCGAGAAGGGCCTGCCCCGGGTGAAGATTTACTCGAAGGAAGGCGCGTTTGAATGCGTGGTGGCGGGCACGGAGTCGTTCTCCGAGAACTGGCGAAAGTGTTCGCCTTCGGATTGTACTACGGGCGGCCTGGACGCGGCGGTGGGGGCCGATGGGCAGATTTACATTCTGGATATGGTGGAGGCGAATGTGCGCGTGATGGCGCGGAAGAAGCAGGCGTAGTAGCCCCATGGACCCCAAGCCCGAGCCGAACGTGAGCCGCCGCCAGTTTCTGCGCGACGGGGCGCGGGCGGCGGCGCTGACGGGCTTGGGAGGCTTGCTGGGCGTAGTGGCGCACCGCGCCACGGCCAAGGGCTTCGTGTGGCAGATTGATCCGCAGAAGTGCGTGCGCTGCGGCAACTGCGCCACGCATTGCGTCCTGGAGCAGTCCGCGGTCAAATGCGTCCACGCCTACGCCATCTGCGGCTACTGCCAACTCTGCACGGGCTACTTCGAGCCGGAGCCGAACGACCTGAACACGGGCGCGGAGAACTGCCAATGCCCCACCTCGGCGATCAAGCGCACCTACGTGGAGGACCCTTACTACGAATACACGATTGACGAGGCCTTGTGCATCGGCTGCGCGAAGTGTGTCGAAGGCTGCAACCGTTTCGGCAATGGATCGCTATTCCTGCAGGTGCGGCACGACCGGTGCGTGAATTGCAACGAGTGCGCGATCTCCAAGGTCTGCGCCGGGGATGCGTTCGTTCGGGTGTCGGCCGACCATCCGTATCTGCTCAAGACGATGTCACATGGGGCGTGAGCAATGACGCATGAGTAAGCCCGAAATCCGAGGGCCGAAGGCCGAAAGAAGGCCGAAGTCCGAAGCCCGAAGACGGCAGGTTGCGCGCTCCTGCAGCGCCAGGCGGTGGATTCGGCCTTCGGATTTCGGGTTTCTTTCGGCCTTCGGATTTCGGGTTTCGGGCTTCGCGCGCTCGCTGCTCCCTGTGCTGGCACTCGCTTTCCTCGCCTGCGCCGTCTCCCTCGCGCGCGCGCAGCAGCGTTTTCCGCCGCCCGATTTCGAGGGCGGCCATCAGCTTCCCGTCACGGCGACTCCGGCGGCGCGCGCCGCCTTTTTTCAATACCTTGACGTTGCGGTGCTGGCGGGTTTGCTGGCGATCGCAAGCTGGCTGGTTTACAAGCGGCGTTCGCGCAAGGGACTGATCGCGCTCTCGATCTTGTCGCTGCTCTACTTTGGGTTCTGGAAAAAGGGCTGCGTGTGCGCCATCGGGTCGGTGCAGAACGTGGCGCTGGCGCTGTTTGGCGGGGGCTACGCCGTGCCGGCAACCGTGCTGGCGTTTTTCTTCCTGCCGCTGGCCTTTGCGCTGTTCACCGGGCGCACGTTTTGCGCGGGGGTGTGCCCGCACGGCGCATTGCAGGACCTGGTGCTGCTCAAGCCGGTGAAACTGCCGCCGTGGCTGGAACAGGGCCTGAGCGTGCTGCCTTACATTTACCTGGGAGCGGGGGTCATGTTCGCCGCCACGGGCAGCCTGTTCCTGATCTGCCAGTATGATCCCTTCGTGCCGATCTTTCGCCTGAATGGCCGAGCGCTGATGGTGGCGGTAGGGGCGGCGCTGCTGTTGCTCGGGGTCTTTGTGGGGCGGCCCTATTGCCGGTTTCTGTGTCCCTATGGCGCACTGCTGAAGCTAGGGGCGACGGTCGCAAAGTGGCGCGTGCGCGTGACGCCCGATCACTGCACGCAGTGCCGGCTGTGCGAGGCGTCCTGCCCGTTTGGCGCCATGCGCGAGCCGGAGTCGGGCGCGAGCACTGGGCCGGCTCTGGCGCAGGACCGGAGGCGGCTGGCTTGGCTGCTGGTGCTGCTTCCTGCGCTCATTGCCGGCGGCGCCTGGCTCGGTTGGCGGTTCAGCGCGCAGGCCTCGCGGCTCAACCCAACAGTAAGCCTTGCCGAGCAATTCATTCGCGAGCGGGGGACGCCGCCCAAGTTCGGCGCGTTGAGCCCGGACGAATTGGCACTGGAGCGGGCGCGGCAGGCGCCGCAGGAGATTCTGACCGAGGCGAGCCGCATCCGGGAGGAGTTCGCTTGGGCCGGCACGCTCTTTGGCGGGTGGGTCGGGCTGGTGATCGGGGCGAAGCTGGTCAGCGGCTCGCTGCGCCGCCGCCGGACGGACTATGAGCCGGACCGTGGCGACTGCTTTGCCTGCGCGCGGTGTTTCGAGTTTTGCCCGAACGAGTTGGTGCGCCGGGGCGTGATGCCGGCGGCGGCATTGGAGGGCGGACATTCTTGTCCGCCTTTCCACCCGTCGCCCATTGGCGGACAGGAATGTCCGCGCTCCACAGCGCAGGGGGTGAGCCATGCGTAATAGCGACATCCCGACGGGTGAATCCCAACGGGATTCCAGCGCTCAGCCCAGGGTTGCGAAGAACGAGCTACCCTGGGCAGCCGCCACAAGGCGACCCAACCCCAACGGGGTTGCAGCTTGCTGGGCGGTGTTTGATGGAACCCCGATGGGGTTCGAATCGCTTTCGACTAACACCCCGGGGAGCTCGTTCCTCGCGACCCTGGGCTTTGTGATTCAATCCCTTCGGGATTGCAGGAGCCACCGCCCGCCGGGTTGGAGCTAATCAACATGACGCCCGAGGCCTGCCCATCCCAACCCGCCACGGCGGCGCTTTCGCCAGCGTCTCAAGCTGCCAGGATGTGGCGGCTGACGTTCTGGGTGGCCGGTCTGTTCTGCCTGGTTGTTGGCACGGCGATGATTGCCGGCCACCTTGGCACGCGCGCCGAAGACCCGCTCAAGTCGCCGTTGCTTAAAGAAGATAAGGACAAGCTGCGGCTGAGCCCCGCGGATGAGCCGTTGAAGCAGCGCATCCGGGCACTGGACCTGCAACTGCGGCAGAAGTACTTCACCCAACTCGCGCGCACGCGATCGGGCGTTTACCTCCTGCTGGGCGGGGCGGCTGTGTTGGTGCTGGCGGCTGGTCGGGCGGCAAAATGTGAGCGGCGACCACCCGCGCCCGTGGCGAAGGTGGACGACCCGGAGCGGGCACGCCGCGCGGCGGCTCGCTCACGCTGGTCCGTCGCCGCCGCGGGCGCAGCGGTCGGCGCGCTTCTGCTTGTGGTGAGCTTTGGCAAGACGCCCCCCTTGCCGAAGGGGCCTGCGGGAGTGGACAAGGTTTTAGGGGCCGGCGAGGCGGAGGCTGCGCCCGCCGCGGCATCGCCCGAGGAACTCAGACACAACTGGCCGCGCTTCCGCGGACCGGAGGGAGGCGGGGTGTCGGCTTTCACGAACGAGCCCGTGGTGTGGGACCCGAAGACCGGCAAAGGGATCGCCTGGAAGGTCCCGTCGCCCGCCAACGGGTTTGGCTCGCCGATCATTTGGGGCGATCGCGTCTTCATGTCAGGGGGCGACGCGACCAAGCGCGAGGTTGTCTGCCTGAGCGTCCAGAGCGGGCAAACGCTTTGGCGGCAGGCCGTGACTGTCCAAGGAAGCCCGCAGTCGGTCGAGGTGCCCGATTCAACCGGCTACGCTGCCGCGACGATGGCCACCGATGGGCAGCGGGTCTATGTGATCTTCGCCAACGGGGACTGCGCGGCACTGACCTTGGACGGCAAGCCCGTGTGGGGTAAGAGCTTTGGCGCGCTCAAGAATCCTTACGGCTTTGCCACGTCGCTGGCGACGTGGCAGGGCCGGCTGATTGTGCTGCTGGACCAGGGGGAACCGGACGATGGGCTGTCGAAGCTTTACGCGCTGGACGGCCGCACGGGCCGGGTCGTCTGGGAGCGGCCGCGCAAGGTGGGCGCCTCGTGGGCCTCGCCGATCGTGATCGAGGCGGCGGGCAAGGCGCAGGTGATCACGCTGGCCGTGCCGTGGGTGATCAGCTATGCGGCCAAGGACGGAACGGAGCTTTGGCGGGTGCAGGGGCTCAACGGCGAGATCACCCCCTCGCCCGTTTTTGCGGGAGGCCTGGTGTTCGCGCCCAGTCCATCCGAGAAGCTGTATGCGATCAGGCCGGACGGGGCGGGCGACGTGACCAAGACACACGTGGTTTGGACGACCGAGGACAACGTGCCCGACGTGACAAGCCCGGTTAGCAATGGCGAACTGCTTTTCACTCTGACCACCGGCGGCACGCTGAGCTGCCTTGAAGCCAAAGACGGCAAGAAGCAGTGGGAGCACGACTACGACATGGAATGCCACGCCTCGCCCAGCCTGGCGGGCGACCGGCTTTACCTGGTGGGGCTGAAAGGCACGGCGGTGGTGGTGGAGGTCGCGCGGCAGTTCAAGGAATTGTCCCGCGCCGAGATGGGGGACGCGTTCCATGCCAGCCCGGCGTTCGCCCAGGACAGGATCGTCCTGAGGGGGGTGACGAACGTGTGGTGTGTTGGTGGTGCTGCCGTGGCGGGAGGCGCGGGGAAGTGATGAAATCCGAAATCCGAAGGCCGAAGGCCGAAAGAAGCCCGAAGGCCGAAGGCCGAAGAAGCGCCTTCGTATGCCGCTGCGCATCCCTGTCTGCTTTTGGTTTCGGATTTCGGGCTTCGGCCTTCTTTCGGATTTCGGCCTTCGGATTTCGGGCTTAGCCCCTCATGCCGCTCGACCTCTCATACGTTGATGACACGGTCGCTCGCCTCGGGCGCGCTCCGGACGCCGTCATCCCTGTGCTGCAGGCCTTGCAGGACCACTATGGCTATTTGCCCGAGGAAGCGCTTCGGCGCGTGTGCGCGAGCACGCACATCACCCCGGCGGCGCTCAGCGGTGTTGCCACGTTCTATGACATGTTCCGGCACAAGCCGGTAGGGAAACACATCGTGCAGGTTTGCCACGGGACAGCCTGCCACGTGGGCGGGGCGGAGCGCGTCGAGGATGCCCTGCGCCGGCACCTGAGGATTCCCGAGGGCGACGACACGGATGCGGAGCGGAAGTTTACCATCGAACGGGTGGCCTGCCTCGGCTGCTGCACCCTCGCGCCGGTGGTGCGCATTGCTGAGGAGACGACGGGTTACGCGACGCCCGAGAAGATCCCCGGCACCATCCAGGATTTCCTGGCGCGACCGCCGAGTCCGTCCAGGACGGCGCTGGACCAGGGTTTGCAACCGAAGCCTCGCGCCGCGAGCCGCGGGGGCAACGGCGGGGCGGAGATCAAGGTCTGCCTGGATTCCTGCTGCCGGGCGAAGGGGACGGACCGCGTGTTCCAGGCCCTTCAGGAGAGCATCGTGCTGAACGGCGCAAACGCGAGCGTGAAACGGGTTGGGTGTGTCGGGGCCTGCTACCGGACTCCAATGCTCGAGGTTGCCGTACCGGGCCGGTCCAGCCTGACCTACACCGGGCTGACCTTGGCCGAGACGGAGAGATTGGTGAGCGCCCATTGCCGGCCACAGGGCCTGGCGCGCCGCGTTTCACGGCTTTGGAACCAGGGCTTGGAGGTCTTGCTGCTGGATGACGGGCGCCTGACGCCATCGCCGCCGTCCCCCACGCCGAGCCGCCCGCCCGCCGACGATCAGGCTTTCTTTGGCCGGCAGGTGCACATTGCGATGGAGCATCACGGGCGGCTCGACCCGCTGGACCTGGACGAGTATATGGCGCACGAGGGGTTCGTGGCGTTGCGGAGATGCCTGGGGGACGACCGATCTGTCAGATCGGACGGATCAGCCGGATCGGTCAGATCGGCTCTCACCTCGGAGGAGATTATCAAGACCATAGAGTCCTCCGGCCTCCGCGGCCGGGGCGGCGCCGGCTTCCCTACCGGGCAAAAATGGCGCCTGGTGCGGCAGCAGGCCGAGCCCACCAAGTATGTCGTCTGCAACGGGGACGAAGGCGACCCCGGTGCTTTCATGGACCGCATGATCCTGGAGTCGTTCCCTTACCGGGTCATTGAAGGGCTGGCAATTGCGGCGGTGGCCGTGGGGGCGCACGAGGCCATTTTCTACGTGCGCCACGAGTATCCCCAGGCGCTGTGGCGATTGCGGGCGGCGCTGGCGGAGGTCGAGAGTCGCGGCTGGCTCGGCGAGCGGTTGCTGGGCAGCGACTATCCGCTGCGGATTTCGATCAAGGAAGGGGCTGGGGCTTTCGTATGCGGCGAGGAGACGGCCTTGATTGCGTCCGTGGAGGGCCGGCGTGGCATGCCCCGGCTGCGTCCACCGTTTCCCGCGCAGGCCGGCCTGTGGGGCAAGCCCACGCTCATCAATAACGTCGAGACGCTGGCGATGGTGCCCTGGATCATTCGCCACGGCGGAGCGGCTTTCGCCGGCCTCGGCACCGCCACCAGCAAGGGCACCAAGGTGTTCTCGCTCGCGGGGAAGGTGCGCCGGGCGGGACTGATCGAGATTCCGATGGGCACCACGCTGCGGCAGATCGTCGAGGAGATCGGCGGCGGAGTCGGGCCGGGGCGGCGGTTCAAGGCTGTGCAGATCGGCGGGCCCTCTGGCGGCTGCGTGCCTGCGCGCCTGGCCGACACGCCGGTGGACTATGAGTCCTTGCGCGCGATCGGGGCGATCATGGGCTCCGGCGGCATGGTGGTGCTGGACGACACCGCCTGCATGGTGGATATCGCCCGCTATTTCCTGCAGTTCACGCAGAACCAGTCTTGCGGCAAATGCACCTTCTGCCGCATCGGCA
>DATKNZ010000091.1:0-20466 GCA_035541055.1 Candidatus Acidiferrum sp. | reverse complement strand
ACCCCGCCTCGGCGAGGCGTCCCTACCAAGTTGCGTCAATAGCGCCTTGCCTTCTCGGGCATGTTGGGTCTGAAATACCCGCGACGGCACAGAATCCGTATGGAAGCGATGAACAGCCAATCCCAAGTCAATCGGCGGTCTTTCCTTGGCTCGATGTGCCGGCTCGGCCTGGCGGCCATGGCGGCTACGCAGGGCGGAACGCTGATCGGGGCGGAAGCCGGGGCAGTGAAGCCGAAAGCGCCCTGGCGAATGGGTTGTTACACCCGGGTTTTCGACCAGTTCGATTACCCGGTGGCTCTGGACGGCATCGCGGAGGCGGGGTTCAAATATGTCGGGTTCATGACGACCCGCAGCTCGCACGGGCCGATGATCAAGCCTGAAGCGACGCCGGAGCAGGTCCAGGCCTTGCACGAGCAGGCGCGGCGGCGGGGCCTCAGCGTCCTTTCGGTTTACGGGGAGTTCTCGGTCAGCGAATCGCACGAGGCCGGCATCCGCGAGTTGAAGGAGCTGATTGATCATACTGCGCTTTGCCAGTGCCCGAACCTGTTGCTGGGCGGCACGACGGATGAGAGCCTGTACGAATCGTATTACCGGGCGGTGAGGGCGTGCTGCGAATACGCGGCGACCCAGGGGATCGGCCTCACGATCAAGCCGCACGGCGGGCAGAACGCCACGGGGCCACAGTGCCGCAAGGCGATTGAGAGGGTGGGCCAGGCCAACTTCCGGCTGTGGTACGACCCGGGCAACATCCTCTATTACTCGGACGGGAAGCAGGACCCCGTCGCGGACGCTGCGACGGTGAACGGTTTGGTCGTCGGAATGAGCGTGAAGGACTTCCTGCCGCCCAAGGAAGTGCTGGTGAATATCGGCGAGGGGAAGGTGGACTTCCCTGCCGTGTTGGCGCGGCTGAAGAAGGGCGGCTTCACGCACGGCCCCTTGATCGTGGAGTGCGTCCGGCGCGGCTCGCTGGAGAGTGTCAAAGCGGCGGCAAAGCAGGCGCGGGTGTTTCTGGAGAAGCTGACCGGGCAGCAGGCGGGTTGAGCGCAGGTAGTGGCGCAAGCCTCCGGCTTGCGGCTGTCCCGGCAAGCGTCCCGCTTGCCGCGTGGACGCCAACCTGGAACGTTGGCGAGACGCGAGCAAGCCGGAGGCGCGCTCTACTAAGCTGCCAGGCTGCGCTCATTTCAAACGGCAGGGGCTTGCTTCGGCAGGCGCACGGTGAATTCCGAGCCTTTGTCGACCTCACTGCTGACGGTCACCTGGCCGCCATGGGCTTCGACTACCGCCTTGACCAGGCTTAACCCGAGGCCAAGGCCACGCTGGGAGCGGCTCTTGTCGCCACGGTAAAGGCGGGCCCATATCTTTCCCTGCTCCTCGGCCGGAATGCCGATGCCGGTGTCGCGGAAGACGGCCACCGCCTGGCCCAGGCGGTCGCCCACGGAGATGCTCACCTTGCCCCCCTCGGGCGTGTATTTCACCGCATTGTCCAGCAGGTTGGCAAAGACCTGCCGGATACGCGTGCGATCAACGGGCGCTATGACTGGCGCTTCGGGCAAGTCCAGGCTCACGGTGATCCGCTTCTCCTCGGCGACGTATTGGTAGAGTTCGGCGACCTCGCGAGCGAGTTGGCACAGGTCGGCCGGTTCACGCTGCAAGCGCATCATCCCGGCCTCGGCCTCCGTGATGTCCGTGAGGGTGTTGAGCATGTTCAATACGCGTTCGGATTCCTCGACGCAGTCAGCCAGGGCTTCCCGGGGGGCCTCCGGGGCGGCGCCGGGCTGCAGGGCGACTTCCGCCACACCGCGCAGCCGCGCCAGGGGCGTCCGGAGGTCGTGCGCGACGTTGTCAAGGGATTCGCGCATCGCGCGGATGAGCGCTTGGTTTTTATCGAGGAGGGTGTTGAACAGGCGCACCAACTCGTCCAGCTCGTCATGGGAAGGGCGGACGGGCACGCGGGCGTCGAGCTGACCAGTGCGGATAATCGAGCGGGCGGTCGAAACGATCTGGCGGACGGGTTGCATGGCGCGGTGGCCGAAGTAGGCGCCGGCCAGGAAGCCGAGCAGGACCGTGGCGCCGGCGATGGAGAGGAAGCTGCGGCGGATGGGCAGCAGGATGGAATCGCGGCTGTTGGCAATGCGCCCGATCTGGAGCACCCAGCCGCGGGGCAACTGAACGCTGCCCACGGTGTAATCGCGCTCCGCGCTCTGCGGGATGCGAATGTAGCGGGTCTGCAGCAGGCCTTCAAACCCGGGCACGTCCTTGAACGTCACCCAGTCCGGGGGCGCGCTGATGAGGTCCTGGAAGCCCTCCACCGTGTTGACCAGGCGAACGAACATGGTGTTGCGCACCTGGGCCGGCTGGTTGTTGACCCAGGCTCTCAGGGCGCTCGCCCCGCCCGCCTCGCAAACGACGGCGGCTTCCTTGAGCCGCGCCTCGAGCACCTCGCGGTCCTTGGTCTCGACCGCCGCCGCCAGCGTGTAGTAGGCCGTGCCGAGCAGCCCGACGATGCTGGCCGTGAAGATGAGCGCATAGAGCAGGCTCAGCCGCAGCCCGATGTGCCGCCGCAACGGCTCAAGCAGGCCGGAGAACATAGCCGACTCCCCGTATCGTGTGCAGCATGGCGCGATCCTTGTCCACCTTGCTTCGGAGCCGATGCACCAGCACGTCCACCACGTTGGTCTGGGGATCGAAGCTGTAGTCGAAGATATGCTCCAGGATCATGGTCTTCGTGACGGTGCGGTTGGCGCTGCGCATCAGGTATTCGAGCAGGGCGAACTCGCGGGGCTGCAGCTCGATCCGCTCGCCCCCGCGCTGCACCTCGCGGGTCAGCAGGTCCATAGTCAGGTCGCCCACGGCCAGGCGGGTGGGTTCGGGGGCGTGGGTGGCGCGGCGGATGAGCGCCTGGATGCGCGCCAGCAGCTCGGAAAAGGCGAAGGGCTTGGTGAGGTAGTCGTCGCCGCCGGCCTGGAGACCCCGCACACGATCGTCCACGGAGGCTTTCGCGCTCAGGATCAGCACCGGGATGTTCACGTTCTTGGCCCGAAGCTGCTGGATGAGGCTGAGGCCGTCGAGCTTCGGGAGCATGATGTCCACCACGGCGGCGTCGTAGGGGATGGTTTGCGCCATGGCCAGCCCGCTCTCGCCGTCCGCGTAATGGTCCACCGCGAAACCGCTTTGCTTCAGGCCGTTGACTACGAAGGAGGCGATCTTCTTGTCATCCTCTATGACCAGGATTCGCATGAGATCGAGCATAGGCTGGCAACCGGCGGTTGCCAAACGAAACGGTAACCCGCCCTGATGACCGCGGGCTTTCTGCAGGATTACAGATTTGAAAGAAGGCGGGGGCTGGCGTGAGCGCGCCCAATTAAGTTAGCGCGCAGGGCAGCAAGGATTGGGCATAGCCGATAGCCAATAGCGTCACGTATCCCTCCGGGGCAAAGCCTGCCCGCCGATCCCTTGAACTTGCGAAAGGCATTCGCGCTAGCCCTTCCAGCGTCCCTTCGCCCGAAGCCCCAGCACCCGGCACACCGTCCGGGCAATCGTCACCTCCTCATCCGTCCGGATCACCCGCACGGTCACCCGGCTGGAACGCGACGAGATGACCGGCGCCGAGGCCTTGTTCCTGCTTGCATCCAGCCGGATTCCCAGGAAGCCCAACCCATGGCAGACCCGCGCCCGCACCTCGGGCGCATTCTCCCCAATGCCCCCTGCGAACACGAGCGTATCCAGGCCGCCGAGCGCCGCCGCAAAGGCTCCCAGCCATTTCTTCACTTGGTAACAGAACAGCGCCACCGCCTCCGCCGCCCGCACGTCCTTGGCCTCGCGTGCCAGCAGGTCGCGCATGTCGGAACTGATCTCGGACACGCCCAGCAGGCCAGACTGGTGGTGCACCATCTCGTGGAACTGCTTGCCGGTCGTGTGCTGCGTCCGCGCGAGATACCAGAACAGCCCCGGGTCGAGGTCCCCCGAACGCGTGCTCATAGGGATGCCCGCCGCCGGCGTGAAGCCCATACTCGTGTCAATGCTCTTGCCGTCGCGCACCGCCGCCAGGCTCGCCCCGTTGCCCAGGTGCGCCAGGATCAGCCGCCCCTTAGCCGCCCGCGCGCCCGCCAGCCGCTTCAATTCCTGCAGGATGTAACTGTAGGAGAGCCCGTGAAAACCGAACCGCTGCACGCCCTTCCGATCAAAGCGCCTCGGGATGGAGAGCAGCTTCGCCACCCGCGGCATGTCGCGATGAAATGCCGTGTCAAAGCAGGCCACCTGCGGCAATCCCGGACAGCGCCGATGAAAAACCTCCATGAGCTGGATACCCGACGGCATGTGCTCCGGGTCGTAAGGGCTGATGCGACGCAGCTCGCGGATTACCTTCGGAGTAACCACCTGCGCATGTGTAATCTTCAACCCGCCGTGCACCACCCGGTGCCCCACGCCGTCCACACGTCCGAAGCTCACGTGCTCGCCCAGCCAGCGGATGAGAAACTCCCCGGCCACCAGGTGATTGGGCGCGGAAATCCGCTGCGGCGCGCCCGGCCCAGACCCATCCTGCACCGTGAGCAGCGGCTCCGGCAGCCCAATGCGCTCCACCTTGCCCGAAAGCACCCGCCTGCTCGGAGAGCCGGTAGGATACACGGCGAACTTGATGCTCGAAGACCCGCTGTTCACAGTCAGCACAAAGCGGGTCGAGTCCGGGAGATTATCCTGGCTCAGGCCTACACCTCTTATGACGGGCTTCTTTGGCATACGCGCATTCTATCACAACCAGCTCCCACCCGGCTCGGCAATTGGCAATTGCCCATCGGCTATTCTCGAGCCCCTGCCGCTCAGGCATACTGGCTGCCATTAAAACCGCGCTCGGAGGCGCAGGCGATGGCAAAAATTCCCTAGGCGTCAAGCCCACGCGGCGATACATTGAGGGCACACCATCGGGCGCGATCCCAGACAGGCCCGGTGGATAGCAGGCTCAACTACAAACCGACTATGAAGACACATCATACTTGGAAGTTCTTCCGTGCCGGCGGCTTCGACCAGGTCCGGCTCGAGACCGGGGCGGATCTGATGGCGCTGGACCAATTAGACCAGAAGCTATGGGTCGCCCTGGCCTGTCCGACCACGGGGTTGGAGTTTGACTCCAACACCCTGGCGCTGATTGACACCGACAAGGACGGGCGTATCCGCGCCCCGGAGCTCATCGCCGCGGTGAAATGGGCGGGCGGCCTGCTCAAGAACCCGGATGACCTGGTGAAGTCCTCCCCCTCGCTCGCGCTCAGCGCCATAAACGATTCTACACCGGAAGGACAGCAATTGCTGGCCTCCGCTCGCCAGATCCTGGGTACGCTTGGAAAGGCCACGGACGTCATCACCGTCGAGGACACGACAACCGTGGCCGAGAAGTTCGTGGAAACACTGCTGAATGGCGACGGCATTGTTCCTTCGGATGCTGCCACGGACCCCGAAGCCAAGGCGGCCATTGCGGACATGCTCCAGTGCGTCGGAGCGGAAACCGACCGCAGCGGCAAGCCGGGTGTGACCCAGGCGAAGGTGGACCAGTTCTTCACTGAGGCGCAGGCGTATTCGGATTGGTGGAAGAAGGCGGAAGCGGACAAGGCGATCCTGCCGCTGGGCGAGGCCACCGTGGCGGCCGCCACGGCAGTGCAAGCCGTGAAAGCCAAGGCGAACGACTACTTTATGCGCTGCCGGCTAGCGGCTTTTGACCCCCGGGCGGTCGGCGCGCTCAATCGCGAGGAGAAGGAATATGTCGCGCTGGGGCTCAAAGACCTGGGCAACGGTGCATCCGATATCGCCGCTTTCCCATTGGCGCGCGTTGAACCGGGCCGTCCGCTGCCCCTCAAGGAGGCGGCGAATCCTGCCTGGGCGCCTGCCCTCCAGAAGCTGCGTGGCGATGCCGTCACCCCTCTCCTGGGCGACAGGGCCGCTCTGACAGAAGCCGAGTGGTCGGCACTCCAGGACCGGTTGGCTCCTTTCGAGACCTGGTCGGCTGGCAAAGCCGGCGCAGCGGTCGAAAAGCTTGGGATCAAGCGCGTGCGCGAGCTGCTCGCCGGCAAGGCGAAGGAGAAGGTCACGGCCCTGATCGCGGCCGACAAGAAGCTCGAGCCGGAGTTCGCGGCGATTGCTTCGGTTGAGAGGCTGGTACGCTACCATCGCGACCTTTACCGTTTGTGCCACAACTTCGTTTCCTTCCGCGATTTCTACAGCCGCCAAGAGAAGGCCATATTCCAGGCGGGCACGCTCTTCCTCGACCAGCGCAGTTGCGACCTGTGCCTGACCGTCGAGGACCCCGGCAAGCACGGCATCATGGCCTCGCTGGCGGGCACCTACCTGGCCTACTGCGATTGCATACGCAAGGGCACGAGCGAGAAACTGCAGGTCGTAGCCGCGTTCACGGATGGCGATTCCGACAACCTCATGGTGGGCCGCAACGGCCTGTTCTACGACCGCAAAGGCCGCGACTGGGACGCGACGATCACCCGGATCCTTGATAATCCGATCAGCATCCGGCAGGCGTTTTGGGCGCCCTACAAGAAGGTCGCCCGGTTCATCAATGAGCAGGTCGCCAAGCGCGCGGCGAGCGCCGATTCGCAAATGGCCGGCAAGCTGGCGCAGGCCGCCGTGAAAGTGGGCCAGAAGATGGAGCCGGCGCAAGGCCCGCCTCCCGCGCCCCAGCCCGCCGCGCCTCCGAAACCAGGGGTGGACCCCGGCATGGTCGCGGCGTTGGGCGTGGGCGCCGCCGGCATCGGCGCGATGGTAGGCGGTATCGTCAGCGGCTTCCTCAACATGAAGGGCCTCATGCCGCTCGGCATCCTGCTGATCATTCTCCTCATCTCCGGCCCGTCTATGATTCTGGCGTGGCTCAAGCTGCGCAAGCGCAACCTCGGCCCCATCCTGGACGCCAACGGCTGGGCGGTGAACGCCAAAGCCAAGATCAACGTGCCCTTTGGCCGCTCGCTCACCCAGGTCGCCGCCCTGCCGCCCGGCGCGCAACGCAACCTCGCCGACCCTTACGCCGAAAAGCCGAGCCCCTGGCCAAAGCTCATCGTGCTGGCGATCATCCTGGTCATCGCCTACCTGGTGCTCAATCGCCTGGGCTACCTCTACGAGTGGACCAACGGCCGGTTCGGGATCGAACACCCGGCCAAGGCGGAAAAAGCCGCCCCGGCCGCGGCCACCCCCGCGAACACCGGAGCCAAACTACCCGAAACGAAGCAATGATGTCGGCTTGGCCGCTCCAGATGATTTCGGCACCCAAATCCGAAGCCCGAGACCCGAAGCCCGAAAGAAGGCCGAAATCCGAAACCCGAACCGGGCGGCACTCTGTCGGGGGCCGAGGCCACTGGGCGCCCTCGGCCTTCGGATTTCGGCCTTCTTTCGGGCTTCGGCCTTCGGATTTGGGATTTTGCCCGCCCGCTCGTTCCTAATGACCTCGATGCGTTATGCCCCAGGAATCCCAGCCCACCAAAGCCGCCCGGCTGAAGAAGATCATGGCCGGCCTGCATAAGGCCTACCCGGACGCCCATTGCGAGCTGAACTTCCGCAACTCGCTCGAACTGCTGGTGGCCACCATCTTGTCGGCCCAGTGCACGGATAAACGGGTCAATGCAGTCACGGCGGACCTGTTCAAGAAATACCCTTCCGCCGCGGACTACGCGACGGCGCCGCTGCCCGACCTCGAACAGGATATCAAGACCACCGGCTTCTACCGGAACAAGGCGAAGAGCCTTAAGGCGTGCTGCCAGGCGATTGTCGAAAAGCATGGCGGGAAGGTGCCGGACACGATGGAAGCGCTAACCGAGCTGGGCGGCGTGGGCCGCAAGACAGCGAATGTCGTCCTCGGCAACGCCTTCCATAAGAACGTCGGCGTCGTCGTGGATACGCATGTGTCGCGGCTGGCACAGCGGCTGGGGCTGACGAAGCAGGTCGAGCCGGAGAAGATTGAGTCCGAGCTGATGGCGTTGGTGCCGCAAGAGAAGTGGACGCTATTCGCTCACCTGCTGATTTGGCATGGCCGCCGTCGGTGTTACGCCCGGAACCCGGACTGCCCAAACTGCGAGGTCAAAGCGCTCTGCCCGCGCATCGGCGTGGCGAAGCCCAAGGCCCCGCGGGCTTGATGCCCCTAACCCGAAGATGTCAGACTGGTAGGGACGCCTCGCCGAGGCGTCCGTCTTCTGGCTGGAGCGCCCCCCGACGCTCGCGCGCCTGATGACGCCGTCAACCTGGTATCTCCTGTCAATGGGGCCGGGCGACCCTGCCTTCAATATGGCGCTGGACGAAACGCTGCTACACGCCGCTTCCCGCCGGGGCCAACCCGTCCTGCGCTTTTATAGCTGGACGGAACCCGCTGCCTCGTTCGGCTATTTCCAGAAATACGCCCAGGTGGAGCGCATGACCGCCCTCCGGCCATTGGTCCGCCGCCCCACGGGTGGCGGCCTGGTGCCACACGACGCGGACTGGACTTACAGCCTGGCCTTCCCGCCGAACCATGCGTGGTATTCCCTGTCGGCGACCGAGAGCTACCGGCGCGTGCACGAGTGGCTACAAGCCGCCTTCGCGAGGCTGGGTCTGAATACTGAGTTGGCACCGGCAGCACTCAAGGCGCAGGCGGGCCAATGTTTTCAGGGCCACGAACGTTTTGATCTGCTCCTGGGGGGCCGGAAGATTGCCGGGGCCGCCCAGCGGCGCACGCGCGACGGCTTGCTCATCCAAGGCTCCGTCCAACCGCCGCCCTCCGTCCCCCGCAACGCCTGGCAGGAAGCAATGCTGGCGGTGGCCTCCCCCACCTATGGCGTCGGTTGGGAAAACTTGCAACCGGAAGCCTGGCTGACGGAACATGCGCAGGAACTGGCCCGCCGGAAGTACTCGCAGGCCAGCTATAACCAGAGGCGATAGGTTCAGCCTGTTGCACGGTTGACCTGCGTCAGCTATGCTCATACTAGTTGAGTATGAAGAAGCACATCGCCCTATTGGCCATCATCTCCCTTGGTGTCACAGCCTATGCCCGACAGCCGGTCATCAGCACGCCGCTGGTCACCCATGTATCGACCGTCCAACCCGCGCCGGCACAAGCGTACCAACCCGCTACGGTCATCTATCACTACGAGCAGCACACGTGGCCGCAAACGGCGCCAACGCACGAATGGAATGGCTACGTCCCGACCGCCTACACGCCGCCGGCGAACAACGCGTTCGACTCCATGCCTGCCTATTCGGGCGGATACTCCCCTTGCTACGCTGGCGGCTGCTGCTGGCCCGGCTTCGGCGTCTCGGTAGGGTTCGGCATCGGCGGCGCCTCGGTGGGAATTGGGCCCTGCGGCATATCGGCCTCGGCCGGCCTGGGCTGCTTCCCAATCGGCGTCGGCATCGGCTTCGGGTGCCAATAGCGTAGTGTCCCGGAATTAGCCAAACATCCCGCAGGGCGGTCCGGGGACGTGCTGTTGCGTCGAGGGGCGTCGTCCTGAATCTGCTCCAGACGGCATTGGCTCCTGCCAGGCTGCCCTGGAATCTCCCGTCCAGGCGTCTTGGGCTTGCTGCGCAGCTTGGCCGGCGTCGAACGCTCCCGCGCGCGTGCCTGGCGATAGGCTCTCCAACGCCGTTATGACCGTAAACGGCCTCCGCACAAGTGCTTATGAGCTGATCCCTCCCCTCAAGCCACGGTGGTCCGCCCTGACCTCAGCCAGCCGAACCGCCGCGCCCCTAGCCGCCGTCTGCTTCGTCCGCCCGGGCGAGCAATCGGGCGCGGGCGGCTTCCATCTCCGCTTTGACTTGCCGGATCTGGGCACGGATCAACTCGCGGTTCTCCGCCTTGGCGGCAACGAGGTCGTGGGTGAGTTGATCTATCCTCTGGAGATAGCCTTGGGTCTGCTGCTGAATCTGGCGCTCCACCCGGGCGAGGCGTTCCTCAACGCTCCGGGCCTTGGCGGCCGCCGCGTGTTGGCCGTGCAGCAAATCGGCACGGTCTGAAATCAACTTTCTTACCAGCTTCTGCTTGAGCCAGCGGCTCAGGTCGGCCGTCAGGCCGTGACGCACCGCGGCCGATTCGGCGGCTTGGGCGCGGCGGCGAAGCATCTCGGCGTGAGTCTCCGTCGGGCCGGGGCCTTCAATGCGGATGAGCGGCGGCGGCGCTGTGACCGAGCCGGGCGCAGAGGGAGCCGGGCTAGTCACCGATTGCGTGCCCAGCACAACCGTAAAGGACGGGGAATCTTCGCCGGCACCCGTTGGAGGCGCGACGAGCAGTCCTCGCCGTTTCGAGGGGCGCCGCCTGACACGCCGTGCGAGCCACCAGGCTGCCGCGCCGACCCCAAGCGCTCCAGCCAGGGCGCACGCTGCCAGCACCGCGAATGGCCGCGGCGGCGGCCGCGAAGGGGCGGCTGCGGGCGACGTGATTTGGGGCGGATGGCCGGCTTCGGCGGCTGGAGGTGATCCCGCCCGGGATAAAGCCTCTTTCAGCGCCGCCCACTCCGCCGCCACTTTGAGCGAGTCCAGTTCCAGGTCGCAAGTCACGGGGCAATGGCCCGCGCCCGCGCTCGCAGAGATGAAGGCATTGCTGGCACACCCGGGCGGCAATACGAGGATATGATCCGTCGGCCCCGGCTGCGTTCCACCGGTTGCCGCGCCCACGAAGGCATCGCTGAACCCGGCTGTGCCGAGGCCGTTCGCCAGGTCGGACCCCAGCGTGCCTGCCACTACAAAAACCTCCACCCGGTTGGTCACCCAGCCCCGCACCGAGGCAACCTCGGAGAGCAACTGCCTTACGGGCTGCGCGCCGTCGTTGGCAGCCACCGAGAACAGGCCCAGTCTCTGGCCGCGCACTTCCAGTGCCGCAAAGGCGACACCCCCTGGGGCGGCCCCTGCCGGACCAGGGTTCCACGGCTGCGCCCATGAAAGATACGCGCGCTGCCGGGCGAGCAGGGCAACCTGTTGGGCGCTCCCCTGGCCGGCCTTGCCATCCGGGAAAGCCGAGCAGACGAGGACGCGGTAGTCAGCCGGCTTCAGCGCCCGGGTGAGTTCCTCGCAGGTCCTCCAGTCCCGCACCTGTTGCAGGAGGATGACGTCGGGCGCCAGTTTCCGCAGCGCTGCCGCCGCGGAGGAGAGGCTCAGTTGTCCCGGCGCGGTCGCAGCGCTTGTGCCGGCGGCCAAGGCCTGCAAGTTCCATGTCGTCAGGCGGATCGTATCCGCCAGGCATTCCGGCGCGGCGATCCCGATGGCGATCAGAAGCAGCGCGCACAGATATGCCGCGCGGCCAGCTCGGGCAACGGATGGGGGGCAGAGGCCTTTGCCCGCCCGCCCGGCAGCCGGGGAGAGGGGGACAGGAATCTCCGCGGCGCTGTGCTTACGGACCTGAGACAGCAGAAACACGCGCGGCAACATAGCTTACTCCGCAGTGATGGCTATGAGAAAGGGCGCGGGCCCGGCCATGCTGGACACGTAATCAATGCTGCTGATTTCCAGGTTCGGGGCGAGGTTTGTCCAGGTGGTCAGGAACAGGCGGATGGAGTGTCCCGCGCTCTTGCTGGCGGGGTTCTGCCCTTCCCAAGCCTGCGTCAGGTCTTTGGGCGGCGGCGGCTCCCCGGGCCGTGAATGCCAGTCCCGCACCTCATGCCCGTAGCGGATGGGTATCTCCAGGCGCATGGGATTGGACGCGAAGTGCACCACATAGGTGCCGATTTGTTTGCCGTCGTCGCCGGCGTTGCCGAACCCGGCGGCGTGCAGGAACTGCAACCGCTGACATTTCTGGCGCACGGGGATGCTCTTTACGGCGGCCGGGAAGTTGGTCGAGGAAGGCGACAGGCTGCGGAGCTGGACAATGCCGCGGACGTCGAACTTCACGCCCGCGAGGGTCTGCAGGCCGCGCGGCAGGTTGCGAAGATCGTTGTCCTTGCTGCCGTGCCAGGCGGAAGTCAGGGCGGCATTGTAAAAGGCCGTGAGGTCCAGCAACTGCGGCGGCGTGTTTGGATCACGCGGCGGGAAGCGGGAGCTGGGGGCGGCTTTGAGCGCCGGGTTTGTCGCAGGCAGCGCCGCATCGGCAAACATGCGCGCCGGCGACAACTCGGCTACGTTGACCCGGTTGGTCAGCAGCGTCTCCCAGGAGTCGGGGCTTTCGTAGATGCTGCCGTCGAAGGCGAGATTGAGCACCGCGGCATGATGGCGGCACCGGACGATAGGCACGATCGAGCCCACCAGACCCATTTGCCGGCGCTTCCACTCGCGGCGCGTGCGGTTGGGAGCGTTCGGTGCCGCGGTGCCCAGCGGCACGGGGCAGAACTCATACAGGTAGGAGCAGGGCAGCTTGGGATCGGCCAGCGAAGAAGCCTCGGTCTCGCCCGTGCGCCGGCACACGGGGCAGATCAGGACGTTCATATCCGGCAGGTATTGCGGAACGAGGTCGGAAAGCCAGTTCGGCAGCGCCTTGTGATCGTGCTCGTAGGCCTGGATCGCGGTATAGATGGCCTTGAGGTTGGCGATGCAGGCGGCCTGTTCCTGCGTGATGACGCCGGGAACGTCGCCCCGCGCGTCGGTCGTGGCCCACCAAAGCACCAACAACAGGCAAGCCGTACAAGCCTTCACGACCGCACCGTATCGCAATCCCGCCCGGCAAAGCAATCCCGCCCCAGTGCAGAAATGAACCACGCCCTTCGAAGGATCATCGAAGACTGTTCGAAGCCTCATCGAAGGTCCTTCGAGACGCACCGCGTGCCTCGCGGGTGCCCACCGGCAACAGCCGGCTCCGGGGGCGAGCGCCAAAGGCTCACGTCGTGGGGCACTATTTGATCAGCTTGAACTGCCCGATCACCGGCAGCGGCTTGCACACGCCCTGCGCGGCGTTAATGATTCCCAGGACCATCAGAATCAGGATTCCAATCCCCACCGCCGGCCAGACCAGGCAGCTGATAAAGTGTATGAAAGGGATGAACGCAATGCCGATGCCCAGAAAAATCGCAGCGGGCCAGGCAATGATTTCAACGATGAACAGCACCAGGCCCTGGTTCGCATGGTAGCGGGCGAAGGGCGAGTCCTTGGCAGCCAGCAAGGGCACCAGGAAGAGAATGCCGAGGTAACCCAGCACGGCGAAAACCTTGTTCTTCTCCACATCCGCCGGGTCAGGCGTGGCCCCATCCGCTAACGGCGCGGCGGTAACGGATGCCGGCGGGACCGACGGAAACGCCGCCCCCGTGCCCGTGGCGCCCGACAGCTCAGGCACGGTCCGGATTGGCGCCCAGGTGGTGGTGCCCTCCTTGCATACGGAAGTTTCGGGGGTCAAAGTGCCACTTCTCAACAGGGCCAGCAGCGCCGTGGTGTCAACGGGCCCAAGCTGCTGTCCATTTTGCAGGTATTTCCAGGTGCTCATAATCTATTCGTGTTACTGGTTTGTAGAGTGAGAGTGCGTGATTTACTAACAACACAAGATCGTAATGTGACTGCGGCGTCATTGTCAAGCCTTGGACCGATGCGCCCATTGGGCTCAGTGCGCCAAGCAAGACCAGGGCTGGCGTCTTCGTGGACAGGCCCATTCAGGCCGGCGAGGCGTCCATGCGCCTCAAACTCGCCGCCTTCAGCGAAGCACTTTCACCGCCTCGGCAGCGGCGTTCAACAGGCCGCCGGGAAACAAACCGAGAAAGAACATTCCCGCGATGCAGCCGTAGAGCGTAAAGCGGATGGACTGCGAAATCGGGATGGGCGAGAGGTCGGCGGGCTCGTCCGACCAGTAGATCGCGCGCACGACGCCGAAGTAGTAGTAGAGCGAAATGACCACGCCGGCCACCGTAATGAAAGCCAGCACATAGTAGCCCGGGTGGGCGGCGCCTTGCTCGAGGATGGCGCGAAGCAGCAGGAACTTGCCGAAGAAGCCGGCCAGCGGCGGAATGCCGGCCAACGAGACCATCGCGAGCGTCATGCTGGCAGCCAGCAAGGGCGAACGACGGTTCAGGCCGGCGAAGCCGCGGACGTCTTCGTCCTTCACGCGCAGCATCACCAGGCAGATCACCGCGAACGCCCCGAGCAGGGTAAAGAGGTAGCCGCTGAGGTAATACAGCAGGGCCGCGCGTCCCGCGGCGCTCAGGGCGGCCACGCCGAGCAGCAGGTAGCCCGCATGAGCGATGCTGGAATAGCCGAGCAGGCGCTTCACGTTGCGCTGCGGAATGGCGCAGAGGTTCCCGTAGAGAATGGTAATCGCCGACAGCACGATTAGCAGGTTGGCCCATTGCGCGGTAATGGCCGGCACGGCGAGGAAGAGCACCCGCAGCAGCAGGACAAAACCGGCGGCCTTCGAGCCGATGGCCAGGAAGGCCGTGGTGGGCGATGGGGCGCCCTGATACACGTCCGGCACCCAGATCTGGAACGGGAACACGGCGATCTTGAACCCAAGCCCGGCGAGGATGAACACGAGGCCGAACAGAAAGATCTTGTTGTCGCTGTGCTGGGCTGCCACCCCGGCCAATTCGCTGAAGCTCAGCGTGTGCGAGATCCCGGACACCAGGGCGATCCCGAATACGGTGAACCCGGTCGAGAGCGCGCCGATGATCAGGTACTTCACCCCCGCTTCCAGCGAGGCCAGGTGCGCCCGGTCGAAACTGGTCAGGACGTAGAACGTCACAGTGATGAGTTCCAGCGAGACGAACAGCAGGGCGAAGTTGTTGACGGACGAGGCGAACAGCATTCCCGTCAGCGCGAACAGGATCAAAGCATAGTACTCGCCAATGCCGGCGGTGATCCGCTCGGCGAACTCCACGGACATCAGCAGAACGATGATTGCCGCCACAAGGAAGAAGCGCTTGAAGTAAAGGGCCAAGCCGTCCAGCGCGTACATGTTGCTGAAAGCGTATTGCGTCTCCCCGGCCGGGAGTCGCACCGCGATGACGCTGTAAAGGAAGATAGCGCCCAGCCCCGCCGCGGCGGCGTAGCCGAGATTCCGCCTCAAACTGGCGGGGACCCACAAGTCGGCCAGGAGCACCGCGAGCGCGAGGGCCAGGACCAACCATTCATGAATAAGCAGGCCCGCGTTCATCGGTCCCTGAGAGTGTCTGTTAGCAAAGCCACCCCGGCGGCAGGCGGGCGCTCGGCATGGACCATTTTAACGACCTGGTCGGCGCTGGGCCGAATCTTCCCGACCAGCAGCCCCGGGAAGCAGCCGAAGACCACGAGCGCCGCCAGCAGCACAATGAAGGGCAGCTTGCGCCAGAAGTGCGGCGCATCGGCCACGGCGGCCCACTTTTCCGGCAACGGTCCGTGCAGCATGTGCCGCACGGCTCGCAGCGCGTACACAGCGCCGATGATCAGGGCGCCCCAGCAGGCCAGAACCGTAACGCGAGGGAACACCGTCCAGGCGCCGAAGAGCACGGTTATCTCGCCCGCAAAGTTCGCAAACCCCGGCAAGCCGCAGCCCGCAAACGCGCCCAGCATGAGCGCGGCGCCGATGAACGGCAACCGTCGCAGCAGGCCGCCAAGCTGATCCATCTGCAAGGTGCCGGTTTGTTGGTCGAGATAGCCGGCCAGCCCGAACATCAGGGCGGCCAGGAAGCCGTGGGCGATCATCACTACGACCGCGCCCGTTATGCCGATGAGTGTCAGGCTGGCGATTCCGAGGAACACAAAGCCCATGTGCGCTACGCTCGAATAGCTGATGAGCCACTTGAAGTCCTTCTGGCACATGGCCACCCAGCCGCAGTACACGAGGTTCCCCAGGCAGAGCCAGGCCAGCACTTGCATCCAATTCTGCGCCTCGGCAGGCATCAGGGGCAGCGCGATACGGATCAGTCCGTACAGCCCGAACTTCTTAAGCACGCCGGCGTGCAGCATAGCTGTGGGCGTCGGCGCCGAGCTGTAACCCAACGGCGCCCAGGTGTGGAAAGGCCAAAGGGACACGAGGATGCCGAAGCCGAACAGGAGGAGCGGGAAGATAAAATGCTGAGCGCCGGGCGAAAGAGCGTGCTGCTCATTGAAGACATGCTGCGTGAGGGCAGGAATATCAAACGTGTTGGCGCCGGCCTGTAAATACAGCGCGATAAGCCCCAACAGGGCCAGCAGCGCGCCAATGCTCAGGTAAAGCGTGATCTGGAACGTGGCGTAGTTCTTCCGTTCGCCGCGTCCCCACACCCCGATCATGATGAAGGTCGGCACCAGCGCCAGCTCATGGCAGAAGTAGAAGAAGAACAGGTCCAGCGACGCGAAGGCGCCGAGGATGCCGCCCGCCATCACGAGCAAGAGGATGTAGAACTCCTTCTCGCGTTCCCTGATTTCGTAGGCGGCACACGCCGCCGTGAACGCCACGATGGCGGCCATGAGCACCAGGCCCACGTTGATGCCGTCCACGCCGACGTGGTAGCTGATCCCGAGGGCGCTGACCCACGAGACCTGCTGCTCAAAGCAAAAGCCATTCGGACCGGCATGGGCCGGATTGAACAGCGCAAACATCGCTACGGCCAGCAGCGCGGAGATCAGCGTGGCCAGGAGTGCCACGCCGCGCATCACCACCCGGAAGCTCCGCGGCACGAAAGCCAGCAGCAGCGCGGCCACCAGCGGGCAGCAGATGATGAAGGTGAGGACGGACATACCTATTGGCTCAAGAGAACGAGGTAGAGCACCAACGCCACACCGATAGCGAACAGGAAGGCGTAGGTTTGCACGTTCCCCGTTTGAAACAGGCGCAAGGCACGGCCCACCAGCTCAGTCGTGCCATGGGCGCCGCGCACGGCGACTCCGGCGATGATCCAGCGGTCAATCCAACCGGCGATCGCGGCCAAGCTATCGTGCAATCGGATGAAGGTGGCCTCGTACAGCTCATCGAAGTAAAAGCGGTTCCGCATCCAGCGCGAGAGGGCGCCGAGCCTCGCCGGGAGCGGGTCGTGCGCCGCTTTCGCGTAGAGCGCCCAGGCGGCAGCCAGGCCCACCAGCGCCGCCGCCAACCCGGCGAACGCCGGGACCGGCGTGCGGATAAAGGGCGCAATCACCTCCCGGAGGAACGTTGCCGCCGTTTCCACCTGCTCCCCCTTGAACTGCCGATTGTAGATCTGCTCGATGCCGATGAAGCCGCCAGCGATGCTCAGCGCGGCGAGAAAGCGCATGGGCCACAACATCACTTGCGGGGATTCCTGCGCGTGGCCGGCTGCCTCGGATTTGCCCGCCCCGAGGAACGCGACGCACAGCAGCCGGAACATGTAAAACGGCGTCAGGGCGGCGACGATGATGCCCACGATCAGCAACCCGGAGCTGTGCTGGGCCGCCTGGGCGAGGATGCTGTCCTTGCTATAAAAGCCGCTGAACGGCGGGAGACCACAAAGCGCCAGAGTGCCGGCGAGGAAGGTCCAGAATGTCACGGGCAGCTTCTTGCGCAGGCCGCCCATCTTCCAGATGTCCTGCTCGTGATGCATGGCCACGATCACCGAGCCCGCGCCCAGGAAGAGCAGGGCCTTGAAGAAAGCGTGCGTGCTCAGGTGATACATGGCCGGCGTCGGACCGCGCAGACCGACCGCCATCACCATGTAACCGAGCTGTGAGAGCGTGGAGTAGGCCAGGATGCGCTTTATGTCATCCTGCTGGATGCCGATGATCGCGGAGAGCAGTGCCGTAAAGCCGCCGATCCAGGCGATGACTTCCAGGGACGGCCCATTCAGGAGAAAGGCCACCCGGCACAGCATGAACACACCGGCCGCGACCATCGTGGCGGCGTGGATGAGCGCGCTGACCGGCGTAGGGCCTTCCATCGCGTCGGGCAGCCAGACGTGCAGCGGGAATTGCGCGCTCTTGCCGACAGCCCCACAGAAGATCAGCAGGCCCGCCGCAGTCGCCAGGGTCCCAAGGGCCTGGGGGTTGGCAGACAGGTTGCCTTGCAGCACCTCGAAGTTCAGCGAGCCCAGGCGGTTCCAGACCAGCAGGATGCCGATCAGGAAGCCGAAGTCGCCGAGACGATTGGCGAGGAACGCCTTCTTGCCGGCGTCCGCAGCCGCGGGCCGCTCATACCAGAACCCGATCAGGTTGTAGCTGGAAACGCCCACCAGTTCCCAGAAGACAAAGAGCTGCACGAAGTTGCTGGACAGCACGATGCCCAGCATCGAGAAGGTGAACAGGCTCAAGCCCGCGAAGTAACGCGGCTGGCTGCGATCCTCCCTCATATAGCCCCACGAATAGATGTGAATCAGACCCGCCACAAACGTGACGAGCAGCAGCATGGCCAGGCTCAACGGGTCGAAGCGCAAGCCGAAGCCTACCTGGAAATCGCCCACGCTCAGCCAGGTTACAGGGGACTCGCGGACGGCGGGGTCCCATCCCACCAACCCGCGAAAGATGACGCTCAGGACAAAGCCGGCGACCACCGCGCCGATGGAGAGAGCCGCGCTCAGTTCGCGGCTGCGCTGGGTGAACAGCGTGATCAGGACGGCTGCGGCCAGCGGCAGGAACAGGACGATCCAGGGTAAGGCGTCGAGGGTCATCAGCTAGAGCTTGAGCGTCCTCAGGTCCTCGACGTACGCCGTGTGGCGCCTGCGATAGACAGCCACGATGAGCGCCAGGCCGACCGCGACTTCCGCCGCCGCCACGGTGATGACGAAGAATACGAACACCTGCCCGTCGAGGTTATTGGTGAACCGCGAGAACGCGACCAGCGCGAGGTTGGCGGCGTTGAGCATCAGCTCGAGCGACATGTAAATGACCAACAGGTTGCGCCGCACGATCACACCGGCCAGGCCCACCACGAACAGCATGGCGCTCACTACAAGATAGTGCTCGAGGCCGATGGTCATTTCAGGTCCCTCTTGCTGAGCAGCACCACGCCCACCATGGCGACGAGGAGCAGCACGGAGACAATCTCGAATGGCAGGACGTATTGCGTGAACAAAATCCTCCCGAGGGCATAGGTGCCTCCCGCGACGCTCGGCGTCTCACCCTCGCCCAGCGGCGCAACGAGCAGGTGATGGAGGAAAATGCCGAGAATAATGCCCGCCGATGCCAGCCCGCCAACCGCCGCCAGTATCTTGATCCGCCGCCGCTCCTCGACCCGGAGGTCCAGCAGCATGATGACGAAGAGGAAGAGCACCATCACGGCGCCCGCATAGACCAGCACCTGCACTGCCGCCAGGAAATATGCATGCAGGAGCACGAACAGGCCGGCGAGCGAGATGATCGCCAGCACCAGGAACATAGCGCTGGTCACCGGGCTGCGGCTGAACGGGTTGGCAATGACGAGGAAGCCGAACACCAGGGTCAGGAAGGCCAGGATGTAGAAGAGGACGCTAGTCATGTTTCATGACCGTGGTTGGCTGGGGCAAGCCTACGGGTTCACCCCCTGCGCCCGTGCCTCGTCGGCCTTGTGCTTCCATTTCAGAATCTTGTCCTGCTGCACCCCACCCAGCGCAAGCAACTTCTCTTTGTTGTAGACCAAGTCCTGGCGAGTCCGGGCTGTCAATGAGTAGTCCTTCATCAGGAAGATGGCCTCCTCAGGGCAGACCTCCTGGCAGAAGCCGCAGAAGATGCAGCGGATCATGTTAATCTCGAACTCGCGCGGCATCTTCTCCGCGTTCGGGCGGTCGGCCCCTTCGCCGACCGGGCCGGGCGGCACGATCTTGATCGCCTTCGGCGGGCAGACGAACTCGCAAAGCTGGCAGGCCACGCACTTGGTATTGCCGTTCTGGTCTTTGACCAAATACGGCGCTCCGCGGTAACCCTCGGGCACTACCCAGCGCTCCTCGGGATATTGCATAGTGACCTTCTTGCGGAAGAAATGGCGCAGCGTGACCTTGAACCCGCCGATCACCGCCGGCAGGTAAAGCCGATCCCACCAATTCAGCTTTCTGCGCTTAACAATCATTCAAGCCCTTATCCAAAGGAAGGCTGCCGTGACCAGGATGTTGGCCAGGGCGAGCGGAATGAAACGCCGCCAGCCCAGGTCCATGAGCTGGTCGTAGCGAAACCGAGGCCACATCCAGCGCACCCAGATGACCATGAACATGACGCAGAGCACCTTGGCCAGGAACACCGCGATGTGCAGCAGGCCCCAAACCGCAGTCGTCGCCGGCTGATCCAGGCCGTAAATCGGGAGCGTCCATCCGCCCAGGAACAACGTCACCATGAGCGCCGCCGCCACCGTCAGGTTGGCGTATTCGCCCATGAAGAACAGGGCGAACTTCATCGAGCTGTACTCGACGTTGTAGCCGCCGGCCAACTCTTGCTCCGACTCGGGCAGATCGAACGGCATGCGGTTGGTCTCCGCAAACATGGCGGCGAGGAAGATGACGAAAGAGATTGGGGCATAAATGAGCAGCCAGCCATGCGTCGCCTGCCACGTGACGAGCCGCCCGAGGTTCAAGCTGCTGGTTCCGGCCAGGAACTTCTGCCAGGCCTCGCTCAGGTGGGCGGGATCCAGCCCGCACCCAATCAGGAACAGCGGCACCACGGCGAGGCCCATTGCAATCTCGTAGGAAATCAACTGGGCGCTGGAGCGGATGCCGCCGATGAACGGGTACTTCGACC
>DATKNZ010000090.1:0-53428 GCA_035541055.1 Candidatus Acidiferrum sp. | reverse complement strand
GTCGTGAGCGCAGACCTCGTCCGGCAGCATCACAACTGGGCCTGGGCGAACTGCATCGCCTCCAAGCGCGTGAAGGTCGTGAAGGCCAGCGAGCTTCGCTTCGAAACGACTAGCTCCGGCTAAGCCCTGCATCAGGGCAATAGCTCCACCCGGAAAGCCCGGAATGGACCCGTGGTGAGGGTCGGCCAGAAGAGTCGGTTGGTGCCGGCGCTGCTGAGTTCGGCCAATGGCGCCCAGGTGGTCAAGTCCGAGCTGCCCAGAACCTGATAGCCTTCGTTGACCAAGGCTGTCCAGGAAAGGAGCAGGTTGCTGCCATCCGAGGTAGCGTTCAGTCGAAAAGGTGGTGCCGGGTCTTCGCTCACGCCAAATGTGAGCGCCGTAATGTCGAAACTGATGTCCCCGTTAGTGCCGCTGAACACGATGAACCGCAGCACGTCGCCTTTGAGCAAGGGGCAAGTCACGTCGAACGGAGCCGCGCCAGGTCCCTGGAAAAGGTTGGCTGGGTCAACCGCCGCCGATGAGGGGATATTCGCTGTGAATAGGGGGTTGGTCGTATCGAGGTTGCGGACGATGGCGACGTCCACGCCGTCTCCCGCGAACTGGGCCGTGTTGGCGCGTGCGAAAGCGCCATCCAAATGGAAGGTGCCGCTGCGGCAGACAGCCATGCCCAACGAAGCCCCGTGGTTGCTGTTGGGGTGCAGTAGCAACCAATCGAAGTTGGTGTCCAACATGATATACGGGAAGAATTCGGCACCGAGGTAGCCGGGGCCATCGTTTGTGAGGCTGCCGTTCATGAGGGAGAGGTCGCCGGCAAGGCTAAGGCTGGCCAGGAGATTCGTGCCGCCGCCCGGCGATCCGTTGGTCCTCGTATCCGGGAAATCCTCGAACAACCAGCCGCCCAACGCGAAGTCCGCCGGCATCTGCCAGGAGTCAGTCACGGCAGGGCCGCCCGAAGGCAGGCATCCGAGCACCGTCAGCGGAATGGCGATGGTATTGTTGGTTTTGACGGTCTCAACGAGCTGGCCCGGGTAATCCACGATCGCGCCCAGGTAATAGCTGCCCGGCGCCGTGGAGGCCGGCACCGTGGCGAAGGTGGTAAAGGTGGTGCTCGCTCCACCGGCCAGGCCGGCCTGGTTGGTGGACGCGCCACAATATGTGTCGTTTACCGCCACGTCGCTGTCGCCGGAGAGAAAATAGCCGGTAGCAAACTCGGCTGCGGCGAAGCTCGTGGCGTTGCTCACCGTCACAGTCACCGGAAACGTCTGGCCGGCAAAGACGGTGGCGGGCGCAGAGAAACCCGTGGGAATCAAATCCGGCGCGTGCCCGTCGAGCGAGACAGCCAGGTCGAAGACAGTCCCGACGGGAAGGTAATTGGTAGCGCCCAGGTTAGTGCTCATCTCGATGACGTTGGTCCCGTGGTCGCTGACAACCCGCACGCCATAGTTCGTAGGCCAGGCATCCTGCCGATACACATTGAACTGGTTAATGCGACGCGACCAGGTCTGCCCTTCCTCCTGGAGCGTCAGGTCGTACAGATAGACCTGGTATGCGCCCGAGGTCATCCCGAAGAACTCGCTCAGGAAATCGAATATCTCATAGAACGCGAAATACTGCCCGTTGGCGTCAGGCACGGCGAACCGATTGGTGTAAGTCGCGCCGCCGAACGTGATAAAGGCGTCCCACTCGCGGAACGTGACATTGGTATCGAGCAGGTTGGCGCAATTCCACCCCGTGCGGTCGGTAACCAGGCCGGCGCGCGCCAACTGCACGCTGCACTCGACGCCATTCATATTGGTCTGGGTGATGAGGTCCATTTTCGTCAGGCCATTGATGCCGTCTATCCAATAGCTTTGGCGAGGGAACATCTGCGGTGAGCTGGACTTGGCGCCAATCCAGCCATGCTCGTTGTAATCCGGAATGTCCGAGCGCAGGCTGCTATGCGAATAGTTCTCGGTGCCTATCTCGGGCCAGGTGGTGCAGACCCCGTTGGTGCAAGTGAAGCCGTCCGCGTAAGCATCGTTCTCGAGCAGGTAGGTCTCGTTGGAGGGGCCGTAGAGACGGTTCGAGCCGAAGAGGATCATGATGGCCGGCGAGGTGTCCTCCACGACCCGGAACCTGTAGCTCACGGCCATGGCATTGGTCACTTCCTGGCCCGGCGGGAACCACGCCTCGAAGCCGGTCTGGGCGAAGGCCACGGCGCCGCATAGCTGGATCGCTGGCAACAAAAGAGAGCACACTCCGCGGGCCGGGCTCATAAACACCGAGTTTAACGCCGCTAATGCGTACCGTCAATGCGCTAAACGTTGCTCGCGGCAAAGCGGGTGCGCCTCGCCATTACCGCCAGCAGATTGGAGCGCAGCTTTCAGTCTGCAGAACCGCAGGACTGCCTGTGGGCCAGCAGAACCGAGGGGGCGGCGCGCGTTTCGAGGCTTGCTGCGGGAAAGGCTGCGCTCCTGCGAAGCTATGCAACGGCCGCGATGCGCGGCGGGCGCCCCGCCCGTTGGGATTCGCGATAGGTGCTTCCGAATGAACCGTGCGCCGCCCGGCTCAGGGCGCCCCCTCGCTGGTGTCGCGGGTGACGCGGACGTGGATGACGCCGTTCTCGTCGAACCAGAGCGGGTCGAGCGCGAGGAACCGGTGGAAGTTCTGGTCGGCGTTCCACTTCTGGTGATAGAGCATCCAGAGCTTTCCATCAGGGGCGGCTATAACGCAATGGTGCCCTGGCCCCAGGACATTTCCGCCGCGGTGGGCGATGGGGTTGCCGGCATACTTCACGAAGGGGCCGGTGGGCGACTTGGAGATCGCGTAGCCAATGCCGTAATTGGGGGAGTCGGCGCCCGTGCCGGAATACATCAGGTAGTAAGTGCCGTTGTGCTTCAGCATGAACGGTCCTTCCGTCACGTGGCCGCTGCGCATTTCCCATTCTTCCGTTGGCCGAATGACGACGGTGGGTGAGCCTTTCTTCTTCAACGGAGTTGCCATGGCCTGGACGGCGATCTTGAACCCGTGGGCCAGGTCCACGTAGGTCAGGTAGAACTTGCCGTCGTCGTCCTGGAACAGGTCGGCGTCTATGGCGTGCCGCGCCAGCACGCCCCGGTCTTTGAAGGGCCCTAACGGGCTGTCGGCGACGGCCACCCCGACCTGCTTTTCCAGGGGGCCAAGCGTCCGCCCGCCGATGTTGTCGGTGTAATAAAGGTAGAACTTGCCGTCACCCCGGGTGTTATGGAACACCTCGGGCGCCCAATCACCATCGCGGGGGTCTTCGAAGACGCGCGCCTTGCGTTCCCAGTGCACGAGGTCGTCGGATACAAACACCTCATAGCCGTGGGCGTCGGTTGTCGGATAAAGGTAATACTTGCTGTCTAGGCGCAGAACGAAAGGATCGGCGATTTCCCAGTCAGGCAGCAGCGGGTTGCGGTAGGTTCTGGCCGGAGCGGCGGTCGTGGGGGCCACAGGTTGGGCGTGGGCCGAGATGCCGGCGGCCAAAGCAGCCAGGAGCGGGGCAACTTTCTTGGTGTTCATCGAGGTGCGAGGATAGGCAACAGCCACAATCGGGGCGACCCTTTAATGGGTTCGTCCGGCCTAAGGACCTTAGCCTGCGAACACGGCCGCCGCTGGGCGCGATGAAACCTTTGACAAGGGAACGGTTGCCGCGAGAATTAGGGCAAAGATATGATTTCATTGGCGGGTGGCATGCCGCGTACCGTGCTCTGGCTGGCCGCGCTGGCGCTCTGGACGGGGTGCCGAACGCCGAAAGAGTCGGACCTCTTCACCACCAGCGGGCCGGGATGGCGCGTCCAGGAAGGACAGGCGCTTTGGCGTCCGCGGCGGTCCATGCCCGAGCTGGCGGGCGATGTCGTGATGGCCAGCAACTCCGATGGCCGCTGCGTCGTGCAGTTCACTAAGACGCCGCTCTCTGTGCTGTTGGCGCAGACCAGCCGGACCAATTGGCTGATCGAGTTTCCGCCACAGCATTTAGGCTTCATGGGACGAGGCGAGCCGTCCAAGCGATTCGCATGGCTTCACCTCTATGCCGCCCTGCAAGGCGACACGCTGCCGCGGGGGTACGAGTTTCACCGCAAGCCCGATGGCGGCTGGCGTTTGGAGAACAAAGGTTCCGGCGAGTCGGTGGAGGGCTTCCTGGGGCCGTGAGCGAGGCGATCAAAAGCGGTGGGTGGGTCGAAGGAACTGCCCGGGAGAAGGCACCGGGCCCTGCACCCGTGTTTTACGGCGCGAGGCCTTCGGCCCCTTCAGCGTTCTATCGGCCCTGGCTCTGGCGGCTGGGACTGGCTGCGGGGCGAGTGCTGCCGGCAGCCGGGCTCAACGCCCTGTGCCTGGTTGTGGCGGAGGCATACTACGCGCTCAACAGCGCGCGCCGCGCCGTTGTCATTCAGAACCTGGTGCCAGTGTTCGCGGGCGATCGCGCGCGAGCCGCGCGGGCGGCTCATACGCTGTTCCGGCAATTCGCGCTGAAGATGGTGGATTTGTGGCGATTCGAGAGCGGGCGGGCGGTGGCGCCCAGGTTCACCGCGGGGGTGGATTGGGGAATCCTGCGTGACGCCGCGCAGCGCGGGAGGGGCGTGCTGCTGGTGACGCCGCACCTCGGCAATTGGGAGCTGGGCGGGGCGCTGCTCGTGGAAAGCGGCTACCCCCTGCTGGTGCTCACGCAGGCCGAGCCGGGCCGGGGCTTTACGGAAATGCGCCAGGCCGCCCGCGGCCGCAGAGGCATCGAGACCTTGGTGGTAGGCAGCGACGGCTTTGAGTTTGTGGAGATCATCAAGCGCTTGCAAAACGGCGCCATTGTGGCGCTGCTGCTGGACCGCCCGCCCGCAGCCAAGGGGGTGGATATCGAGTTGTTCGGACGCCCCTTCCGAGCCTCGGCAGCGGCTGCCGAGTTGGCGCGCGCGTCCGGCTGCGCCGTCCTTGGCGTGACCGTCCTGCGCAAGCCCAACGGCTATGCGGCGGAAATCCTGCCGGAGTTCCGCTACGCGCGGCAGGCCCTCGGCAACCGTGAAGCCCGGCGCCTCCTGACGCAGCAGATCATGCGGGCGTTCGAGGCCCGCATCCGGGAACATCCGGACCAATGGTTTCACTTTGTCCCGGTCTGGCCTGAAGCAGGAGCGCTCGCACCTCAGGAGAAGCCGCTTGCCTGAACATAGCGTTTGGCCCTTAAGCTCCGCGCACCAGTCATGCACCATAAAACCCTGTTCACTCTAGACGACCTCCTGCCGATCCTGCCGCACCGTCCGCCGTTCCTGTTCGTGGACCGGGTGCTCTCGCTCGAGCCGCACACCTCCATCCTCGCCGAGCGCACCTTGCGGGCGGATGAGCCGCAGTTTGCCGGCCATTTCCCGGGCCGGCCCATCATGCCCGGGGTGCTTGTCGCGGAAGCGCTGGCCCAGACGAGCGGCTTGCTCTTGGGGCTCAGCGACAAGGCAGCAGGCGCCGCTCACTCTCCAGCCCCCAAAATGTTCTTCCTGGCCGCCACCAGCATTAAATTCACCACCCCCGCCCGGCCCGGCGACGTCCTGCGGCTCTTAGCTGTGGCTGACAAGTCCCTGAGCGGCCTGCACCGGTTCCAGGTGGAAGCCAAAGTCGGGAAGAAGCTGATTGCCAGCGGCGCACTGACCCTGGCGCGGGTGGACGAGTAGCCGCGGCAAAAGGGGCAGTTTTGGGAAGGAATGTAAAGGGATCAGCCTGGCAGCATGAAAACTTCATCGCAGCCTGCGAACGATTTGCCAGCCCAGTGAAAACAGGGGAGTTCCATCCTCCATCTTCTATCCTCCATCCTCGTCGCGGCCCGATTCGGTTGCGGCTTTGCCGCGCTGCGCTCTCTGCGTCTCTGTGTTTAAACAGTCCACTCTTCTGCGCTCAGCGCTTTCGGGCTTCGGCCTTCGGGCTTCGGCCTTGGCTGCCGGATTCCACTGAAAGCGTCAAGGAACGCCGGCCCGGGCGCGCGCGGTTACGGCCGGAGGAACAGCCGGGCCGCGGCGTCCGCGAACCGAAGGCCTTGCGGGGTAAGCCGGAAGCGCTGTGCGGTGCGACGCCCCCATCCCTGGTCACAGAGCCGGGCCATGTCGTCGGCCCATTCGGTGCGAAGGTCGTGCCCGGTGATGCCGCGGAACTGGTCGAAGGGCCAGCCGGCGACCATGCGCAGTCCAAAGGCGGCGGTCTCGCCGGCGCGTGCCAGCGGTGGCAGCTCCTCGCGGGACTCGACGGCCCGGCGGCCGTTCTCGAGCTGCTCACAGTAGAGCGGGGTGTTGGACCAGTTCTTCGTGCGGACACCGCGGACGTAGCTCGTGGCGCTGGGGCCCAGGCCGTAGAATGAGCCCCCGCGCCAGTAGTTGACATTGTGCCGGCACGCCAGGCTGGGCAGCCGGCTTGATGGGGCGGACCGCGCGGAAGCGTCGTCCCGGGCGAAGTTGGAGACCTCGTATTGCACGAAGCCCGCATCCGCCGCGCGTTGCACCAACTTCTCGTACATCGCGCAGGCAAGGTCCTCGTCTTCCCTGACCTCTCCGGCCTGCAATTGCGAAAAGAGCGGAGTGTCCTCCTCGTAGGTGACCTCGTAGCTGGAAAGGTGTTCGCTCCCCATGGCCGTGGCCTCGGCCAGCGTCTCGCGCCACATCTCCAACGTCTGCCCCGGGATGGCGAACATGAGATCGAGGTTCACGTTGTCGAAGCCCGCTTTGCGCAGCGTGTCGAACGAGGAGAAGACCATCTCGCGTGTATGCACGCGGCCCAGGCGCTCGAGCAGCGGTGCGTGCAGCGATTGCACACCCATCGAAAGGCGGTTTACACCGGCGGACTTGAGCAGCCGGGCCTTATCCAGGGACACCGTGGCCGGGTTGCATTCGACGGTCCACTCGGCCGCGCCAAGCAGGTTGAGCCGTTGCATGGCATCGAGGACCTGTTCCCACTGCCTCAGGTTCAGCAACGAAGGAGTCCCGCCCCCGAAGAACACGGTCTCCGGCTTGAGGTCGGCGGCGACCAACTCCAGCTCGCGAACCAGGGCCGCAACGTAGCGGTTGACGACCGCGCCGCTCGCCGCTTCGGAATAGAACGCGCAGTAGTCGCATTTAGCCGCGCAGAACGGCACATGCACGTAGAGGCTGGTGACAGCAGGGGAGGGGGGCGAAAGGGCGGGGACGACGGGCGGCTGCAAGAGCGTGTGGGCGAGCTATTCGACCTGCAGCGCCTGGTCCAGGAACTGCGGCAGGTGCGTGATGATGGCAGCCTCGCCGACTACCAGCGTGGCTCCTGCTTTGCGCGCGGACTCCTGGACGGCGGGGGCGTTCTCGGCCCCGAAGGCGATGACGGGCAGGTGCTTGGTCGCGGGATTCTCTTTCAACCGGGCGACGGCGGCGCACACGTTCTCGGGACCGCTCCCCAGGTCGGCTAGCACGAGCATCGGCTTGGATCGCTCGGCACACTCGACGAGCGTCTCGGGGCTGGGGATGGCCTGAACGCGATAGTTCAGGTCCTGAAGCCGGTTGACGAGCTGGCTGCCGGGCAGCAGCCTCTCGTACAACACCAGTGCGAGCGGTTGCGTCATGCGCTCACCTTGGAACAGCCCCGCCTGGAATGCAAAAGGAATCCGGCTCGCGCTGGCCGCGGAGGGCGCCCGTCCTCGGGCGCAGCAATGCCGATCAGCCAGGCACGCTGCCAGTGCTGGACGCTGCTGCGCCCGAGGGCGGGCGCCGCTCCGGTGCGCAAAATACCGCTTGCTATTGAGATGCTCCCCGGCCAATACTCAAACGTTCGTTTAAAACGAACGTTTACTTATATGGCTAAGACTGCCGAGACCGACCCGCGCACGCGCATCCTGGATGCCGCGGAGGATGCGATGGGCGAGCTGGGTTTCACGGGCACGTCGCTGCGGCACATCGCCCAGGAAGCGCGGGTGAACCTGGCGACCGTGTATTATTATTTCGGCTCCAAGCGGGGGCTGATGGAGGCCGTGCTCAAGCGCCGGTTTGGCCCCCTGCGCGAGGAGCACCTCGCGCTGCTGCGGCGGCACGAGGCCGCGGCCAAAGGCCGGCCGCTATCCGTGGAGAAGGTTCTCGAGGCCATGTTGCTGCCGCCGCTGCGGCTAGCGGGCGAGGGCCCCGCCAAGCGCCAGGCCGTCACCCGTCTCCTCGGGCGCATCGTGACGGAGCCCCACGCGGCGACGCAGGCCGCTTTGCGCGGCCAGCGGGCCGAGGTATGGACAGCCTTCGAGAGGGCGTGGCAGCGCAGTTTGCCCAAGGCGCCGTTGGCTGAACTGCTCTGGCGCATGGAATTTGTCTGGGGCGCCCTGGCTTTCATCCTCTGCAATCCGGGCAAGATTCAATTGGAAACCCACGGCGCTTGCAACCCGGAGAACACCGATGAGTTGCTCGCCGGAATGATTGAGTTCTTCTCGCCGGGCTTTCAGGCCCTGGCGCGGGGCCGCCGGTAAACACGAGCCTGGAATCATATGACCCCGTTTATGCCACAGCCCGGCCTGCGCCGGCCGGCCGGCGGGCGGCCCCGCCACCTGGTGGACTTCGTGTGCCGCGCGCCCGAAGCCAAAAGCGTTTCGCTCATTGGCGACTTCAATCAATGGCAGCCGGCGGCCCATCCAATGAAGCGTATGCCTGATGGCGGCTGGGTCATACGGCTGGAGCTGCCTCACGGCCATCACCAATACCTGTTTCTCGTGGACGGCAAGCCGATGCTCGACCCCAATGCCATGGGCAGGGTGCACAACGAACGCAATGAAACCGTCTCTCTCATCGCCATAAGCTGAGTCCATCCATGAACCTGAACTCTTCAACCGACCCCCTCACCCTTTCCCTCTCCCCCTCGGAGGGGGAGAGGGTGCCCGCCGGGCGGGTGAGGGGTTTCATGGCCAAGATGTGCACCCAACGTTGCACTTCGAAGCTCTCCAGAAACGTGTTCTATATGATTCCTAAAACCCCGCATCGCGCCCCGGAACCCGGTGCGCTCACTCCCACGATTGCTTTCGGTCTCCTGCCGCTGGCCGTCGCCGCTCTGTTCACCGCTTGCTCGCCGCCCAAGCCGCCGCCGCCGCCTACACCCCGGGTCACCGTCAAACCCCCGCAATTGGCGACCGTGACCAACTGGGACGAATACCCTGGCCACCTGGATGCCGTCGAAATGGTCGAGATCTGCCCCCGCGTGTCGGGCTACATCGATTCCATCCACTTCAAGGATGGCGCAGAAGTTAAGTCCGGTGACCTGCTCTTTGTCATCGATCCTCGCCCCTACCAAGCCGACCTCGACCAGGCCGAGGCCCGCCGCAAGCAGGCCGAGACCCACTTGGAGTGGACGCGTGATGATCTCAAGCGCGCCGAGGGCCTGCGCGGCACCAAGGCTATCTCGGAGGAGGAATACGACAGCCGGAGCAAGGCGATGCTCGAGGCCGAAGCCGCCCTGGCCGCCGCCAAGGCCAATGAGACGACTGCCCGCCTGAACCTGGATTACACGCAGATCAAGGCGCCGGTCAGCGGCAAGATCGGTCGCCGATTGCTCACCGTAGGCAATTTCGTTCAGCCCCAAGGCAACGGGGGTTCGCCCTCCGTGCTGGCCACCCTGGTCTCGGTGGACCCAGTCTACTGCTACTTCGACGTCGAGGAGAGCGCCTATCTCAAATACAAGTGCAACGCGGAAGGGAGCGGTAGCGCGAAAGTCAGTGTCAGGAGTAGCAACAGCCTCCCCTGCGAATTAGCCCTGGTCGGCGAAACGGGCTTCCCTCACCGGGGCCGCCTGGACTTCTTCGACAACCAGGTGAATCCGCAGACCGGCACCATTCGCCTGCGCGCGGTGTTCGATAACGCCGATCGCACGCTCGTGCCCGGCATGTTTGCCAACCTGCGCGTGCTCTCCGGGCCGCCGCAGGAAGCCGTGCTGGTCCCGGACGTGGCTGTGCTCTCCGACCTGGGCTACAAGTATGTCTATGTCGCCACGCCGGACGGCAAGGTCGAGACTCGCTCCATTACGATTGGGCGGGCGCATGATGCCTTGCGCGAGGTGCTCAAAGGTTTGAACCGGCAGGACCGGGTGGTCGTCAACGGCCTGATGATGCTGCGGCCTGGCATCAAAGTGGAAGTGCAGGAAGCGCAAGCGGACTCCAAAGCTCCGAAGGCGGAGGCCGAGAATACGAGCGCCCCCGCTGCCGCCCAGCCCAAGGGCAAGCCCCAAACCTAACCCGGAGCCCTGCCGTGACCTTCTCTCACTTCTTCATCCGGCGTCCGATCTTCGCGTCGGTGCTGTCCATCATGATCGTGCTGCTGGGCGCGATAGCGCTCTTTACGCTGCCGGTCGCCCAGTATCCCGAGATCACACCTCCCACTATCTTCGTCATGGCGACCTACCCCGGCGCCAGCGCGGAGACGGTTGCCAACACCGTCGCGACGCCCATCGAGGAGCAGATCAATGGCGTCGAGAACATGCTCTACATGTCGGCCCAGTGCAGCAGCGACGGCTCGATGCGGCTGGCGATCACCTTCAAAGTGGGCACCGACCCGAACACCGCGCAGGTGCTCGTGCAGAACCGCGTGGACGGCGCCCTGCCGCGCCTGCCTGAGGAGGTGCGCGAGCTAGGCGTCATTACGCGCAAGCGTTCGCCCAGCATCGCCATGCTCGTGAGCCTGGTCTCGCCCTCGGGCAAGTATGACCCGGTTTACCTGAGCAACTACGCCTACCTGCACGTGCGCGACATCCTGGCGCGGCTGCCGGGCGTGGGCGACTCGATCATCTTCGGCGCGCGCGACTACTGCATGCGCATCTGGATTGACCCGCACAAGGCCTCCGCCCGCAACCTCACCGCCGGCGACATCGTGGCCGCCATCCGGCGCCAGAACGTGGAAGTGGCAGCCGGATTGGTGGGACAGGCGCCGCAGCCCCCCGATAACCTCTTCCAGCTTGCCATCATGACCAAAGGCCGCCTGGTGACGCAGCCCGAGTTCGAGGACATCGTGCTCAAGGCGGATGCGAACGGGCAGATCACCCGGTTGCGCGACGTTGCGCGCGTCGAGCTGGCCGCCGCCGATTACAGCATTGACAGCCGCCTGGACGGCACCCCGTCCGCGGCCATCGCCCTGTTCCAACAGCCGGGGTCCAACGCCATCGAGACCGCCAACGCCATCCAGGCGGCTATGAAGGACATCGCGAGAGACTTCCCCGACGGGCTGGAATATCGCGTCGCCTACGACACCTCGGCCTTCATCCGCGAGTCCATTCACGCGGTAATCCACACGCTGATCGTAGCCATTCTGCTGGTCGTCTTCGTGGTCGTCCTCTTCCTCCAGAACTGGCGCGCCTCGATCATCCCGCTGGTCTCGGTGCCCGTATCGCTCATCGGCACGTTCGCCGCCATGAAGGCCTTCGGCTTTTCGATCAATAATCTCTCCCTGTTCGGCCTGGTGCTGGCCATCGGCATTGTGGTGGACGATGCCATTGTGGTCGTCGAGAACGTCGAGCGGCATATTGCCGAGGGCCTCTCGCCGACGGACGCCACGCACAAAGCGATGGATGAAGTCAGCGGCGCGGTCGTGGCTATCGCGCTGGTGCTGAGCGCCGTCTTCATTCCCACGGCGTTCATCAGCGGCATTACCGGCAAGTTCTACCAGCAGTTTGCCCTGACGATCGCTATCTCGACCCTGATCTCCGCCTTCAACTCGCTGACGCTCAGCCCGGCCCTGAGCGCGCTCCTGCTCCAGCCGCACCATGCCCCGAAGGACATCGTAGGCCGTATCCTCCACGGCTCGATCGGCTGGCTCTTCAGTGGGTTCAACCGCCTGTTTGAGGGCACGCGGGCTACCTACGTCCGGGGCCTGGGCCGCGTGCTCCGGCATTGCGGCGTCGCCCTGTTCCTGTATGCCGGCCTGCTGGCGCTGACCTGGTTCGGGTTCAACAAGGTCCCGACCGGCTTCATCCCATCCCAGGACAAGGGCAACATTTTCTGCTATCTGCAATTGCCCGACGGCGCGTCGCTGCAGCGCACCGAGCAAGTCAGCCAGAAGGTAGTGCAGATTCTGACCAACACCCCGGGCATTGCCGCCGTGTCCGAGTTTGCCGGGCTGTCGCTGGTGGCGCTGGGCAACAGCGCCAATGCCTCCAGCATGTTCATCCGCCTAAGCCCGTTCGAGGAGCGCGTCAAGGAGGGCCTGACCGCCGACGTCCTCATGGCCAACCTCAAGAAGAAGATCGCGGCGGCGAATATCCAGGACGCCTACGTTGTAGTGGCCGGCACCCCGCCGGTGGACGGTCTGGGCACCCTGGGCGGGTTCAAGCTGCAGGTCGAAGACCGCGGCAATCTCGGCTACCCGGCCTTGCAGGCGGCGACGGCGCAGTTAAGCCGTGCCGCCCTCGCCCGCACGAATGAAATCGTGCAGGCCCTCTCGACCTTCCGCGCCAGCGTGCCCCAGGTGTATCTCGACGTGGACCGCGCCAAGGCCGAATCCATGCACGTGCCGCTCGATTCGGTGTGGGACACGCTTTCCATCTACCTGGGCTCCCTGTATGTCAATGACTTCACCCTTTACGGGCGGCCCTACCACGTGACCGCGCAGGCCGATGCGCCATTCCGGGCCAAGGCGCTGGACGTCAAGAATCTCAAGACGCGCAATGCCAGCGGCGAGATGGTGCCGCTGGGCACGCTGGTCAAAATCAAGGACATCAACGCGCCCGTGCTGGCCGGCCATTACAATATGTTCCCCACGGCCGAACTGCTGGGCAGCCCCGCCCCGGGGTTCGGCTCCGGCGAGGCCGTCAAGCTCATGCAGGAGTTGGCCGACAAGAACCTGCCGCGCGGCATCAGGATCGAGTGGACCGAGCTGACGCTGCTGCAAATATTGGCAGGCAACACCGCGGTCTACATCTTCCCGCTCTGCGTGCTGATGATGTTCCTGGTACTGGCCGCGCAATACGAGAGCTGGTCGCTGCCGCTGGCGATCATCCTCATCGTGCCGATGTGCCTGCTGTTCGCGATCTTCGGCGTCTGGGCGCGCGGCCTCGATAACAACTTGTTCACCCAGATCGGGCTGGTCGTGCTCATGGGACTGGCCTGCAAGAACGCCATCCTCATCGTCGAGTTCGCCAAGCAGTTGCAGGACGCCGGCCGCAACCGCAGCGAAGCGGCCATTGAGGCCTCGCGGCTGCGCCTGCGCCCCATCCTGATGACCTCCCTCGCCTTCACATTCGGTGTCATCCCGCTCATGCTCTCACACGGCGCGGGCGCCGAGATGCGCGTCTCTATCGGCACCGCCGTGTTCTACGGCATGCTGGGCGTCACCTTCTTCGGCGTGGTCCTCACGCCGGTGTTCTACGTGGTCATCCGGCGCGCCCTGGAACGACATCGGCCTGCGCACGGCCCCGTCCTGCCCAAGGCCACCGTCTCGGGCGCGACGGCAGCCCTGCTGCTGCTCGGCGCCGGCGGCGTCCTCCTGCTCAGCGGCTGCGCCGTTGGCCCCAACTTCCATCCGCCCAAGACCGAGGTGAGCTCCGCCTTCACCAACGGCAACCGGACGAACATGGCGCCCGCGCCTGCCAGCATTCTCTGGTGGCGCGGGTTCGATGACCCCATGCTGAACGGCCTGGTGGACCAAGCCGTGACGAACAACCCCGACCTGCGCATCGCCACCGCCCATGTGCTCGAAGCGCGCGCACTCCGCATGGGCGCCGTCGCCAACCTGTTCCCCGTCGCCCAGGCCCAGGCCGGGTGGACCAAGTCCGCCACTAGCGTGGATGCCTCGCCGATTCCGCTGACGCAGCAAGAGCGTGAGCTCAACCTATGGAGCACGGGCTTCGACGCAACCTGGGAACTGGATCTCTTCGGCCACGTGCGCCGCTCCATCCAGGCGGACACCGCCGACCTGATGGCCACGATTGCCACGCGGCAGGACGTGCTCGTCAGCCTCATCGCCGAGGTGGCGCGCAACTACTTCGAGCTTCGGGGCGCCCAGAACCAACTGGCAGTTGCCCGGAGCAACGCCGAGGTCGAGCGGGAGACGCTCGACCTGACGGAGAGCAAGTTCAAAGCCGGCCGAGCAACCGAGTTGGACACTGCCCGTGCCCGTGCCCAACTCGAGTCCACCCTGGCGCTCATTCCCCCTGTCGAGGCCAACATCAAACATGCGATCTACCGCCTGAGCGTTCTGACGGGACAGCAGCCCGCAGTTCTTGAACCCGCGCTGGCGGTCGAGGCGCCCATCCCGGCGCTGCCGCCGCTGGTCAACATCGGCGACCCGGCCAGCTTGCTGCGCCGGCGGCCCGACATCCGGTCGGCCGAGAGCTCGCTTGCCGCCGCCACAGCCCGCATCGGCGTGGAAACGTCGGACTTGTTCCCGCGCGTCTATTTCAACGGCGCCCTCGGCGTCTCGGCCAACGAGTTCTCCCGCCTTTTCGACTACGGCGCGGACAACTACTCCTTCGGCCCGGCCATCACCTGGACCGCCCTGGACCTCGGCCACGTGCTAGCCCGAATCAAGGCCGCCAACGCCCGCGCCGAAGCCCAACTGGCGACCTATGAAAAGACCGTCCTCAATGCGCTGGAGGAAACCGAGAACGCCCTGGTGGATTTCGGCAACGAGCAGCGGCGCCGCGATCACCTGAGGGTCTCCGACCGCTCCGCAACGCAGGCCACGGCCCTGGCCCGCCAGCGTTACGAGGGCGGCGTGGCCGATTTCCTGCCCGTGCTCGATGCCCAGCGCACGCAGCTTGCCATCCAAGCCCAACTGGCTGCCAGCGAGACCCGCACCGCGACCAGCCTGGTGGCCATTTACAAGGCCCTTGGCGGCGGCTGGCAGATCGAGCAACCGCCAACCCGGACGGCCTCTGCCCGCTGAGCGGCGTTCGGAGCCCATCCGCACACCCGCCATCGAATCCGGTTGTTGCCGCAGCTCTGCTTTCATTGCTCAGCTAACCCGGGGTCATCCAAAACCAATGGGTGGAGTCGGTAGGACAAAGCGTGAACCTGTTCGCTCAGGTGCACCAGGCGCACGGAACGCATCGCCTCGGGCGGTGGTGTAGAGGATTTGAGAGTGCCGGCGCTTAGGCGAGAGGACTGAGCGTGATATCCTGCACGATGCTTCCTTCCAGGTTGTGCAGCCTGAGCTGGAGCCGGGAAACGTCAGCCAGGCCTTCCATCCAGGTGGCCTCTTGCAGTTTAGGACCGCCGCCGACGAGTTGGCCGTAGGGAAAACCTGTCGTGGGCGGCAACCAAGCGGCCTTGTGCGTGTGCCCGGAAATGACCACCTGGGTCTTCCATTGCACTAACCAATCGTGCCACGCGGCCCGGCTTCGCCCGCTGTAACGGTCGTAGCCGGTGGTTGAGTAATCTTGCGGTCCCTCATCGGTCCATCTTAAGGGGATGTGGCAGAAAACCAGGCGATAAGGCGCCTCGCGCATTTCCGGCTGGCGGATGGTTTGCGCCAGCCAACGCGCCTGCTCTGCGCGTAAGACATCAAACGCCACGCGGCCTTGGAAGGAGGGGTGATCATCGGGCTTGTCCTCGCCCGTGTGCAGGCAAATGACCGCCACTGGCCCGGCCCGAAAGGCGTAGAAGGGCCGCCCCGTCGGCGTGGTGACCATTCCGGGCATCTTGAAGGCGTACGGGCCCCGGCTGTCATGGTTGCCCCACACGATGACGAGCGGGCGCTTCACGGTGATGTCGCGCTCGCCCGGATGCAAGAGCGTGGGCGCCATCAGTTCCTCTTTGTTCCAGTCATTGCAGGTGTCGCCATCCCACACCAGGAAATCCACCGCCGGCGTCGCTTCATGCAAGGCGCGGAGGGTGTCGTTATGCACATGCGTGTCATTCCACATGGCAAAGTGGGCTGTCGCCGCCGCGGGGTCCAGCGTGCGAAAGCTCTTCCATTCGCTCACCACCGCTTCCGTTTCGCCCGCCTCGAAGGTATGAGAGCGGACCCGATAAGCCGTGCCCGGCTTAAGCCCCGAAAGCCTCACGCGCAAGACCTTTTCGCCCTGCGGCACGAAACCAAACAGGTCCGCGGCGGCGAACCCCTTGGCTCCCTCCGTCTCCCACTCGATGCGCCCTCGGCTCAGGCGGCTCACCGCCCACACCGCGTCAATACCCTCAGCCCGCGGGGCCATCAGTACCAAAGGAGTGCGGACCAGGGATGGCTTTTGCTCTGCGGGTGCACCTTGAGCGAGCGTCTGGCCCAAACCGCTGACCGCCAGAGCGCCGAGGAAATGTCTGCGTTGCATCTTCATGCCGGAGAGAATAGGAGGGTTATCTTGCGTGTGGACAGCAGAATGCTGGCGCTAACGCCGCGTGATCTTCAGCGCGAAAGCGGTGGAGCAGGGCCGTTTGTCCGGCAGCGTGATGGTCAGGCCGTTGGCGTCACGATTGAACTTGAGCTTGCCGCGCACGCCCAGCATCTGGACGCTGCCTACCGCGCTATCCCAATAGGGCGAGTTCTCCGCCAATGATTTCAGCGTAACTTGGCCGTCCGCCGGGAAGGCCAGCACGATGGCGTAGAGCTTCTTGCCGTCCTTGGATTGGGTGAAGCGGATGTCCTGAGCGGTGAATGGCTGCTTTTGGGTGTCGCTTTGCCCGTCAAAACGGCCTTTCTCGGAAACGGTCGTGGAAGGGCCTTCGCCGTAAAGCTTCCAGGGGCGGGTGGCGTAAATGGCCTCGCCGTTGACCTTGAGCCAGGCACCGATGCCGGAAACGATTTGTACTTCGTCCTCGTCCGGCGTTCCGTCTCGGCGCAACGGCACGTTGAGCATCAGGTTCCCGTTCTTGCTGACAATGTCAGCCAGCATCGGCACGACGGTGGCGGCGCTCTTGTACTGGTGCTTCTCGAAGACCTCGAGATCGTAATGCCACTGGCCGATGCAGGTGTCGGTTTGCCAGGGCTGGGGCAGGATGCGGGTGGCTTTGCCGCGCTCGATGTCATAGACCAGCGCGTGGCGCTGTGGGTCATTGAGGCGCTTGGCAGTCATCACCGCTTCGGTGCGGCCGTGGCGAAGCCGGGAGTTGTAAAAATGCGCAGCCAGGCGCAAGCCGATGTCATCGCTGACGCCGTGCAGGGGCAGCACGTTGTCATCGAAGTAGATCATGTCCGGCCGGTAATCGTCCCAGAGTTGCTCGGTGCGGAGGAAGAACTTGTTGCAATAGGCCGCATCCGGCACGCTGCTGCCATTGGCCGGGTTCCAATCCCAATCCAGGCGCTTGCCGGGCGCGTGGTTCTGGGCGTAAAGGTCCTGGGGGTCTAGGCCTTCCCACCACTGGCCTTTGCCATCGGCTTTCGTGAGCTTGCCATCGTAGGGCATGCCGGCCAGGGGACCGTTGGTGTCGGCACCCTGGGCGACTTCATACCACGACCAGGCGCGCGAGGCATGCACACTAACGGCAAAACGCAGACCGTTCTTTTTGGCGGCGGCAGCCCACATCCCGATCAGGTCTCTTTGGGGGCCTATGGCGACAGAGTTCCAGGGTTGGTACCTCGAGTTGAAGTTGTCGAAGTTGTCATGGTGATTGGCCAGAGCCATGAAATACTTCGCGCCGCATTGTTTATAGAAAGCCAGCAGCTTGTCCGGCTCGAAGTGCGCCGCCCGCCATTGGTGGATAACGTCTTTGAAACCGACTTTCGAGGGGTGACCGTAGTGTTCCAGGTGGAACTTGTAATCTTTGCTGCCCTCGATGTACATGTAGCGGGCATACCAATCGCCGGCTTCCGGCTCGCATTGGCAGCCCCAATGTGCCCATATCCCAAACTTGGCGTCGCGGAACCACTCGGGCGCCTGGTACTGTGAGGCGAGGGATTGCCAGTCCGGCTGATAGCGGCCGGGGGCAGCGGGAAGTTGCAGGGGGGCTGTTGTTTCGGCCGCCACAAGCTCGGTGACGGTGGCTAGTCCAAACAGGAGTAGGCAAACGGGTTTCATGCTCTGGAGTATATGTTGATCCGGTTAACCAGAAACCAGGATTAGGTTTGCATATTGGATAGTATCGCCTGTACGGATCAGGCCGATGGCGCCGGGCACGCGTTTCTTGAACTCGACGTGCGATTCGTGGGAGGTCGGGATGCCTTCCAACCCTTGGGCAAACCGGGCACGCGTCGAGGGCGAGTTGTGTTTAAGGAATTCGCGAGCCATAAAGGCCTGCACTGGGTGAAAATCGTGGCGTACCGCTGCCAGGACCTGAAGCACCGTGGGAATATCGTCCTGCAGCGAAATGTCCACCGTCTCGATTTGCGGCCAGAAGGGAAAGCCGCGGTCGGCAATGACCAGGGCGTTGGTATGCCGCACCCGGGCCAGCAAGGATAAGAACTGCGGATTGAGGATTCTTGTCTGGATCATATTGGCGCAGGATTTGTGGAAGAATGGCTCGCTAAAAACCTCTGAGAGTGGTGCTGGTGCGATTGGGCAGGCCGGGCGCCGGCAGACGTTTGAGCACCCGGTACTCGAGGCCAAGCCGCTGGCAGTATTCGCGCTTGCTGCCCCGATCGCCGTCTTCGTTGACGACATAGATGTCAGGCTTGAGCCGCCGGATTTCGGGCTCGGCATCCAGCCAGCCGCTGCCGCTGGAAATGAGCGCCTGCTTTACAAACTTGATTGAACCAACCAGGTAGCGCCGCTCCTCCTGTGGAAACAGCGGATGCCCTTCGCCCTTGAGCAGCCGCAGGTTGGCGTCGTTGCCCACGACCACGTAGAGGTCGCCGTAGGCGCTGACTTCCTCGAAAAAGCGGACGTGCCCGCTGTGGAACCAGTCAAAACATCCAGTGACCATCACCTTCTTGCGACCGGGCGCAGAAGCCACGGGCGCCGGCTCCGGGCAGCCCCGCATCCGCGAGGCGGGCAGCAACCGGTACTCCAGGCCGTGTTGGGCACAATAGTCCTGGCGCGCCGGGTTGGCCTGGCCTTCCTCATCCACCCACAGCCGCGGTTGAAAGCCCTCCAGCTTGGGCAGCGTATTGACCTCCAGCGGCGCCGCCAGCGGGAGGACTCGAGCGACGTAGCGCACGGCCCGCAAGACGTAGAGCCGCTCCGCCAGTGGGAACCTGGCCGGCTGGCCCGTCAGGCCTTGCAGGGCTTCGTCGGTCCACAGCAGGACCGTCAGCTCGCCGACTTTGGCTGCCTCTTCGAGAAAGCGCAAATGCCGAGCCCGCAGGTCGTCAAACCCGCCGCTCACGACCACTGCCGCTTGGGCGCTCATGCGGGGGCCAGGCGCACGTTCACTGTAAAGGAACCGGGCACCGGTTCTTCCGCCGCAACAATGAGATAGCCACCGCCGCAGCCCGAATACATCGCGCCAGGATGACGCTGCTGGTAAACCCGGAGCAACCCCGGCAAGTCCACCTTCAGCAGGGGGTGGCGCACCACGTGCGGCAGTAGCGTCTCCCAGCATTTCATGGTCAAGTTAAGAGAGGCTCCCAGCGCTGCCACATCGCGACGCCAGATGGCCTCGAAGCAATCCCGCCCCGACTGGCCCAGCCGGGCGATCCACTCAGGAACGAGGTTTTTCTTCCCCAGAGGATTGTAGCCCTCGGGCCGTGGCTGGACCGGCAGCAGGTGCAGTACCTGTTCGAGCCAGCGGGCCGTGCGAGCATCGTTGAGGGACTCGATGTGCGCCGGGAAGACTCCCCCTTCGATCTGGAAATCGTAGTCCAGGCGATTGATGCCGGGATAGATCAGGCCGATCATGTCCTGGGAGCCGCTGGGCTCTACTTTGCATTTGTTTTCGGCTGCATACAACTGGCGCACCAGCTTGGGGCGCGAGTCCTGGGGCAGGCCGTCCCGCCACAGTTGCAGGGCCACGACGCGGGTGCCATTGGCCAGGCCCGCACGGTCCATGGGGCGAAAATTGGGCTCGATTTGCACCACCACCATCGAACCGGGCGGCTCCGGGTTGTGGCGCGAAACGAACGGCTGGTCAATCCAGCCGCCAGCCAGTTGGAGGCGGTTGGGAACGGCGCCCAGGTAGCGCGCAATGGGATCGGAGCGTTTCATTCGACAACGCGCCTCCCGGCTTTGCGCCGGAGATACTGTTCCTTGATCCACTCGTAGGTGACCGCCAGCCCCTGGTCAAACGGAGTGGACGGCTCCCACTTGAGTACCTGCCGGATGAAGGCATTGTCGCTGTTGCGACCGGCCACTCCGCGTGGAGCATTGAAGTCGTATTTGCGTTTGAACCTCACTCCCGCGATCTTTTCCACTTTGTCCGCCAGTTCATTGATCGAGATCAGTTCGCTGGAGCCGAGATTGACCGGCGTGGCAATTAACCCGTCGCAATGCATGATCTTGTCAATACCCTGAACGCAATCGTCAATATACATGAAGCTGCGCGTCTGGGTGCCGTCGCCCCAGATAGTCATTTCCCGGTTGCCGGTGTCAATCGCCTCAATGGCTTTGCGGCAAATCGCCGCCGGGGCCTTTTCCCGCCCGCCGTCCCAGGTCCCGAACGGCCCATAGACGTTGTGGAAACGGGCGATGAAGGTCTTGAGGCCGCGCTCGTGCCAATACTCCTGGCAAAACATCTCGCTCATGAGCTTCTCCCAGCCGTAACCGCGCTCGGCCATCGCCGGGTAGGCATCCGATTCCTTCAGGGGACGCACCTTGGGGTCCTGCTGCAAGAGCGTGTTGTAGGCACAGGCTGAGGAGGAGAAAAAGTAACGCCGCGCCCCTGCCCGATACGCCGCCTCGACCATGTGGGTGTTGATGAGAATCGAGCGCAGACACTCGACCCGGAAGCGCTCGATAAAACCCATTCCTCCCATGTCGGCAGCCAGGTTATAGATCTCGACGGCGCCATCGCACGCACGCCGGCAGTTCTCCTCCCGGCTGCAATCCAGGGAGAGGCTCTCCACCCCCGGCACCCGCAAATACCATTCGCAGAGCGGCTTCTTGTCCAATGCCCGAATCCGCGTGAACCCCTGCTGCCGGTAATAGCGCGCCAGGTTGCCGGCAATAAAGCCCCCAGCACCTGTGATGACGATCAGATCATCCTTCTGCAGCGTCGAATCTCTCTCTTCCAGCCGCTTCGTTTTCATGGATGCCTATTTGCTTCCGTCTTTCGGAAGCTCCGCAGAGGTCTGCTGGGTGCCTGGTTTCTCGCATTCATCATCAGCAGATTACCAGGAAAGAAACAGGCCCGAATGACTATCCTTGACTAGTGCATGTCTATTCTTGGCTTTTTGGGCGATCGAGCAACTCGCGGACACCCTCGTTGTCCGATGCAGTTGGACGAGACGGCCCGAGACCCTCATCGTGCAAGATTATCCATGCTTGAGCAATCCTGTCCATTGCGTTTTGGGCAGGGCTCGTGCTTGGATGGCAGCATGGCGTTTCAACGTTGCCGCCATTTTCAAACTGCTCCATGCCGGGGCGGCGATCCTGCAGGTGCCGAGGCCGGCCTGGTATGAGCGGACCGGCGCCATCGTTGGGCTGGGAGCTCGAATTGGCCACCAAGCCGGACTTCGGCCTCGCCATGCGTCGAATCCATGCCTGGTTCCAACAGGAAGTTCTGGACCGACCGCCGATCCGGTTCAGCACGCATAACGCCGAATACTCAGCTTTGCCCCAGTTCCGCCAGCGCACTTGGCCGGATCTGAAGGCGCGCTGGTTCGATGCCGAATTCCAGGTGGACTGCTTTATCGAATCTCTCCGGGATCGGGTGTTTCTAGCCGAAACCTTTCCAGTATTCTGGCCAAACCTGGGTCCGGAGGTCTATGCTGCCTTCTATGGCAGCGAGTTGATCTACCAGGAGGTTACTTCCTATGCGGTGCCCTTCGTGTTGGACTGGGACGATGTGGCCAGGCTTCGGCTGGATAGTGCCAACGCTTATTTCCGCAAGATCGAAGAGATGACGCGTCTGGCGCTTGACCGGTGCCCCGGAAGTTTCCTGGTGGGCTATACTGATCTGCACCCGGGGGCGGATTGCGCCGCCGCCTGGCGCGACCCGCAGAACCTGTGCTTGGACCTCATTTGCGCGCCCGAGCAGACCAAAAGGCTCATCGCGCTGGCGACGGCCGATTTCCATAAAGTCTTTGACCACTTTGATTCCTTGCTCAAGGCTCACCTCCAACCGTCGGTCACCTGGATGGGGATTCCCTCCTTCGGCAAGCTGCACATCCCGAGCTGCGACTTCTCGGCGATGATTTCCCCGCAACATTTCCAGGAGTTCTGCCTCCCGGCGCTGCACGAGGAAGTCAAGCCAATGACGCATAACATTTTTCATTTGGATGGCCCCGGAGTCGCCAGGCATTTGGATTGCATCCTGGAGATGCCGGAGATCAATGCCGTTCAATGGGTACAGGGCATGGGACGCAATACCCCGATTCTTCAGTGGCTGCCCTTGCTTAAGCGGATTCGGTCCGCCGGCAAATCCGTGGTGGTGGACCTGCAAGTTTCGGAATTGGAACCGTTCATCGGGAGCTTGGACCCGGAAGGCGTGCTGCTGTGCCTCTCCGCCGATCCGGCAATCCAGCCTGAAATCATCAAACGCGTCGAAAAATGGTAGCGGCCCCGCACATGAGCACGGGCCGCGCCTCCCGTGGCCGACGGTTTCTGCCAGTTGTTCGCGGGCGCGTCCTTCGCCGCCGGTAAGATTAACGAGATAAGGTCTGGCATTACGTTGACACATCTTGTACATTAACCATCGTGCTTTCTGTGGGATCCGCCGCAAGACGGATGTCTTAACTATCTGCATGAAGTGTGGCTCTCATGTTCGTCGGCGCGCCGAGAGTGCTCCCGGGTTCTTCTCGGAAAGCGTGGGGCGGGTCCGGCGTTTTTACCTTTCGCTGGATCCGGCGAAGGACAGTCCGCTGGCCGTCGTATGTGGCGGATTAGAATACACCACGCCGGGCTATGTGATTCATCGCGACTCGTTTCCGTTTTATTCCATCGAGTATGTCGTGGGTGGGCGCGGGGAAGTGAGGCTGAACGGGCGTGGAGGCTCGTTGGAAGCAGGGGCGCTTTTTTCTTACGGTCCCGGGGTGCGCCATGAGATCCTTGGCGATCCGGCGAAGCCGTTGGTGAAATACTTTGTGGACTTCACCGGCGGGCACGCGCTGAAACAGTTGCGCTCCTGCCATCTGGCTCTCGGCTCGATGTTCCGGATTTTTCCGACGAACGCACTCCAGGGGCTGTTTGACGAGTTGATTCAAATCGGATTGTGCGCTCATCGCAGCAGCGCGGGTCTGTGTGCCAAAGTGCTGGAGTGCCTGGTGCTGAAGATCAACATCGCCAAGTCGCCTTCGAAAGAAGGGAACACCCTGGCGTTCCGCACCCACGAGCAGTACCGGCGCTATATGGAGGAAAATTTTTGCCGGTTGCGCACTCTGGAACAAATCGGCGACGAATGTCACGTCACCAGCGGGTACCTCTGTCGCCTGTTCCGTCGTTACGAACAGCAAAGCCCGTACGCCTACCTGCTGCGGCTCAAAATGCACTATGCGGCCGAACTGCTGCAACAAGGTGGTCTCCTGGTAAAGCAGGCCGCCGAGCAGGTGGGGTTCGAGGACGAATTCTTATTCTCGCGCCGATTCAAGAGCTTCTTTGGCGTCTCGCCCAAAGAATTCCGCGGGGCCAGGCCGCGCTAGTACGATAACAAAGAAAGTTCGATTTCCTCCAGCGTCCGGTTTTTGGTTTCCGGGACGTAGCGCCAGGTGAAAACGGCTTGCGCGAGAGCCATGACGGCCAGAAACGCAAAGGTGGTGGTCTTGCCGATCTGATGGAAGGTCAGAGGAAAGAGCAGCACGACGATGGCATTCGCCGCCCATTGCGTGAGAACCGGCACCGTCATGGCGGTGCCGCGCACCCGGTTGGGAAAGATCTCCGGCACCAGTGTCCAGAAGACCGGACCGATGCACGCCGCGAAGAAGGCGATATAGGCCATGATCAGGCTCAGCACCACCACGCCGGTGAAGCGATTGAGAACGCAGGCCAAGGCCAGCGCCACCAGCACCCCCGCCATGCCCAGGGAGCCAACGATGTAAAGCGGCTTGCGCCCGTAACGATCAATAACCCAGAAGGAGACGAGGGTCAGGAGGAAGTTGGTCAGCCCGATGACAAAGGTCGAGAAGAGGGCCGCATCCATCCTGGCGCCGGCTGACTGGAAAATGATCGGGGCGTAATCAATGATCGTGTTGACCCCCGAGAAGTGGACCAGGATGGCCAGGAAGAAGCCAATCATCAGGGCGCGGCGGAGGCCCGGCTGCCACAATTCCCGCAAGGGGGCATCACGCTGAACCAAGCTGTCCTGGATTTCCGCCATCTCAATTCTGGCGCGGCTTGGCCCCGTGATGCGACAGAGCAGAGTCAACGCCTCGTCCTGCCTGCCGGACTTGAAGAGGTAGCGGGGCGTTTCCGGGGCGCGCAGCAGCATCAGCATCAGTACGACGGAGGGCAGCACACCACTGATGAACATCCAGCGCCAGTTCCAGTCGCCCGTGTTCTGCACCAGGTAATTGATGCAGTAGGAAGCGAGGATGCCGAAAGTGATGGAAAGCTGATACAACGCGCACAAGCGCCCGCGCAAGGTCGCCGGGGATACTTCCGCCACGTAGAGCGGCGAGACAATAGAAGCGCCGCCGACGGCAATCCCGCCCAGGAAGCGAGCCAGCACAAAGAGGGCAAAGCTGGGAGCGAGCCCCGTGGCCGCGGTCGTCAAAGCGAAAAGCAGCGCCACTACCGTCAGGATGCGCCGGCGTCCGTACAGGTCGGTCAACCGGCCGGCCAGCACCGAGCCCACGATACAGCCGAAAAGCAGAGAGCTGAAAGCCCATCCCAGCGCCAGGTCATCCAGCCCGAAGTGGCGGGTGAGGAAAGGCCCGGCGCCGGTGATGATCGCAATGTCAAAGCCGAACAACAGGCCGCCCATCGCCGCCGTAGCCCCTAAAAAGGCGACCAGACGGTGGTTGATTTCGCCGCGTGGAGCAGCGACACCAGGCGATGGAGATATGCTAAGGAATTCGGACACGGAAGAACTGTCGGTTGGTCGCCGGAACCAGGAACCAGGGAGGGACGGCATTGGTTACGACTGTCCATGGGCCGTTCAGGCTCGCGGCTGCTTGCAGCGTGCCGCCCGACCAGGTCAATTGCAAGCCTCCACTTGTCGGCGCGACGCCCAAGGTCTCCGACGGATATGCGGTCTGGTAATGCGTTTGCACCCGGGCGGCGCTCAGGGCGTAGCCATAGACCGCCACCTCATCCACATCGCCATTGAAAAAGTCGTTGCCCGCTCCCTCGGTCGCTCCCGCGCCGAGGCGCAGGGGAGCGTCAGTGTTCGGAGCAAACTGCACGGTCGCCGAAGCTGCCGCCAGGCCATTGACGTAAAAGGTCTTGCTGGTTCCGGAATACGTGCCGACCAAATGTGTCCAACGTCCCGGCGTCACGGCTGGCCCGTTCAACGTATGCCAGAGGTTATTGATTCCGGTGCCGGAGCAGAATTGCCATACGTTATTGCTCGAAACCTGGAAGCAGTACCCCTGCGTGACCGGCGCATTGCGCGAGGTTAGCGGGGACGCCGTGCTGTTGCCGCCGCCCGTCACTCGCGCCCAGCACTCGAAACTGAAGGCGGAGGAGTTCAAGGCCGGGTGAAAATCCACGTCCACTTTGTCGCTGTTGCTGGCGTCAAAGTGGCAGGCGGTGTCGAGGTCATCCGGGAATGCGCCGACGGCACCAAACACCACAGCGGCGGAAGCGGTTCCGTTGTTGGTGGATAAGCAATCAAACACGGTTGGGCCGTTGGTTTCATCCAAGCGCCAATACGCCGCCGGCGCGTCTGCCAACACGGCGGTAGCATAAGGGCCGGGAGACCAGACCGAGAGTTGGGCTGGCAAACTGGTGGCCACGGCGCTGACGTTGCTGGCCACGAGCGAATAGTTGCCGGCCTGAGCAGAAGTCAGATTGGTAAGCTGCAAAGTGGAATTGGTGGCGCCCGCAATGGGGGTGCTGTTCAGATACCACTGGAGGCTGACGGGGGGACCGCCCGTGACGGTGGCGGAAAACACTGCGTTGCCGCCGATGAAGCGCCGGAGCGGCAATGGCGTTTCAGAAAACCCCGGCGGCGGGATATATTGAACGGCGCCGGCGTCGGCCCCCACGACCGGACGCGGATTGCCCAGAAAGTCGTTAGTCACAGTCACGGGCGGTGTGACGCCGAGGCCGCGAGCCGGGGAGTCGGTAGTGAGATAGAAGCCTGTAGCCAGAGAGCTGTTGAAGAGAAGCGGGTCCTGCTGAACCGAGCTGGCATCGTCTCCGGTCCACGACTGCCACGTCGCCAGATTGTCGGTCCCGGAGTTCGAGGTTCCGCTGGCCAGGAAGGAGAAGGTCGAGCCTGGGGAAGAACTCCGCCAGTATGCATTACCGTCGAGGGTATTGCTCAAGGCTTCGGCCGGTGTTTGGCCGGAGACGTAGATCTGATAGCCGTTGCCCAAGGAACCGCTGACGGCTTGGGAGTTGAAAGCGATGATATTGTTAAAGAGGTTATTGTGCCCACTGAAATGGTTTACCCGCGTATCGCTATAGAGGAATATGCCATCTGCCGCGCAACCGTAGATGGTGTTATTGACAATATTGTTGCTGCAGGCATCCAGCATGGTTATACCGCTGGCATATTTGCTGGCATAGGTGGGGAAAAGCTGGGTGTCGCATATCACATTGTTTTGGACCGTGAAGCGCCAGGCAAGAAGTTCCAATTGGATGCCGGCAACGCTGTTGCTGCAGACGTAGCACCGTTCAACCAAGTTGTTATAATTGGTGACATCGAACCAGATTCCAGGGCCATTGTTGCCGATCGCTTGGTGGCCTCGGAAGGTCGAAAAACTCGTATAAACCCATTTTCCCCCGCCGGCTTCCCAGCCTGGATTGTAAAGCTTCCAATTATTGCCAATGGATTGATTGGTGACCCAGAGCTGGTGACTGCCAGCGCCTGAAAAGCCCATTTGGCCGTTGCACCGGACCAAGTTATTGCTGAAAACATTATAACTGCCGGCAGAGTAAAGCCCGCCCGCATTGGCCCATTCAACCGCATTGTTTTCAAACGCGTTGTTCTGTCCGGTCACCTGGACCATGAGATCCTGGCAGATGTTGCAGGCATAGCGGAACGTCAATCCGTTAATCACTGTGTAGGAGGCGGTATCCTGCAAAGCATGATTGCGGGTGGCGATCTCGACGGTGTTGCCGGTCGGTGGAGCATTGCTGGGGAACAGAGCATAAATGGCCGTGGGATTAGTGGACGGTCCATTGACGAAAAATGCGCCGTTCGTCAGAGCCGACCGTGTGTCAACCGCCCAGAGCACCTGGCCGTTGAAGATGACCATCTCGGGACGCAACGCGGTCAAGTTTGCGGAAGCAAACTTTGTGTTCGTTGTGCTCGCTAGGTCGTTCGTCCATGGGATCGACCATGCATAAGGCGTGGCGCTGGTGTCCCAGGTCCAGTTGGTGAAGATGTCCGCCCCGGAGATGACCGGCACCTCGCCTGGATAGGCCTGGAAAGCAATGGGTTTGCCGCTCGAACCGCTCTTATAGATATATACCGTCTCCCGGTAAGTCCCGCCGCGAATGAATGCGGTATCCCCCGCCCCCATGGTGATGGCAGCGTGGCTGATCGTGGCCCAGGGCGTGCTGAGGCTGCCATTGTTTGAATCCAGTCCGTTGGTGGCCACGTAATAGGTCGCGGCCGCCAGCGGTCCGCCGCCGAAGCTGAGCGTGCCCACCAACCCACAAGCCCAAAGAGCAGCGCGACATGCTCGCTGGTGCGGAAGCCGGTCAGCTATCCTGTACGTGCAGTTCATAACAGAAATGCTGGCCGCAATCGTATCACGCGGCCGCGGCGACGTTAAATGCCAATAATTGGCCAGAACATGGAGATTATTGACCAGGAGCCATGTCACATTTGTGTCACAATGCAGTTAAAACCCTGCGTGGCCACCTGGCTGCCGCCTCGCCTTCCCGCTGAACCGCTTGTAACCATTGAGTTGATATAGGTCTGCGCAATGTCTATTGCCGAAGGCAATTCTCGACCGGCCTCAAAAAGGTCAATAATCTCCATGCTCTAGCCAAGTTTAGCCATTCCATGATATTCCAGCGGGTGGTATTCCTTCGCACAATGCCGTGAAATTTGAATCGTGCAAACGAAACTGAAAGTCCTTCCCAAGCATAATCATCACCCCAATCGTTCAATCGCCAACCAAGTATGAAAACAACCTCCAAACTTAGCAGTCTTGCGGTCGCGCTGTGCGCGGCTTTCATCACGCAGTCAAGCCAGGCCCAGCCGACGATTGTGCAGAATCCGCCATCGATGGGGCTTTATGCCGGCAGAACGGCCTCCCTGACCGTTCAGGCGACGGGCACCGCGCCCCTGAGCTACCAGTGGATGGCCGGAGCGACGGGCAGCGGGATTTACACCAACCTGGCGAACGGGGGCAGCATCTCTGGAGCGACGAGCACCAACCTGATCATCACCGGCGTGACGGCGGATAACGCCGGGGATTACGTGGTGGTGGTGACCGATGGCACCAGCAGTTCGGTGACCAGCGATCCCCCGGCGACTCTCACTGTGGTTCCGATGCCCAGCGACACCTATGGGGTGACCGTGATGGCCGACAACCCGGTGGCCTTCTGGCGTATGAACGAAACCGGCGGCAAAACGGCCTACGATTACGCCAGCGGCTTCAATGGCACCTACGGGACCGCCACTTTGAACCAACCCGGCCTTTCGACCAACGACGATAACGTCTCGGTCTATTTCAACGGCGTCTATGGTTCCGACATCGTCATTCCGTTCAACGTGGCACTCAATCCCTCCGTGATGACGGTGGAAATCTGGGCCAAGCCGAATCCCAGCGCCCTGCCCACCAGCTCCCACAAGTGCATAATTGGAGGTATGCCCGATTACCCCACCGCTTCTCAATTCCAGAACGGCTACTCTTTGCAATTGCTGGGCACTTCACCGAGTTCCTCTGATAATTACTACTTTGAGCTGGGATCGACCAACCCGGTGAACGGGGTTACAATCAACGCGGGCAGTGTGGTGCTCGGCTGGTCGCATCTCGTCGGCACCTACGACGGCAGCAATATGGTCTTGTACGTCAACGGCAAGGTGGTAAGTTCGGCCATCCTGACCAATTTTATCCCGAATATCTATACCAACCCGGTCGCCGGTTACCCCTGGGTCGGACTGGCCATTGGCTCCATCTATGACTCGACTGGGGTGGGCGCCGAGTTTAATGGCAATATATGCGAGGCGGCGGTTTACAATACCGCGCTGAGCTCCAACCAAGTGGTGAACCATTACGCTCGGGGCTTATTCGGCGGCGAACTGCCCCCGGTTATCCTCCAGCAGCCCCAATCCCTCACCCTTTATGTCGGTGAGACCGCCACTTTCTCCCCCGAAGTCGCGGCCTATTTCCCCACCTACACATGGATGGCCGCACCACACGGCAGCACTGCTTTTACCAATCTTGCCAATGGGGGCAACATCTCGGGGACGACGACGACGAGCCTGGCGATCAGCAATATCTCGGCGGCGAATGTGGCCGATTACGTGCTGGTGGTCACCAATCCCATGGGCTCGGTCACGAGCAGCGTGGTGACGCTCAACGTGCAGCCCTTGCCCACCGATGTCTATGGGCTGGACGTGCTGGCGGACAAGCCAGCGGCCTACTGGCGTTTGAATGAAGCCAGTGGGGACACCGCGTATGACTATGTCGGCGGACACAACGGCGCCTACCAGGGAGGGGTCACGTTGAATCAGCCTGGAATTTCCGCTTTCGACATGACTGGGGCTGCCCTCTTTGATGGCAGCAGCGGTTACGTGCAAGTGCCCTACGCCAGCGCGTTAAATACTCCGACCTTCACGGTGGAGTGCTGGGTCGACCAAACAGGCGGCTCGGGCAACCAACAAGCGCCCTTCGCCAACCAGAACAATGGTGCCGGGTACGATCTCTTCTCCTATCCCGCTGGCCCGGATCAATGGGCTTTCCAGGTATCGCCCGGCTACGACGCCTTTGGGACGGGCGGGGTGGCGTTGAACCACTGGACTCACCTTGCGGGCACCTTTGACGGGAACAACCAGATTCTTTACGTCAATGGGGTGCCGGTGGCGACCAACCAGATCGGTGGATTTACGGCCAACTCCGCCGCGCCGCTCAACATCGGCGCCGGCAACAACGATCAGGCCTCGCCGGCGTTTTACTGGACGGGACTGATTAATGAGGTGGCGGTTTATTCCGCGGTCCTGACCCCGAACCAGATTTTAAAGCACTATGACCTCTCGACCACGGGCACCGTCCCCGCGCCGGTTATCACCCATCAACCGCAGTCGCTGAGCTTGTATTCAAATCTGACGGCTTCGTTCTCTGTCCAGGCGCAGTCCCTGGTGACCGTGAGCTACCAATGGATGGCAGGGCCTACCGGCAGCCACGTTTACACGAATCTCGTCAATGCGGGCAACATCTCCGGAGTGGCGACCAGCAACCTTGTCATCACGGCCCTCTCCGCGGCGAATGCGGCGGATTATGTGGCGGTGGTGTCCAATTCCTCCGGTTCGGTCACCAGCAGCGTAGCCACGCTGACGATGATCCCGGCGCCCACGGACACTTACGGGGCCCTGGTGGTGGCGGGCGGCCCGGTGGCGTACTGGCGGATGAACGAAACCAGCGGGACGGTCATGCACGATTACATGGGCGGCCACAACGGCACCTACCAGGGAGGGGTCACCTTGAACCAAGCCGGCATCTCCAGCTACGATACCAACGGAGCGGTCCGCTTCGACGGCAGCAGTGGTTACGCCCAGGTGCCTAATTCCCCCGCCTTGAATACGCCCGCGTTCAGCGTTGAATGCTGGCTCAATCCGAGTCAGGCCGGCAGCCCAATGAGCGCGATCGGTAACCAGGATTCCGTCAACGGGACGGATGGGTATGATCTCTCCGTTACGGCCGGCTCGCCGGATGACGTGACCTTCACGGTCGGCGCAACCAACCTCAGCATCGGTTATACTCCGCTCGACGCCTACGCGGGGCAGGCAGGTCAGTGGACGCATGTGGTCGCCACGTTCCAAAACTCGAATACAGTCCTGTATATCAACGGGCAACTGGCGGCCACGAACACCCCGTCCAGCTACCCGACCTGGCTGACCCCGAATTCCGCCTGGCCGCTTTACATCGGCGCGGGTAACAACGATCAAGCCACTCCCGCCAATTACTGGTCGGGCTTGATTAATGAAGTGGCCGTTTACAAGACCGTGTTGACTCCAGTCCAGGTGCAGCAGCACTACTCGGTCGCGGCCTTGGGCGGCTATTCCCCACCGACGATTTCGCAGTCAACAACGAACCTGCAGCGCTATGCCACCATGAGCGCCACCTTCGCCGCCCAGGTGACCTCCTTCCTCCCAACGGTGACCTACCAGTGGATGGCGGGCGCTCAGGGAAGTGGCGTCTATACGAACCTGCTCAACGCAGGCAATATCTCCGGGGCGACCACGACCAACATGGTGATCACCAACCTCGCGTTAGCGAATGCGGCCGACTATGTTCTGGTGGCCCAGAATGCGGCTGGGTCGGTTACCAGTCTGGTGACGACCTTGAGTGTGCAAGCGTTGCCCAGCGATGCTTATGGGGCCGCCGTGGTGGCCAACAACCCTGTGGCCTTCTGGCGCCTAAACGAAACCGTCGGCTCCAGCGGCTCGAAAGCTTACGATTACGCCGGTGGCTACAACGGCACCTATCAATCCGGAGTCACCGTCAATCAGAGCGGTCCTGGAGGCTATGCGAACACCAAATCGGATTACTTTAGCGGCACGTCTGCCAACAATATTATCGTTCCCTGGGCCGCAGCCCTGAATCCTTCACTCCTCACGGTGGAGTGCTGGGTTGCACTGCCGAGTACCCTGCCCACCGGCAGCCAGAACCGAAAGATCGTGATCGGCAGTATGCCCAACACCAATACTGCCAGCGGTAACTCCACTGGTTACTACTTGAACCTGGAGATTAACACCTCCGCTAGCGCTGATAAGTGGTCTTATACCGTGGGGTCGGGGCAGAGTTGGTCAACGGCATCCTATAACGCGTATAGCAGCGGGAACTTGCAACCACTCCAATGGACGCATCTGGTTGGCACCTATGATGGCACGACCGAGACCCTTTACACCAATGGCGTAAAGGCAAGTTCACACGCTGTGCCTTACTATCCTAACATCTACCCCAATGCCGGTCCGAATGTTACTGCTCAAAATCAAGCGGCCTGGCCCTATGTTCCTCTGGGCATCGGCTCGTTGATGAACTCGGGAGGCCCGGGTGCTGGGTTCAACGGCAATATCTCGGACGCGGCGGTGTATAACTATGCTCTGAGCGCCTACCAGGTGCTCAACCAATATACGGCGGCTAAGACCGGCGCCGGCGTTGGAGTGCCGGTCTTTACTCTCCAGCCGCAATCCGTGAGCACTAACAGCGGCAGTACCGTCAGCCTGGTGGGCCAAGCCACCTTTGCCCAGCCGCTGACCTATCAATGGATGGTGCAGACCAACGGCGTGTATATTAACCTGGTCAATGGCGGCAGTATCTCCGGGGCCACGACCACCAATCTGGTCATTGCCAGTGTAACCTCGGCCAATGCGACCAAATACGAGCTGGTGGCCTCGTATCCGGGCATCTCGGCGACCAGCAGCGAGGCGACACTGACTGTGACGGGATCGCCGCCGCCCATCGACCTGACTTCCACCTTTGCCGTCGGGAAATTGACGCTGAGCTGGACCAACAGCGCCTACGCGCTCCAGCAGGCCACCAACGTAGTTGGGCCGTGGATTAACACTACGAACCTGTCCGGGTATCAGGTCAATCCGACAAACCCGGCGATGTTCTTCAGGCTCGTTGCCCCTTAAAGTTGATTCCCGTCTCTCCGCAACGGGTGGCCGGGATCCGCTCCCGGCCACCTTTTTCTGTCTTGGTTCCAAAGTATCCCGCGAGGGTCAGGCGTGAGGGGACGAAGGTCCGCAGCCGTGCCCCCGCCTCAGCCCTTGAGCCATGTAGTATCCTCGACCTAAGTAAAGCGGAACTGTTTGTGAGATTCGCATGAAGACAAAATCAAGCATTTGCCTGGGCCTCCTGTTAATGCTCACGCTAAGCCTGAATACCGCTGCGGATGAGAAGGCGGTCCTATTGCCCAATGGCTGGGCGATTTCCCCTGCCGGGCAACAGCTCCCGTTGGGCGGCATGCCCCTGAAACTGGCGCCGGTGCCGGGAGGGCGATACGCGCTGGCCATGAGCAGCGGGTACACGGAACATTTCCTGGGAGTCATTGATGCAACGTCCGGTCGGGTGGCGCAACATCTGCCCATCGCCGAAGGTTGGATGGGGCTGGCGCTCAGTCCAGAGGGCGATCAGGTGTTTGCCTCCGGTGGCAGTAAAGATTGCATCCTGACTTTTCAGTTCGCCAATGGGGCGCTAAAGCCAACGGGTCAGATTGCTTTGCCTAAAGGCACCTTTCCCGCGGGGCTGGCCGTCGGGTCGCGCGGCCGGCGCCTCTACATCACTGGGAACCTGGGCAACGCGCTGCTGGTGCTGGACCTGCCCTCCGGGAAGCTCGTCGCGGCTATTCCAGTAGGAAACAAACCCTACACGTGTGTGATCAGCCGCAATGAGAAGACCGCCTATGTGAGCAACTGGGGGGAGGACAATGTCGCGGTAGTGGATTTGTCGGCCGGCAGGGTCCTGCGCAACATCCAGGTGCAGGAGAAGCCGAACGATTTGCTCCTGACGCCGGATGCCACGCGGCTCTTCGTCGCCAACGGCAATCGGAACACGGTCAGCGTGCTTGATACAAAAGACGGCCGGGTGATCGAGCAGATTGATGCAGGCATTGTGCCCAAGGCGCCTCTGGGCAGCACGCCCAATGCGCTGGCGCTGACCAGCGACGGTAAAACTCTGTATGTGGCGGACGCGGATAACAATGCCGTCGCCGTGGTGGATGTTTCCCGGCCCGGGCACAGCATCTCCCGGGGCTATATTCCGTCGGGCTGGTATCCCACAGCCGTTTGCCTCAGCGGCAAAGGCTCAGAGGCGCGGCTTCTCATTGCTAACGGCAAAGGGGCGAGGTCCCAGCCCAACGCGGCCCAGTGGAAGGCTTCCCGTGAGAGCGGTCGCAAAGGGTTGGGCGACTCCAAGAACGCCGCCTTCATAGCGGCCTTGCTCCAAGGCACGGTTTCGCTGTTGCCACTGCCCGACGGGCCCACCTTGGCCCGCTATTCGGAGCAAGTCCACCAAAACTCTCCCTATGCCTCGGCCCGGCCGGCGGTAGCGCCACCGATCCCGGCCGGCCGGAATTGCCCCATCCGGCATGTGATCTACATCATCAAGGAAAACCGCACCTACGATCAGATTCTTGGTGACATGAAGGAGGGCAACGGCTCGCCGGAGTGCTGCCTGTTTCCCGAGAAAGTCACGCCGAATCAGCATGCGCTGGCGCGGGAGTTTGTCCTGTTCGACGCTCTGTTTCACAACGCAGAGGTCAGCGCCGACGGCCATCACTGGGTCACGAGCGCTTACGCCACCGATTATGTCCAGAAGTTCTGGCCGACCATGTATGCGGGGCACACGGGCGGGCGGGTGGATTTGCACGATGATCCCGTGGCCTACTCAGCAGGCGGGTTCATCTGGGATCTGTGCGCCAAGGCGGGGTTGAGCTACCGCAGTTATGGCGAGTTCGCCCGGATTCGCGGCGCGGAAAAGGGAAAGGTCCGGCCAGCCACCCCTAGCCTGGTCGGCCACATCCATCCCACTTATAAAGGGGCCGATGGCATCGGCTTGATGACGGACGTGGCGCGGTTTGAGCTCTGGGCCGCTGAGTTTCGGGAATTTGAGAAGCATGGCGATCTGCCGAGTTTTGAAGTGCTCTCCTTGCCGAATGACCACACCGTCGGGACCCGCCCCGGCAAGCCGACTCCTCGGGCCATGGTGGCCGACAACGACCTGGCGCTGGGCCGCATTGTCGAAACCGTTTCTCACAGCCGCTTTTGGCCGAACACCGCCATCTTTGTGATTGAAGACGACGCACAAAATGGGCCGGACCACGTGGATTGTCACCGCACCGTCGGCTTGGTCATCAGCCCCTACACGCGGCGGCACCGGGTGGACAGCACGATGTACTCCAGCTCGAGCATGCTGCGCACGATGGAAGGAATCCTGGGATTGCCGCCGCTGACCCAATACGATGCCGCGGCCACCCCGATGTGGGCGGCTTTCCAAAGCACCCCGGACCTCACCCCTTACGGAGCCCGGCCCAACGGGGTACCGCTCGATGAGCTGAATACTACCAAGGCCTTTGGCGCGCAGCGTTCCCAGAAAATGTCGCTCGAGGTGGCCGACACCGCACCGGAAGACGAACTCAACGAGATTATCTGGAAATCCGTACGAGGGGATGGTTCGGCGGTCCCGCCGCGCCGCGTCGCCGCGTTCGTCCTGGAACGACCTAGTAGCGATCACGACGACGACTGAGGTGCGAAGTCGCCGGCCTTTTTGCCATTTGCCGTCGCTATTATTTCTGAACGAAAGGATTCTCTTGAGTGACCGCTTCGCCAAGAATGCCGGTTTGAAAACTGGCCTGTGCCGGTCCGGCATCGCTCTTGTCCTGCTGCTGTTGCTGAGCGTGGAGCTGGGGGCGGAACTCTCGAAAGCTTGGGCCTGGGGCGGCGGACATGCGCCCCAGACCCGACTCATCTTCGAGAACCTGCCCATCGAGGTCCGGACGAACTTCTCCCCCGGAACAGTAAGCAATGCGCTGAGCGCCTGGTGTTTTGCGCCGGATGCGCACAACCAACCCTTCGACCCCGCCCTGATCGGGCAGGCGGCGTTGGCCCGGCTCAAGGAGCAGGGGATAATCTATCGTAGCGATCTGCACTCGGACAAAGGCCGGGCGATGGCGTTCGCCTTGCTGGTGGATGCCTTCCGCGAAACCAACTACACCCATGTGGCGTATTGGACCTGCGTGCTGAGCCACAGCACCGGGGACATGGCGGCCGAGAACCACAACCCCGTGGCGTATTACGAGTCGTGGGCCTGGGATTCCTTCGACCTGAAACTCTCGAATGGTTCGGCGGTCAAAACGATTTCCCCGCTGCTCGACTTCAAATGGGCCGGAGATTCGTCGGCGGGGATGGAACTGGCGCGGGACTGGGTCCGGACTCATCTCCTGGCCGATGATGGCCGCGACGCCCAGGCGGCGCTGCTGGAGGTCATGTTGCGTGGCTGCTCGGGCTCGGCCTTGCTTGCAACGCTGGGAACGCCGCTGCTCAGCGATGCTTCCGCATGGGCTGGTCGCCGTGACCCTCGTGACCGAGAGCGGGTTTGGCAGAAGATGGCGCAACTTGCCGGCTGGGGTGCGACCCATGTCCTCCGCGATGTGGTCGTGGCCAAACGACTGGCCGCCGAAGGCGCCGTCCTCGACCTCCAGCCCTCTCTCCTCCAAGCCTACCAGCAAGCAAAGTGGCAACACCTCCGCCAGTTGCCTTTGGCCAATGATGCCTTGTTCAGCCCACTGTTGTGCTCGAATTCGGCTGCGGGCGGCGCGGCGGTTGGCGTGGTCCTCGAGCCCACCTTCCAGATGAATGAATCCATGCTGGGCTTCGGGGACAGAGTCATTGCGGCGGCGATTGTGCGCACTTTGGCCCAGGGCCATCAGCGATACCTCACGTTGGACCTTCGCACGGTTCTGGCCGAGGGATTTCCTTCGCCCCGGCAAATGCCCGGCCTGATTTTGTCAGCCAGCTTGCTGCGAGATTACGAGTGGATGCTCAAGCGCGATCTGGATCGCCAGCTCAAAGCCTATTTGGACCAGGGAGGAAAGCTGATTTGGATTGGCGGCGCCGCTACCTTGCCGCCCGCTTCCCTAGGGCAGATTCAAAGGGCCATGACCCGGAATTCCGGCGAGTGGCCGGTGCCCCCCAAGAAGTTCGCCTCTTTCCGTCTCGCCCTCCACGGCCCGCATAGTGCCACCTGGCCGCTCGTCCACGACATTTCTACCACCGGTGTATGGATCAGGCCGAATAACCCGTTCTTCTTCGCCGCTCCCAGGGCCAGCGGCTTGGAGCCGCTGTTGAGTCTGACCAACAAGGAGGAAGAGGTCGTCATCGCCGTCACGTGGGCCAAGGGTGCCTACCTTCCTCTTTTCACCCTGGCGCCGTTTGTCTATTCCAACGACCGGATAGAGGATGCGGGCCAGCCGGCGCTGGACGAAGTCGGGCGAGCCATTTTGATGGCCACTTTCGCCAAGCTGCGCCTGCCTGGTTTCTCAGGCTCGAATCATTAGACCTCCGTTCAGGGCTAACTTCACGAGGGAAGAGGATCGTGTGGAGGCGCACACTCACCTGTCATGGCCGGTAAATCTGCCCGCCACCATTTGGATCGGTTGTGGACCACCAAAGCAGCGTCCTTCCCTTGAAGTAGGCAACATAGGATTGGGCTGCGAACTGGGCTGGCGTGATGAAGTCCACGTGCGCGTCCAGAGCAAGGATGTTTCCGCCCTTATTGTTGTGGTAGGTCGCAATGCCCTCGGTGCCATTGGGCGCAGGCGGAGACCCCGGCTGATTGGCTCCGTCGTTCCAGGCCTCGGCGCCCTCGCCCTGGGGATAAGTGCCACTTGACAGGTACTCGTTTGGTTCCCACATCGTATAACACATAGGGCTCCAGACGGAGGTCGTTTTAGGTGGACTCCCGGCGTCTCCGCTTTGATAATTTTCGGCAGCGCCATTCCACACATAGGTGCTGAGCATGTTGTTGCGCTGGTTGTTGATGTAGGACGGACTCGTGGCGATGTCTTTTGGACAAAGGAACACTTTGCCATTGTTGACGTAGGGATAATAGAGGCCGTTGTACGACGCACTTTGACCCAAGTGCAAGTACGGCAGGTTACGCGGGTCGGGAATGGCACTGCCATTGCCGCCGCCGGCGGTGGCGTTGGGATTATAAAGCCAGCCCACAGGCCTGCCGGAGATGCCGTCGTCCCAATTGGGCTCGCAAAGGTAATCGTTGTTATCACTGCAATACATGTTTTGCGCAATCCCAAGCTGTCGGATATTGGACGCGCATTGGGTTCGCAACGCCTGGTCCCTGGCCCTGGAAAGGGCGGGCAAAAGCAACGCGGCCAGAATGGCGATAATCGCGATGACCACCAGTAATTCGATCAAGGTGAAGCCGCGGCATCTGGAATGGGTTTGGGGCGCGCTCATAAGCTGAGTCAGTAAGCGGTCATGTCTTTGGGCGAAAGTTTAACGGCTTCAGGGAATGGCGGAATAGTCAATGTTGGCTGAAGCATGGACATTATTGGCTTTTCGCTGCAACCTACACGGCTGGGGCTTGGTTCAGTTCAGGGACTCTTTGCCGAGTGCGTGTATTGGAGGAAACGGTATCCGGCGGCTTGTGGGATCTCGAATGGCAGGGTGCCGTCAGCGGGCACTTGGACGGTCCGATTTTCGCCGGTTTCCAGGTTCGTGAGAGTGGCGGTCTGATTGGATAGGAACATTAACCGAAGGGCGCGTTGAGGTTGTTGGTTGTGGAGCTCGCGGAAGAGCAGGAGGTAGTCGGTGGTGCGGTCCGGCGAGTAGGTCTGAAAACCCGACCAATTTGCATTGTCAGGCTTGTCGCCTATCGGAAAGGTGTAACTGGAGAAGATGGCTTCGCGGTGCTGTTTGTAGAGCCTGATGAACCTCTGCAACTCATCGTGGCCCGGCGCATCCAGGAATTGAGCGCTTTGGAAGAAGACCGGCACAAATGGCAGGCCCATGGCAAAGCAGTAAGCGTGGCTGTACAGTGGGGCATCGCTGCGGCTGGGGTTGGCGCGCTTGGGGTTTTGCAGCATGACTTGCAGCTTGTTGGCGTTGAAATAGCGCGCCATGAGCCAGTGCTGGCGCAGGACCTGGTAAGGGACCATGGTCAAGTGGGCGGGCAAACTCTCCTGGACGTTTTGGAAATAGATGCTGCCGAATTGCTTGTCGTAGTACCAGCCGTAACGCGGATCCTCGTACTCGGGGCAAAGGCAAAACTGGGTCTTCATCCAGGCGTGTTTCATCAACTGGCGATAGGTGGCCTCGCGCGACTCATAGTCAGTGCGGCTGGCGAGATGATCGAAGTCCACCTTCCAGGTGACACATCCCAACTCATCGAGGTCCTGCTCCAAATCCTCGGCGCGGGCGTTACGGATCGAGACCCACAGGCCGAGGCGCAGATGGTAACGGTCGGCCTGAGCCTTGATGTCGCGCCAGCCGTTCGTGTAGTTGGGCAGGAAGTTGCTGGCGCCCGGCCCTCCGCCACTCTTTTGCCAGCCGTCGTCAATTTGAAGAACCTCCACGCCCAAATCCGCCAGCGCGGGGATTTCGTCGAGCACGAATTTTTCCGTGGTAAACTGAGCACCGCCGGGGTTGGCCGGCCCCCACGTGTTGGCCATGAGGAACAGGTCGCGCTGCGGAAAAACGGGATAGCGGGTGCGGTCGAATTCCTTGAGGGCCAACTGCAGGCCGTCATTGCCACCGCCGAAGACGATGCTCCAGGTGGCCCAGCAGTCACGGAAACGGTTGGTGAGAATCTCAGAGGGAGTCAGTCCCCAACCGGTGACCGCAAGGCCCGGCGGGCCGGCATAAAAGCTGCCGGTGTAATGGCCCGGCTGGTTGACGCATTTGGGCGATTCTTTGACGACGCAGACCCCGGCGCCGCCGTCCCCGTACTCGACACTGACACCGCTGGCCCAGTCTTCGTCTTCGTCGAGGAAGATCGGAAACCCGGTGATGACCTCCTCGCGCAGCATGTCACGGCTTTGGTCATGGCGATTGCCGGGGTCATTGAAGTAACCCCAGTAACGGCGCTGGTTCTTTACGGCAAAATCCAGCGGCAGGTAGTCCGCGCGCGCGCTAGGAACGGCAATGGTGTGTCCGGAGTCCTTGCGCACGCCTTCTTTGTCGGGCAGCCCTTTGTGTGAGAAACCCGTTAGAGCGCGAGCCCGGAGTTGAGTGCGGATGCCTGTGGCACCGGGATAGACCCAAATGAGGTGCTGGATTTCGAGCCTCGCGTCCGGGTAGCGCACGGTGGTGAGAACCTCAAGATGCTTGCTCGTGAATCCCTGGTCGTCGTCCGTGTTGGCCGTCAGGGACAAGAGTTGCCCCGGGGTGTCATCGCCAATGGCGCCGGGAAGATCCCAATCTGAGGCGCGAGCGGGCTGGGATTTGGCCCATTCCTTTCCGGATTGCTCGTCCCGAAGCGACACCGTGACCAGCCCGGCGCCGGTCCACTTCCAGCGACGGGCCACCTTTCCGGTGGTCACTTCGAGCAGACCGTCATGGGTTGTGACGCGCGCCGAGCCGAGCCGCGCGTTGACGACAGGCAAGTTGGGCAGTGGCGCCGCCGACTCCTCCGCGCCAGCGCGCAGGCTGAGGGTCAAAGAGGACAGGAGGAGCAAGGTGGTTGGATTGATGAATGAGGGGAAAAGCCTCTTATTCGTGGTGCGTACCATAGAAGGCGACATATTCATTGTCTAGGGGTGGCGATGAGCGGCAAACCTTGCTGCGAGAGATGTCGGCGCCGCGCCGGACATCGCAGATTGTGTACTGCCGCTTGGTCGCATTTCACTAGCTGTTCTCTGTCCGAGTTGCATCAGCCTGCCGCCTTTTAGCGCGTACGGAAATGTCCATAGTTGGCCAATACATGGTGATTTTTGATCTTTCTGACATAATTAGCCTGCGCGAGACGCGTCGGAGCGCCGCGCAATCGAGGGAGATGACCGCGCAATTGGCAGCGGTTAGCAGCCCGTAGCAAAGCGTCATAAGTGTTGGGGAGGGCGAGCGTCCTCGCGGGCCCTGATTTGCTGGGTTTCCGGAGAAGTTTGGGCTCGCGAGGACGCTCGCCCTCCCTTGACGCGGCGCGCCTTCTGGCGTCGTGTATAGCGCTCATGACCTTCTGTGCGTGCACGCTTTAAGCCCCCCGGGCGGACTGCCGCCCAGGGGGCCGGGTCCCCTCACCCTTCCCTCTCCCCATCCGAAGGGGAGAGAGTGGCCGCAGGCCGGGTGAGGGGTTCATTCCCGCACCGTGGCCTTACGCCCCAGACGGCACGCGGGCCGAGAACACCAGCGGGACACCTTCGTATCCGCTGACGCAGGCGTTCACGCTCACGAAGACCCGCTGCCCCACAGCGGGCACGCCGAAGCGGCCCGTGTAGTCGCTGGTGATGTCCACGTAGCCGTTCTCCGGGCTGTCCAGCTTGCCCAGGAGGCGGTAGCTGACGCCGCGGCGGCACCCGCTGTTCTGCGGAGCGCACCCACGCAGCATCGTGTTGTCCGGCGGAGCGCCCGTGGTGTGCAGCTTGATCGCGATGGCCCCGTTCGCGTTGGTGATTTCCAACGCGTCAATGGGCAACGGGCTGATCTCCGGCTGCGCCGGCGGCACGCTGACGGTTGGGGCGCCGATCGCCAGGAGCGCGCAGTTCACTTTCGTGAACAGTTGCAGTCCGGTGAGCGGCCCGCTCTGGCCCAGTGTGGGGTTGCTGCGGACCGACGCCGCGGTCGCCACCCATGCTTCCTGCTGCGCGTCCGTCAGTTGGTCGTAGGCGGCGGCCTGGGTGGCCAGGTTCTGCCGGATGACCTGCTGCTTGGCGCTGCGGGGGTTTCGTGGAGTCACCAGGGTCCTCCGGATCAAGCCATTGCGACCCGGCCAGGTGACGGTGAGCCCCAGTTTACCGACCTGGGGAACGTCTTTGATCTTCATTCGATCTTTTCCTTTCTCTTGTTGTTGTTGTTGTGAAACGGCGCGCGTGGTCCCCCGGCGGCAAGCCGCCGTGGACCAAACAAACTGCGCGCGCCCCAAGGGTTTGCCCGAGCAGGGCAGATGTCTTGCCTGACGGCGCGTGGGGCGTGTCGTACGAGGTGCCGGGCGGCTGCCCAGGACGCCCCCCGACCGCAGGCAAGACGCCTGACCTGTCTTGAACGGAGGTGTTATGACGGCGATCGCGAATAGAGAGGCCCCACCCCCGAGAGAGCTGAACACTGGCCGAGCACCCCTGATGCAACTCTCTTCATTAGCCTGAGCCTGGCGCACAAGCCCCTCACCCTTTCCCTCTTCCCATCCGATGCGGAGAGCGTGGCCGCAGGCCGGGTGAGGCGGTTCAGGCGTGCGGAGGAGGGGTCGGGTATCGGCTTTCATCGCGCCGTCCTTTCATCCAACCGGGCGAAGCCCGCTTCGAGCGTGCTGACCCGGGCGCCCTGCCGCTCGAGCGCGGCCAGCAGTTCCCGGTGATTCGCGTCCAACTTCTCCAGCAGGGCCAGGTGATTGGCCTGCAGGCGGTCCCGGACCTCCAGCATCTCGGCGTAGAAATCCGCCCGGCTCATGAGCTCAGGCTTCGCCGGCCGCGGCCCGAGAAGCTTCTTCGCCAGCAGGAAAGCCGAGCCAACCGCGCCGGCGATGGCGGCCCAGCCCTCGGTCGGTATCGAGCGCGGGGCGGAGAGTTGAGAGTTCGGGTTCATGCGCGAATTTACGATCTACGTCTGGAGTCTTGAGTCTTGCGCCTAAAGTCTTGAGTCGGAACGAATGGCTTCGGCTGATTGGCTATTGGCTATTGGCTATTGGCTATTCGCGAAGCGCCGCGTGTTGCGTGGTGCGTGATGAGGTCCATCATCCATCCTCAATCCTCTATCCTCGTGCCTGTTTGGCCGCACTCTGCGCCTTGGCCGTTGCCGGTGCGCTTGCCGGGGCGGTGGCTCCTGCCGACGGCTGACTGCCGGCTCCCGACATTAGGCTTTGGACTTGAGACTCCAGACTTCCCTTAAGTTGCCCATGCCGATGCGCCAGGAACCATGCGCCCACTACGAGCGCCACCCCTCCCAGAATCAGCAACTCATTGCCCACCACCATCGTGGGCAGGACAATGAGCGCCACCCCGCCCAGCATCAGCGCCACGCTGGTCGTCACGCTGGCCACAATGGCCTTGAGCGGCGGATAGACCAGCGATGCCAGGCCGAAGATGAAGAGCCCCACGCCGACCCACACGATTCCCTTGAGGCTCGATAGCTTGGCTGCCAGATCCCGCGCCGTGTCTTTCTGCGCGGCGCCCAATTCGGTGCGGGCGCGGGTTTCCTCGCGCTCAATCACCGGCATGGGAGCGGCCAGGACGTAGGTGGTTGAGGGTTGAGGGCTGAGGGCTGAGGGCTCGTCGGAGGTTGAGGGTTGAGGGTTGAGAGTTGAGGGTTGGGAGCGTACGGAGGTGGCCGCGGCGAGCGGCACGGGGCTTTGCTCGATGCGTGTCGCGGCGGGCAACGTGTAGCTTCGGACTTTGATCGTCTCCTGGTCCTGCTTGCTGGGCTGCGACGCATTCTCCCCCTGGGCCACGGTCTGCTGAACCAAGCCCGCCTGGTTGCGCGTCGTCGTGGCCTTGCCGCCTTTGAGCGGGCGAGGGCCGGCGCACCCAGCAGCGGCCACCAGCACCGCCGCGATCCCACCGCACAGGAACCGGGAGAGGTATCCGACCGCCGCGCGACGCGAGCGGCCGGAGTTTTGAGTCTTGGGTCTTGGGTCTTGAGTCTTGGGTCTTGCGTGTTGAGTCGGAGCGCCGGCGGACTCAAGACTTGAGACTTTAGACGCAGGACTTTCCACCGGTGGCGGCGTGTTGGGATAGACAGCTTTCCAGAACCGGAGCCAGCACGCGTTTATGCGGCGTTCGCGGACGACGGTTTGCCCTTCCACTGCGGGCTGTGTCTTCTTTGGGAGTAGCCTGATCTTCATAACATTGTTTGTTTTCACTCCTCTGGTGGGTAATGACGCTACCCATTTGGGTATTTCGGCTACCCAAAGCACTTTTAAGGAATTACTCCCAGCACCCACCGTCGGGACGGGCATACATGCACTCGTAGCCGACCTTCACGAAGGCCTGGATGTGCCGCGCCAACTCGCGCTCCGCGCCACCCCCTTCCGCCAGACGCCGGCGGACCAACGCCAGCGCCTTGTTCACATTACTCCGTGCGCGCTCCCCGGTATCAGCCGCCATCCCGCCCTTCTTCAACGCCGCTTCGATCTGGCCAATTTCTTCGTCCAGGCGCTCGATCTCATCTTGCCGGCCTTCATCCGCGGCCCGTTCGCGCCTTCCCCGCAGCTCGTCAATTTCCCGAAGGCAACTGCGGATGGTATCCAAGTCCGCGCTCTCCTGAATCGAATCCTTTGACCGCGCTTCCCCCTTCTCGGGCGTTATTTTGACCTCCAGGTGGAAAGCGGAAATCGGCTCGTTCGGGTGGTGCAGCAGGTAATCCAGGTATCGAGCCCCCAGCGTGTCCTCCAGGTGGAATTCGGGGCTCCCGGCGAAGACCACCCGCCAGTGGCTGCCCGCCTTACGGAACGAGAAGCGTCGAGCCCCTGCTGAAACGGAACCCGGGAGCGCGAGCGTCCCCGCGAGCCCAAGCTTCACGGAGTCAGGGCCTGCGGGGACGCTCGCCCTCCCGGGTGGAGCCTCTTCGGCGTCAAGAACCCGCTCAATCGCCGCCTGCTGCTCCGGGCTCGCTTGCAGGAAACGGTCGAAGGCCGCGCGTTGCCGCGGCACGGCCCGCAGAAATCGCACCACCAGATCCGTTGAGACGGTGTCGCCCATGCCTGTGCCGGCCAGTCAACCCTCGTCGCCCGTCGCTCCACTGCCCAACGCGCCGGGCACGGAGAAGCAGCAACGAGGATGGAGGATCGAGGATAGAGGATGGCGCCCCGGCGCTGCGCGAATAGCCAATCGCCGATTGCCAATAGCCAATGGCCGACTCAAGACTTTAGGCCCGAGACTCAAGCCTCCTCCGCATCGCCGACTCAAGACTTTAGCCCCGAGACTCAAGACTCCTCCGCATCGCCGACTCAAGACCTTAGCCCCGAGACTCAAGACTCAAGCCTCCTCCGCATTTCATTCTTCAGCCGCATTTTGATAAAGCAGCCGATGCTCCGCTCCCACTTCACCGCTGCTTGCGCGATCTGCCGGGTTTGATTCCCTTTCGCGATCCCGAGCAATCGGAACAGGGCGCGGATCACGGCTTTCTCGCCGGCCGGCAGCCGCGTCCACCACTCCCGGCCGTCCCCGGGGTTCGGGAGTTTGGACGGGCTCGCGCCGGGGACAGGGATGTCGCGCAGCGGCCGGCGGGCGCCGCCTTCGGGGTTCGTTATTCGAGTGCCTGGTATTTGCTTAGTACTGTTCATTTGTCCAGTATCCTAACCAGGGGCGTGGGGCAAATAGGGGGACAGCCCTAAAGATTTTTGGGGAAGTTATTCACGGTAGGGACGCGTTCCGCCGCGTCCCAAACTTATTTCCCGCAAGATGGGGACGACGTGGAAGTCGCCCCTACCACTGGTAGGGACGCGTTCCACCGCGTCCCAAACTTATTTCCCGCAAGATGGGGACGACGTGGAAGTCGTCCCTACCATATATCGCGCCTCCAGCGCCCTGGCCGTGGCGGCCACCCGTTCCCGCAGCGCCTGGGGCCCGACCACGTTGGCGTGGGTCCCCCAGCTCAGCACATGCTGCTCGATCTCCTCCAGGCAACTCAGCCGCAGACGCAGTTGCGACCCGCCCCCCGGCAGCTCCGTCCAGACCTGCCGCGGGTGCCATCGCCGGCCCCGCAGCACATCCGTCAGCCACTCGTCCATCTCGATGACCACCTCGTAGTCCCCCCTGCCCGACATCACCCCGAAGCTCTGACCGAGCTGCTTTTTGGGATCGAAATCCTTCGGCCGCACGAACCGCTCGCTCCGCAGCGCCGGCTCCCACATCCGCCCGAGCACGAAGGTGCGGATGTCGCGCCGCTCCAAATCGTAGGCCAGCAGATACCATCGGCCCCCGTACTCCATCAGGTGATACGGATGGACGCGGCGAGCCGCCGCCGCCTTCTCGCCCGGTTTGCGGTATTGGAAGCTCAGCGCCCGCCGCTCGGCCACCGCCCGCGACACCCGCTCGAACCGCCGCAAATCCGCATCGTTCGGCGCCAACGGCCGGAACGACAGCACCTCGTCCAGGTTCTGCAACGTGAACCGCTCCCGATCATCCAGTTGGCCGGCCAGTTTCTCGAAGGCCAGCTCCAGCGGCTGCTGCAGGGGCGTCCCCTGGTATTGCTCGATCGCCTTATGCACTACGCACAAGCCGAACAGCTCCCGCTCCGTTACCCGCACCCCCGGGAACTCGCCCGCTGGCCCGGTGAAAAAGTACCCATGCTTCCGGGCATCGTAGGCAATCGGCAGCCCCATCCGGTCCTGCATGAAGGCCACGTCCCGAAACGCCGTTTTGCGGTCCACCTCGAATTCCGACGCGATCCGCGCGCAATTCGGGTATTCCGCCCCGCGCAACCACCCGTAGATCCGGGACATCCGCTCCAGCGGCGGACGCTTCACCGAGCAGTCTGGAGTCTTGCGCCTAAAGTCTTGAGGCGGAACACGCCTCCGGTCCACCGCCCGTGGTCGCGAGGCCTGTGGCCCTATAGTCCCCGTGGCCGCGCTCTTGTGCTCCGTGTCAATTCGTGCGATTGGTGTCTTCTCTGCTTCGGATTTCTCCTTTCTGCTTTCTCTTTTCTGATTTTTCATGCCCTCAGTCTAGCCAGGGGGGTAGGACATTTAGAGGGGTACCCCCAGGTTTTTTCAGAAAGTTATTCACACACCTGTTCACCGCGCCCATCACCTTAACCCCCAGAATTCCAGCATCTTGCGCACCTTGTGCAGCGCCAGGCCGGTGGCGTTCGCGCAAAACGGCGGCTGCACTTTCATGGTCCCCTCGCGGCTGTTCCGGCTCCGCCTTTGTGCGGCTGGCGCCTCATGCTCAGCGTCCAGCGTTTCGTCTTCCGCCTCGGCCTTTCGGGCGCGGGCAAAACCGGAGGAGAATGCGGCGGCCGGCTTGGGGTGAACAGTAGGCCGCGTGCCCTCACGCAGCGGGATGTCCCTGTTTCAATCGGAGCGTGAAATATGCCGGCTAACCTCAACCCGCCCATTCTGCACCGGAAAGGGACCTTCCAACCGCGGGTCAAACCGGAGATCGGAATTCGGGCCGCGCGCACGGGGGCTGGCGGCTTTGGCCCGGGCGGGAATCTCCGGGTTGACCCCTTCCCGCTACCGCCAGGCGCAGCATTCCGCAACTGAGGGACCCGGCGGAAGGCGCATTCCAGGGATGATCGCCGGAGCGGCTTACCGCATGTCAGGACGGAGTTGACATGCCCACCGGCCCGCGCGCAGGCCGGGGCAGGCGAGAGGCCTTCTTTGAGCTTCATGGGAAATTCGCGCCTGCTTGCGTTAGCGAGTGGGTTGTTGCACGTTCAGAGCAGCCAGGTCTTATGACCAAAGTGTGTTTTTCTTGTGGTCCAAGGGCGGTTGTCTCTGTGCTGCTGACGACCTGTTTGAGCTTGTGGGCTCCCCTTGTCCGGGCGACGAATCGGACCTGGACGGGCGGAGGCGGGGCGGACAACAACTGGATGACCCCGGCAAATTGGCAGGGCGGCATAGCGCCGGTCCCGGGCGACAACCTCATTTTTCAGGGAGTAAGCAATGCCGGCAACTCCACCAATCACAATAATTTTCCCGCCGGCACCGTGTTCGGCGAAATCACCATCTCGACCGCCGCCAACCAGGACTTTGCGCTGGGCGGCAACACGGTCGTGCTGACCAATGGCATTGCGGAGTCGGCAGGCGGCCTTGGCATCATGGCACTGGCGGGGTCTGTTTATTTCGACGTGACGTTGGGGGCTAACCAGGCGTTTACGGCATCGCACCTGCTCATTTTGAATGGGGTCCTGGATACTCATGGCTACAGGCTGACGTTAAACGATTCCGGAACCATCCGCTTTAACGGCGCCATAACCAATACGAGCACGGCTCTCCCTTACTCCACCCTGGTCAAAACAAACAACGGGACCGCCTCCATCTCAAGCGCCACGCAATACACTTATGGCGAGGCGCAGGTGGCCGGAGGGGCACTGGTTCTGAATGGGGATCTTGACTACGTAGAACTGGATGGTAGCGGGACCAGTCTTTCCGGAACCGGATATTCGAGCATCATCGATTGCTACCTGGCAACGGTGACTCCGGGCAGCAGTAGCACCCCCGGCCAGCTAAGCTGCGACATCATCTATCCTTCGGGGATCGCGACGCCGGCCACCTTCGAGTTTCTCATCAGCGGGACCACGCCGGGAGCCGGCTATAGCCAATTGCAGGTCTTCGACTCGTACCAGCTCACACCACTCTATTTTAATAACACGCCGTATTGGCAGGTCTCCGCGGGGTTAATGGTGAGCATGAGTTACACCTCGCAAATTGGCGATTTCTTCGTCATGGTGACAAACGCCTCGGCAAAGCCATACAACCTCGTGACCAACGGTATCTTCTACGATCTTCCACCTGCCAGTGTTTACGATACGCCGAACGGATACTCGCTGGGGATTGGTTACGACAATAAGGGAGCCACCTTGACGACGATTCGAAACCCAGGCAGCCCCTTTGTGTTATGGAAAGGGTCTGGATATGTAGAGGACATCTCAGACGGGGTTTGGGGTTACTTTGCGTCATTATGGTCCTCAACCAATAATTGGGCGCAAGGCGTGGCGCCGGGCAACGGCAGCCGGGTGCAGTTCACATCCTACCAGTTCTCCACCTACCCGTTCGATATGAACCCTCCGCCACCGCAGACAAACGATCTGCCGGCAGGACTGTCGCTGGCTTCGCTCTTGTTCAGCGGCACGAATTACACGCTTTACGGCAACGCGATTACGGTAACCGAAGGTATCACGAACCAGGCGAGCAGCGGCACCAACGTTTGCAATCTCGATCTGGCCACCACGGGCCCGGTGCCAATCGACGTAGAGTCGGGCGGAACGTTGCGGCTGGGCGGCGGCTTCGCCGGCAGTGGCACGTTGAGCAAGGAAGGTGGTGGGACGCTCATCTATGCAGGCACAACGATGAACTCCTTCGTCGGGACGGTGGTCGTGGGCAACGGCAATTTGTTGGTGGATGGTTCCTTCACGGATGGTTCGTTCACTGTCAATGGCGGGTTGCTCGGCGGCGCGGGCACTATCAGCAGCGTCACCATGAACGGCGGCGTGCTCAAGCCGGGTGACAGTCCCGGCATCCTTCACCTTCAGGGCAACCTGAACATGGCCGCCAGCGCGGCTTTCCAGGCCGAGTTGAATGGTCCCATCCCCGGCAGCGGTTACGACCAACTGCAGGTCAACGGCAGCGTGAGCCTGAACGGCGCGACGCTCAATCTTCAGCCCGGCTACGCAGCCTCACCGGGCGCGGCCTTCCTGATCCTTGTCAACGACGGCACCGATCCCATCGCCGGCACCTTTGCCGGCCTGCCCGAGGGTGCGGTGTTCTTAGCGGGTGGCCAATACTTTTCCATAACCTATCGGGGTGGCTCCGGTGCTAATGATGTGGTTGTGACCCGCGTGAACCCTCCGGCTCGCTTCACCAATATCCAACAGCTCAGCCCCGGGGTCCTGCAGATTCAAGGACTTGGAACCAGCAATGCCACTTACGCCATCCAGGCCAACACCAACCTCACCACAACCAACTGGTTGGATATCGGTGCCGCCCCTGCCGACGGATTGGGAGAGTTCCTTTTCAACGTTTCCAATGTGGTGGCATTTCCGGAGCGGTTTTTTCGCGCGGTTGGCCCATAAAGCCCGCTGAAGTATAGAAGCCGCCTGCCAGAAAGGCGTCACCCATTAGCACTGATCAACGGGGAAAAAGTTATCCGTTCCGTGGCGGGGTCAAACCGGAGATCTGAATTCGGGCCGTGCGCACGGGGGGCTGGCGGCTTGGGCCCGGACGGGAATCTCCGGGTTGACCCCCGGGTTGACCCCTTCCCTGGTCCGTAGCCAGTAGTCTCTGCCGTCAGTACGCCCATCGCCGCAGCCCCGCCACTTGGTCAAGGGCGGCGTCCTGGCTGATCAGCGGCTAGGTGGAGAGCCCCAACCTGCCCGTCCCCCTCTCATTAACACGTCCTTTAAACGAGGTGGTGGAGCCCCCAGCCCGCTCGTCCCTCTCTCATTAACACCTCGTTTCAACGAGGTGGTGGGGCCCCCAGCCCGCTCGTCCTCCTCTCATTAACACCTCGTTTTAACGAGGTGGGGGAGCCCCGGCGCGCTCGTCCCCGGTAAAACCGTTTCAACGGTTTTATCCCCCCGCCACTCCAGCCCGTACCGCTCCACCAGCAACTTCACTTCTTCCGCGAAGCTTCGCTTCCGATGATGCTCCTCCAGCCCCGCGATATATTTCGCCACTTCCCCAACCCCGGAATGCGAGACAGAAAACGCCCCATAGCCGCGGCCCCACGCGAATTTGCCCGGCAGGAGGTCCCTCTCATTGATTATGAAGCAACGCCTATAGCTTGGGGAGACCCAAGGCAGCCCGGAAAACCGTTGAAACGGTTTCCTGCCCCACGCCGCTGGCGGACACCTCGTTGAAACGAGGTGTTAATGAAATGGTGCCAGTGGGCTAGAGTCCAGCCCAGGCCCTCGCCCTGAACACGTCGGTTCCAGGGCTTCGGCGTTAGCTGGAACCCGACAGGTAACGGATACTGGGACCGGTTGCGAGCCCCAAGAGGCTCCGCCTAAGCCCCGCTTCCGCACCCACCAAAGAGCAGGCCGAGCAAGCTGTCCGAGCGGAATACGCCCGCTGCCGGACCAGGCGTGGGCCACGCCGCTGAGCAACTGCCCGGGCTCGCCTGCCGGTCCCTTAATGGGTGGCGTCTTCCTTTACATGGAAGCCGATTTCGGGTCCTGGCGAGTGTGGAGACGACTCCAACAGAGGCCGGAGCTTCTGACGGATCTCCCGCAGTAGAAAGGGTCAAACTGGAGACTGATCGGGGCGCGGGCTGTTGAGTCTGTTGGCGACCATGATGGCGACCGCGGACCACGAAGACAGCGGGAAAATGGGGATGAAGAAGACAGCGAACCAGAGCGTGAACTCAACCCCTCCATCTGGCCGCCGCTCGATCGCATGGACCTTCACCCCGACGCCGTAATGGGAGAATGTCTTCATGCGTAGCAAAGCGTCATAGCTCTCCTTTGAAGGCGCGGTCCAGAATGGCGGGAAGGAGGGCATTGATCTCGACGGCGGTTTCGGTTTGCAGGCGTTTGAGCGCGTCCACCTCCGCCTGCAGGGCGTCCAGTTGGGCCACGATGCGGCGTTGCTCGCGGAGGGGTGCGATAGGGACTTTCAACTTCTCGAGTTTCGAGCCGTTCAGGTTCGGCTGCCCTGTTCCTTTCTTCTCGTCGGCGATCTGGTCCCAGTAGCCCGGGCTCTGAAAGTAGTGGTAGAGGTACTCGATGGAAACCGTGTCGCGTACACGGAGGCGTATGAGGTAGGAGGCAAAGACCGCTTCCGGACAGTCTCGGATCACGAAACTCTTTCCGGTCGTCGCTCCAGTTCGAGCGAAGACGAGGTCGTTCGGCTTGAGCAGATATTTGGCAGGCTCGGGACAGCGACAGTAGGGGACGCCCTCCCAGTCAACGCGGCCGTTTTGAATGTCCGTGATGCGTAGAAAGCGGGGGCCGACCGCCTCCTCCGTCGCTGACTCGGTGTAACCATATTGCGGCGGCTCGCAGAACTCACCGACCTGTTTGGTGTGCCAGCCGAGCGAGGGTGTGAAGAGTTTCGCGCTGGCCGAAGCGCGGAGCGCCTCGGCTTCTTCGGCGGCTTGGTGGCGGAGGGTGCGGGCTTCGTGGAGTTGGGCGGCGAGTTCTTCGATGCGGGCGACCATGCGGCGCTGTTCCGCTAATGGAGGCAGGGGGATCGGAATCGCTAAGAAGCTCCTACGTTTTATTTGGTTGCGCCCAGTGCTGCCGCGCGAAGCTTCTTCACATGCGTCCCAGAATGCTGGCGTCTTGAAGAACCAATGCAGATAGCGTGGCTCGACTATTGCGCGGTTAAGTTGGAACGTCGGGAAGTGTGCTGAGGCTACAGCGCCAGACAGCTCTGTTGGGACTACTGCTACGGAGCCCATTCGCGCCCACATGTCGTTGTAGATTAGATCATCGGCGCGGATCTCGAATCTGTCCGCATCGAACTCGTGTCCTTGCCGTGTCTCGTGGACGTGAACGCCCTCCCCATACCACTTCACCCCCACCGACTGGTAAGGCACGCCTGTTTGAAGCGCGACGGGGCGACAAACTTCTGTAGCGAAATCGGCGAATCTGCCTTGCGGATACTGACTCATTTCCCGTGCTTTTCGAGAAGGCTTTGGATGTTGGCCATGATTTCGGCGATGCGTTGCTCCTTCTGGAGGATGCTGGCAGCGAGCTGTTCCGGCGGGAGGTGGGTGATGTCTTCTTTGGCGCGCGGGTTCTTGCGGTCGAGGTTGCAGCCGGCGGCCAGCAGCTCCGAGACGGGGACTCTCCAGGCCTGATCGGTTTCCTTGCGCTTGCTCCACCAAGCGACCACCGGGGCGAATTCCTCGAACTGGATGGGGGCGGTTTTGGTGTAGTTCTTTTTGCCTTCCGGCAGCGGTTGCTCGTAGTACCAGACGTGTTTGGTCGGGCCGGAGCGGTCGAAGAAGAGGATGTTGGTGGGGATGCTGGTGTACGGGGCGAAAACGCCGTTGGGCAGACGGACAACGGTATGGAGGTTGAAATCCTTCAGGAGCTCTTCTTTGATGCGGGCGCAGACGCCGTCGCCGAAGAGGGTGCCGTTGGGGACGACTACGGCGGCACGGGCGGGAGCGGGGAGCGTGGAGCGTAGGGAGCGCCGGAGCTTGCGCATGATGAGCTGGAGGAACAGGAGGGCCGTTTCGGCGGTTTGCTTATCCTCGGGGAAGTTGCCCTGGATGCCTTTCTCTTCCTCGCCGCCGAAGGGCGGGTTGGTGAGAATGACGTCCACGCGATCTTTCTCGCCGATGTCGGTGAGCTTGTGGCGGAGGGAGTTGCCGGGGTCAATCTGCGGGGAATCGACGCCGTGCAGGAGCAGGTTCATCTGGCAGAGGAGGTAGGGCAGCGTCTTCGGCTCGCAGCCGAAGAGGGATTTCTCCTGCAGGACTTTGCGGTCGGCCACGGTCTTCACCTGTTTGCTGAGGTGGTTGTAGGCTTCGACCAGGAAGCCGCCGGTGCCGCTGGCGGGGTCGAGGACGGTTTCGCCCAGGCGCGGGTCGGTGACGGTGACCATGAAGCGGACGACGGCGCGCGGGGTGTAGAACTCGCCGGAATCGCCGGCGGCATCGCGCATCTCACGGAGCATGGACTCGTACAGAGCGCCCAGGGTGTGCAACTCGTCGCTGGAGGTGAAGTGAATGCCGTTCAGCTTGTTGATGACGTCGCGCAGAAGGTAACCGCTGACCATCCGGTTCTGCACGCCCTTGAACACGGTGGCGATGACATCGCGCAGGAGGTAACCGCTGACCATCCGGTTCTGCACCCCGCGAAACACCGTGGCGACGACGTCCCGGCGGTTGTCGCCATTGGAGCTGGTGAGCGTGCGCAAATAACGGAACAGCCCCGCCCCCTTCTTGCCGTTCGGCA
>DATKNZ010000089.1:0-3783 GCA_035541055.1 Candidatus Acidiferrum sp. | reverse complement strand
GCCTGAGTGAGCGGCGGCGGCCGGGAGGACTGGGTCCTTTTCGGCTGCGGTGAAACTCGCGGCGGAGTTCATCCTTGGCACGCTGGAGAACGGCCTTCTGCCTGGCCGGCAGGCCCGATCCGGCACGGTTGATGTAGAAGTTCAGCATGGACATGGCGGATTGAAACGGCGAGGCCTTGCGCCGCGTGCTCTGCTGGGCGGAATGCTTTAGCGACAGAGCGATCTGGCGAGGGTTGGCCTTCTTGAAGACACCAGGCTCCAGGTCCAGGGCATCGCTCCCTTGAGTGACGGCTGCCGACCACTTGCGACCACGTGAGCGCGGTTTCACGATGTGAAGATCACGTCTCCCGTGCGCTCAAGTGCGCCGGTGCGCTGCAAGAAACTTGGTTTCATCATACGGAACGCTCCTGTGCCGGCTTATCTAGCTTTGGATGTGCCAAACCTAGTCTCGGCACGTTTCCGCCATCTCCCGGCCAAGGAAGCCGCATCCCTGGTGCAATTTGTCTGCCCGCCTCCTGCTCCCACTGCAGCCCGCAACCTCCGCGGCTGTATTTCCGTGGCGTTGGGGCTACATCAGTCCTCCGCCGGCAGACTGCTTGCACTCCTTGACGTTGCACTGGTGCAATAACTGCACTGAACCCATTTTTCGCCCTGCACGCCTGAATTGCTCCAATGCTGGAACGCGCTGAACCTCAGCCTATTACAATTGCGTCGGTGGGGCTGGCACGCCGCTTGCCTTAGAGGCGGACCGGCTGCCAATAGAGAAGCAGCCATAGAAACTAAACAAATGATATGAGCGAAAACGTTAATACCGCAACACCTGCTACCCAGACTCCTTGTGCCTGTTCATGCGCGCCGAAGGCGGCTCAGCCTGCCGCCGCCCCGGTGAAGCCCGCCCAGCCGCAGGCCGGCGCCGCCGCCGCCCCCGCTGCTCCGAAGGCGAACAAGCGCAATTTCCGCAAGCGTTAGTCGGAAGGGATGGCAGCGCCGCGCCTTGGCGTGAGCGCTGCAGGCCGGAACCGGCGCCGTTCTGGAGGAATGACGGCGCTGGTTCTTAGGCCAGGCGCGCGCAGGCGTGAGGGCGGATCCTGCAAGCGACTCGCGCGTCCATCACCAAACCTTGAATTTAATTGGTTAATGCCCTTGAATATGCGTGTCACCTGTGTTATCAAGAATTATGGGTGCTCACGGATCACGGGTTGGTCAATGTCGTCTCTCTACTGTTATGAATGATGTACTACAGAACCTGCTGAAGCTCCAGGCCCTTGAGTTTGGCGAAACCGGTGAGAAGAAGATCGAGGCGCAGGTCGCCGAGCTGCGCGCCAAAATCCCTCAACCTATCCTTGGCCATTACGACCGGCTGCGGGCGCGCGACAAGAAGGGGGTCGCGATCGTGCGGAATCAAACCTGCACCGGCTGCCACATGCACGTGCCGATCGGGATGATTACCGTGATCATGCGCGGTGACGATATCCAGCTTTGTGAGAACTGCGGCCGCTACCTTTATCTGCCGGATCCCGCGGAGGCCCAGTTCGTGGAGCATCTCGAGGCTGCCAAGCCCGCGGCGAAGCCGCGCCGGCGACGGGCGCTCGTGCCCGCGGCCTGAGCCTACGCTGCCGCAGCGATCTCCGCCGCTCCCAACCCCATTTCAGGCCGAAGCCGTCATGCCGCTTCACGCGACACTCCCTGTTGCTGCCCCTGCGAACCTGGCTGATTACACGCAGCCGGGCCTGATCGTGCCCCGGCTCCGCGAGCGAGACACCGCGGGGGTGGTGAATGAACTCAGCCAGGCGCTGCAGCACGAAGGGTTCGTGCCGGACGTGCTGCCGTTCTATCACGCGGCGCTCAACCAGGAGTTGCTGGCCGGCTCGGCGTGCGAGTGCGGGCTGGCCTTTCCGCATGCGCGCCTGAGCGGGGTAAAGCGCCTGCACTTTGCGTTTGGCCGCACGCCGGAGCCCATTATCTGGGGCGCCCGGGGCGCGTGGCCTGTGCAACTCATTTTCCTGTTGGCCGTGCCCGCTACGGACGCGGCCGCCTACCTGCACCTGCTGGCCAGCCTCGCCAAGCTGGGTCAGCAACCGGAGCTGCTCGCCGCGCTCCGCGCCGCGGATAATACCGAGGCCATACTGGCCGTGCTCGAACAGGTCAGACTGCGCCGGGGATGAGCCTGGCCGGTCCGACTACGCTCTTGCAGCTCGCCTTGTGCGCCTACGGCGCCGGGGTGGTGGGAAGTGTCATGGCCCTGCGGCGGGAGAGGCTGGCTACCGTGGCCGGGTTCGGCCTGGCCGCCCTGGCCGCAGTCTGCGGCATCGGGGCCGCCCTCCTGACCCTGCAGGGCGGTGCGAACGCCGAGCCTGTGGGCTTCGATCTGTGGTCGCCGCTCATTCCCGGCTTACAGCTTTCCCTTCGCCTCGATCCGCTGAGCGCGTTCTTCGTGCTGATCGTTTCGTTCCTGGGGCTGGCGCTGTCCGTCTATTCGTTTGGCTATGCGAAGGGTTTCTACGGGCGCAAGAGCGTCGGGGCGCTGGGCGGCTGGTACAACGCTCTATTGCTGGCCATGACGCTGGTATTCACCGCCAGCAACGCGGTCTGCTTCCTGGTGGCGTGGGAAGTCATGGCGCTCACGGCCTACGCGCTGGTGAGTTTTGAGCATGAGCAGGCCGAAACGCGCAAGGCGGGGGTGTTGTTCTTCATCATGTCGCATATCGGCACGGGCTGCATCATTCTCGGCTTCCTGCTGCTGTTCCAGGCTTCCGGCCGGGCCAGCGGCAGCTTTGGGCCGGAGGCATACTCGTTCGAGGCCTTTCGCCACCTGGGCGGCAACCTCTCCGCGGGCCAGCGGGATGCCGCCTTTTTGCTCTTCCTGGCTGGGTTTGGTGTGAAGGCCGGCATTGTCCCGCTGCATATCTGGCTTCCGTCCGCCCACCCGGTCGCTCCGAGCAACGCCTCGGCCATGCTCTCCGGCGTCATGATCAAGACCGGCATCTACGGCCTGGTCCGCGTGGTGTTCGACTTCCTGGGCACGCCGCCCAACTGGTGGGGCGTCACGATCCTGAGCGTCGGAACCCTCTCGGCGGTGCTGGGGGTGCTCTATGCGCTGATGGAACATGACCTGAAGAAGTTGCTGGCCTATCACAGCATCGAAAACATCGGCATCATCCTGATGGGACTGGGCGCGTCGTTAATGTTCCTGCATACGAACCACCCGGTGCTGGCGGCGCTCGCGCTGATTGCGGGCCTGTATCACACCATCAACCACGCTATTTTCAAGGCGCTGCTGTTCCTGGGCGCGGGCGCCGTCCTGCATGCCACGCACACCCGTAATATGGAGGAGATGGGCGGGTTGATCCGGCGCATGCCGAAGACGGCGTTTTTCTTCCTGGTGGGCGCCGTGGCCATTTCGGCGCTGCCGCCGCTCAACGGCTTCATCAGCGAATGGCTCACCTATCAGTCGTTGCTGCAGGGCTTTGGCACGACGACCAGCCTTGTGAAGCTGATGTTCCCTCTGAGCGGGGCCATGCTGGCGTTGACGGGCGCGCTGGCGGCTGCCTGCTTTGTGAAGGCCTTCGGCATCACGTTTCTGGCCCAACCGCGCAGCGAGCACGCCGCGCAGGCGCACGAAGCCTCCCCGACCATGCTGGGCGGCATGGGGCTGCTCACCTCGGCCTGCGTGTTCCTGGGATTGTGCCCGACGCTGTTTCTCAACCTGTTCGCACCGCTCACCCACCAGCTTCTGGCCCAGCCGCTCCCGCCTAACCTGTCGCTGGCGAACGGGCTGGTGCT
>DATKNZ010000088.1:0-4644 GCA_035541055.1 Candidatus Acidiferrum sp. | reverse complement strand
GTTTGAGCCGCCAGCGGCTTTGCTTTCAGGCCAAAGGCCTGCTTCATACCAGCCCAGGGCCAACGCCCTGGGTTCATGGCCCCGTTTTGGTATTGCAGGCCAAGGGCCTGCCTCATACACACCTTCCAGGACGAATTCCGGGACCTGCATGGCCGGAGGAGATGAGTCGCACCTTCAGCGCTCCAGAGGGCTTTGGGGGCCCTGAACCCAGGGCGGGTGCCCTGGGCTGGTATGAATGACGCCGTTGGCGTCTCCAACTGTGCCCACAATGCTGCTTCATTCTGGCCAGGAGAATTTTGTCTTGCGCCTGGTCCCCGCGATCTTCCATTTTGTACTTGTCATACGTTCCAGCCGTGGTAGAACGGGGGTGAGTAGCAGCGATTGGTACAGGCGTCTTACAGGATACCAGCACAGGCACCATGACTACACCGACATCTAATAGCCAGAACCTCCCCCCCTCCGTCCGAACTCTCGCGCGCCGTGCTTTAGCGGTGGCCGGTTCGGGCCTGCTCGTCGGGTTGCTCACAAGCGCAGCCACCGCGCAGACCGTCCCGGTCGCACACTGGATCAACGGCTCGGGGCAGGAGGCGGACACCGTCCTGAACAGCGGGAAGGCGTTCGTGACCAGCTTCAAGGCGAACAACGATCTTAAGGTCACGCAGCTCTCCGGGCAGGTGAACAGCGTTTACCTCGACACCTTCGGCGGCGATTCGCCCGGCAATAACCCGTCATGGCTGACGGGGTTCGTCGGCATCACCAACAATGCAACCGGCGACGGCATCCCCGGTGACATCAACGACCTGGAGATGGATATGGACGATGACACCGCTTCACTGCAGTTTGACTTCCTGTCACACCTGGGGCCCAACGACCGCATCCTGCTCGCCGACGTGGATGGCGACGAGGCGTACCAAATCAAGGCCTACACGGTGGACGCCTCCTCCCACTACACGGCGGTAAGCCTGAGCGGGTGGGTTGGCCAACAGTATTCCGGGAGCACCGGGCAACTCCCTGACTCGACGTGGCCGATCTGGAACGCCGCCGCGGGCACCCTCACCTCCGGCACTTCGGGCGACGAGTTGGACGAGGAGGTGTTCGTGCTCGTCCCGAACCAGAGCATTGACCGCCTGGTCATCACGAAGACGTCGGGCGGAGGGTATAGCACCGCCGTGCAGTTCTTTTCTTTGGGTCCCACGATCACGAACAGCGGCACCCTTCCCCCCGGGAGCGTCGGCACTTACTACAGCCAGGCGCTGGGAGTCGTCGGCGGCAAGGGCCCGTACACCTGGTCGGTGATCTCCGGTATGCCGCCGGCCGGCCTGAGCCTCAGCACGAGCGGCGTGATCAACGGGATGCCCACCGCTGCCGGAACCGCCACTTTCTTCGTCAAGGTCACCGACAATAACGGCCTCTGGGTTTCCAACCGCTACACGCTCACCATCACCACGCCCGACAGCACCAAGCCGACCATCTCCATCACCAGTCCGACCTCGGGCCAGCACGTGAGCAACGCGGTCTTCACCGTGAAGGGCACCGCCCATGACAACCGGCAAGTGCAGGCGGTCTGGTGCCAGGTGGGCGGAGTCTGGACCCAGCCGGCGACGACCAACGGCTGGACCAATTGGACCATGCAGGTGACGCTTTCGCCCGGGACAAACGTTTTCAAGGCCTGCGCGGTGGACGCTTATTACAACTGGTCCGCCACGACGCAAAGCGTGAGCATGGTTTACGTGGTGAGCGACACGTTGCGGGTGTCGGCCACCGGGCCTTGCACCATGTCGCCCAACTACAGCAACGCGGTGCTCCAGATCGGCACGAGCTACTCCACCACGGTGACGCCCGCCAAGGGGTATGTGCTTTCGAACTGGGTCTGGACGGCCGCAGGCGGCGCCTGGGGCACCTGCCCGACGCAGAAGTGCAGCTTCACCATGCAATCCAACATGGTCTTGCAGGCCAACATCATCCCCAACCCCTTCATCGCGGTGAAAGGCAGCTACAACGGTTTGTGGGAGCAAGCCACCCGCGCGCAGGCCTATTCGGGTTTCCTGACGCTGACGCTGGCGACCAACGGCACCTACAGCGGCAGCGTGAAGCAAGGGACTAACAGCTACCCGTTCACCGGCCAATTCGACGTGAGCGGCGCGGCGTACCAGGTGGTCTCCCGCCCGAAGACCAACGCCTGGGTGCTGGGCATGGGCCTGCACTTCGCCGACCAGCAGGTGCGCGGTTGGCTCAGCAACGCCGTGAGCGGCGGCGCCGTGGCGGACTTTGTGACCGACCGGGCGGTGTTTGATGCGCACACCAACCCGGCGACCGCCTACACGGGCAAGTACACGCTGAACCTCCCGGGCGCGACCCTGGGCGGCGCGGTGTCGCTCGGCGACAGCTATCTGACGTTAGTCGTGGACGCCGGCGGGAACGCAATCTACAGCGGTTCGCTCGCGGACGGCACCGCTATGGGGCCGGTCTCGGTGCCGGTCTCGGCCGCGGGCAACGTGCCGGTTTACGTGCCGCTGTATGGCGGCAAAGGCTCGCTGTGGTCATGGCTGACTTTTGAGCCGGGCGTGCCTGCGCCCGGGCTGTTCGGCACACCGAGCTGGATCAAGCAGGACAAGGCGGGGACTTGCTACCCGGCGGGGCTGACCAACATCATGAACGCCGTGGGCGCGCGCTACACGGCCCCCACCAATGCCACCACCCCGGCCGTCGCCATCACCAACGGCCTGCTCGTCTTCGAGGGCGGCAAGCTGGCCCTGTCCTTGACCAACCTGTTCACCCTCACTCCGAGCAACAAGGTCATTGACGTGAGCCTGACCAACCACCTGGCGATTTCGCTGACGGTGTCCAACGGCGTCTTCTCCGGCAGCGTGCGGGAGCCGGGCCAGACGAAGAGCAACGTGTTCAAAGGCGTGCTCTTCCAGGACCAGAACTGCGGATACGGATATTTTCTGGAGACCAACGTGAGCGGGCGGGTGTCGCTCCTCCCCGCGGGCAGTGGCAGCGGGGAAGATCAGGCCGCCATTCCGTGGATTCGCCGGCTCGACCTCATGCCGGGCACGGGACAGGTGATGATTTCGGGCATCTTCGGCCCGGACGTGGGCCCCGGTTCGCGGTCGGTGACGATCGGTGGCTTCGCCCGAACCATCGCATCGTGGGTCAAAACGCCGAACTACGACGCCATCACCTGTGACCTGCCCTTGCAAGGCGATGGCGCCTTGGGCGACGTGTGCGTGACCGTGAACGGCAAGCCCAGCAACCTGGTGACCATCTCCGAGTACCGGCCCACGCTGGTCTATACCTATTCCCAGGGAGGCCTCACGCTCGTGGTCACCTTCCAGCCGCGCATCCGGGCAGACCTCCATGTGGCACGCCTGACGCCCGGCGGCGCGCTGCAGCCGATCCTCAACCCGAATTTCGTCTCCGACTCGTTGTCCACGGGAAGCTACGTCTGCTCGGGCTCGCAAGTCGTGGGCAGGGAGCTCGAGCAGTGGTCGGGTTCCGGCACGCTCAGCATGTCGGGGCTCAACACGCTCGGGGTGGGAGGCATGATTGACGAAAACTCTCGGACGATCCGCCTCATGCCCGCGGCGACGGTCGCGCAGGGCGGCCTGACCCAAAAGGTGACGGACCTGGAGACAGGCGACACGCAAACACGCACCATTGAATTCGGGGTGGGCGGCGATACCTGGGAAGGGTCCGACCCGAGCTATAGTCTCTATGTCCAGACGCCGCTCGCCTACGATGCGGCCTGCGCGCGAAACGTCACCGTCCCCGCGCAAACCTGGGATGCCTCCACGGTGGCCGAGCGCCTTTCGTCTTCCAGCTCGATGCCCGATCCGGCCGTGCAGCTCCAGCTTGCCACCGACTGCGTGCCGAATCCCGCGCCCCGGACGGGGAATTGAGTCTAAAGTCCCGCTTGAGACGGTGCACGCGAAAAGGAGAGAACACTATGCTTGTGAATCGTTCGGCTGCGCCAGGACCCGTGGTCCCGGTCCTCGTGTACGCGAATGTCGGCAAGGCGATCAAGTGGCTCAGCCAGGCGTTTGGATTCGCCGAGCGCTTCCGCTATGGGCCGCCGGGGAATCCGGACGGCGCGCAGCTTGCGGTCGGCCAGGGATGCGTGTTTCTCACCAGCCCCCGAGTGGGCCAGTCGCCCAAGTGGGACGATCAGGCCGTGTTTCGAGCGCCACGCGCCGGTGAAGTCACCCACTCAGTGGTGGTGCAGGTTGAGGATGTGGACCGCCATTTTGAGCACGCCAGGCTGGCAGTCCGCCGCGCCCAGCCCGCCCCTCTCCCTGCCTCCGCCGCGCCCTCGCCCGGGAGGTTGCCGGGACAAGTCCGGAGATGACTGACTTGAGGAGTGGGCAGTGTCCGGATACGCCTGGTCCGCGCGGGCGCAAGACAGAATCCTTCGGAGGTTGAGGGATTTGCCCATTGGGCGCCTCTTGTATATGAGGAGCCCTATACACGCCACCCGCGTGCTAGCCAAGGGGTTTGAGCCACCGGCGGCTTTGCTTTCAGGCCAAAGGCCTGCTTCATACCAGCCCAGGGCCAACGCCCTGGGTTCATGGCCCCGTTTTGGTATTGCAGGCCAAGGGCCTGCCTCATACACACCTTCCAGGACGATTCCCGCATCCTGCATGG
>DATKNZ010000087.1:0-4689 GCA_035541055.1 Candidatus Acidiferrum sp. | reverse complement strand
GAATCAGTGTTCGGCCTGCGCCAGTGTGACCGGCAGTGGGTTCAACATCATCACGGGCAGCACCATCGCATCCAGTTGCGCGCATAGCAATTCTCTGTATGGCTTTAACGTGGGCGACCGCTCCACGGTTCTGGGCTGCACCGCCAGCTTTAACGGGACGGCCGGCATCCATGCCAACCTGCTGAGCACCGTGCGCCAATGCACCTGTGTGAACAATGGCGTCTTTGGGATCATCTCCGATAACAACGGGTGGGCGACGATCTCCGAGAACAACTGCTCCTTTAACGGGCTGCTCGTCTATTTCGGAACCCCGACGCAGGGCGCGGGGATCTGCGTCACCAACTCGCCGGGATGCCGGGTCGAGGCCAACACGGTGAACTTGAACTATGTAGGGCTCGTCGTGCAGACGAATCTCCACGCCTTCGTCCTTCGGAACAGCGCGCAAGGCAATGTCTCGACGAGCTACAGCATCGGCGCAGGCAATAGCTGGGGCCCTATCGTCAATGTCACCGCCAGCGGTGACATCTCCGGAGTCGCCAACGCCAACCATCCCGCGGCCAACTTCATCCATTAAGGCGCCGCCTCCGCAGCCGTGCCATGAAAAGACTCCTCTTCATAGCGGCGCTGGTCGCGCTAGCCCTGCCCGCCCGCGCGGCTTCGACCATTGATCCGGCAAACCGCTATGCCTACGGCGCCAACCTGGGCTGGATGGACTGGCTGGCAGACACGAACCATGGCGCCGTGATCGGCGAATACGTTTGCTCCGGTTACATTTACGCTGCCAACGCCGGCTGGATCAACCTCGGCAGCGGCGCGCCTACCAACCAGATTTATTACCAGAACCTCTCCGCCAACGACTTCGGCGTCAACCAGGACGGCCTGGGCAACCTGCGGGGCTATGCCTACGGCGCCAACATCGGCTGGGTGAACTTCGAAAGCACGGGCGCCCCCAAAGTGGACCTGCAGACCGGCCGTCTGACCGGCTCTATCTGGAGCGCCAACTGCGGCTGGATCAGCCTCAGCAACAGCTATGCCGTAGTGCAGACCGACACCATCGCGCCCGGCGCTATGGATTCCAACGGGCTGCCCGTTGCCTGGGAGCTGCTCAACTTCGGCCATACCGGGGTTGATCCCAATGCGGACCCGGACCATGACGGCATGAGCAACCTCGAGGAGTATCTGGCCGGCACGGACCCGAACAACGCGGGCAGCCGGCTGGCCATTACAGCCTTCGGCTCCACGCCGGAGGGCACAGCAGCTACCGTGATGTGGTCCAGCGTGACGAGCCGCTATTACTACTTGCAGGAGCGCGCGAGCCTGAGCCCTGGGTCACCCTGGACCGACAGCGGACTGGGCCTGATCACCCCGGACGGGGCCACCACCACGCGCACGACCGCCAACTCCAGCGCGCCCATGCGCTACTACCGGGTGCTGGCCGTGCGGCCTCTCGGGTACTGAACGCCGCAGCGCCTATTGGCTCCCCACGCCGTGGACCGACATCTGGAGCCCGTAAATGCCTTTGCTGGCGGTAATGAACAGCAGCTTCCGGTCTTTCCCGCCAAAGCAAATGTTCCCTGTCCATGACTCCGGCACGTCAATGTGCTCCACCTTCGCCCCTGCCGGGTCAAAGACCGTTACGCCGTGGCCCGTTAGATAGACGTTGCCCGCGCTATCAATGGTCATGCCGTCGGAGCCCAGCTCGCAGAAAAGCTTCTTCTCGGCCAGCGAGCCGTCCGGCTCAATCCGGTAGCGGTAGGTCTTGCCCGCGCCAATGTCCGACACGTAAAGCAGCTTGCCGTCGGGCGTGCCGATGATTCCATTGGGCTGCTTCATATCCCCGATCACCCGGCTGAGGGTCTGGTTGTCCGGCGCGAGGTAATACACGCATTCATCCATCTCCTTCGGGCCGCGGTGCCAATACGGACGCTTGTAGTAAGGGTCGGTGATGTAGAGCCCGCCCTCCGGCCTGATCCAGACGTCGTTCGGGCCGTTGAAGAGCTTGCCCTGGTAATCCTTCAGGACCACGGTCACCTTGCCGGAAGGATCAATGCGCCACAGTTGGTTGGTGGCGTCGGCACAGGCCCAGAGGTTGCCCTGGGAGTCGAAGGACATCCCGTTGGCGCGCCCGCAGGGCTGCATGAACGTGGTGAGCTTGCCGTCCACGCTCCATTCCATGATGCGGTCGTTCGGCTGGTCGGTAAAGAAGATGTTGCCCTGGGCGTCGCAGGCGGGCCCTTCGGCGAAAATGAGGCCCCCCGCCAGTTTCTGCAGCGTGGCGCCGGGCGCGATGATCTTGCTTTCTGCGGCCATGGCCTGCGTGGCACAAAGTAACCCCAGCAAAAGGCGCGTGCTATAGTTCATAGTGCTCTCGACGCCCGGAGCGAAGCTCAATCAATGGCCGTTGTAAAGGGTCAAATCCAAAAGGCGCTCGGCACTGCTCAGGGGAACTGCTGGGCGCGGTAGAAGCGGCGCTGGAAGCCGGTCGCGGTATCGGTAAAGTTGGTTGAGCCGGTGGTGTTGGTCAGAGTCATGACTGTGTCCCAGTTCTGGAGGTTGGTTGAGGACAGGATAGTGAAGCCCTGGTAGCGCTCGCCGCATAAGGTGCATTGGAATTGGCCGCCGGCCTGGCACTGCGGCAGGGCCAAACGGAGCGGAGCAAAGGTCAGCGCCGCTACCCCCGCCCGGGCTTGTGCGGCAACCTGCGTGAAGGCGCCTCCCACGAAGAGCGCCGTGCTCCCGGGGCAGATGGCGTAGGAGGCGCCGTTGCAATCGGCTTCCCAGGTGTTGTCCGCCGCGCCGGTGCCGAACGTGCTGAGCTTGGCCAGGGCGCCCCGCGGCAGGCCTCCAATGTTGGCGAAAGTTCCGCCGACATAGAGGCATAATCCCCTCAGGCCGATGGCATACACAGCGCTGTCGGGACTGGGGTTCCAGGTTGCGTCGGCCAAGCCGGTTCCGGCAGGGTTGAGCTTGGCGAGGTTGGTCCGGTTCTGGCCGCCGATGTAGGTGAAGGCTCCTGCGACATAGACGCCCGATCCGTTTGCGGCGACGGCATAAACCTCGCTGTTGGCGCTTGGGTTCCAGGTCGAGTCGGCCGCGCCGCTGCCCGTGGTGCTCAGCCTGGCAATGCCGTAGCGCGTGAGCCCGCCGATGTTCGTGAAGTAGCCCCCGGCGTAGATGTTGGTGCCGCTGACCGCGAGCGCTTCCACCTCAGGATCGTTGGCGGTAAAGACTGCATTGGGGTTCCACGTGGCATCGGCGGCGCCGGCGCCGGTGGTGCCCAGCTTGGCAATACAACCGCGGTTCTGCTGGCCGATGTAGCTGAAATAGCCCCCGGCATAGAGATCAGTGCCGTTGGCCGCCAGGGCGACCACCCAGTCGTTGGCGTTCGGGTTCCATGTGTCATCTGCCGTGCCGGCGCCAGCCGTGCCGAGCTTGGCGATGTAGTTTCGCGCGGTGCCGCCGATGGCGGTGAACGCTCCGCCGACGTAAAGGTTTGTCCCGCTGAGCGCGATCGCGAAGACGCTGTTATTTGGGTCGGGATTCCAGGTTGGGTCCAGTGTGCCAGTGGGGGTGAGGCGGGCCAGATTGGAGCGGACCAAGCCATTGACGTTCGTGAAGGAGCCGCCGAAGACGAGCGAGCCGTCCGGCAGAGGCGCCAAGCTCCGGACGGCGCCACCCGGGTTAAGCGTTACGCCCGGCACGGCGGCCAGCACGACATTCGAGCAGGTCACTGTCAGCGTTGCCGTCTGGCTGGTCACGGCGCCATAGCTGTTGCTGACCACGCAAGAGAAGAGGCTGCCGGAATCAGGGAGTTGGACGTTGCTGAGGGCATAGCTGGAGGAATTGGCGCCTGCGATGGGCGCGCTGTTGCGGCGCCAATAGTAGGTCGGCGTGGGGCCGCTGACGGCAACCAGGCTGAAGGTGACGTTGTCGCCGGTGTTATTGGTCCGGCTCTGGGGCTGGGTGGTGATCCGCGGCGGCATGGCGTTCGGGTCAACGACATTGAACGGGTTGCTGAATGCGACGTGGCCGGAGCCGTCGTCGGCTTTAACCACGACATTGGTGGCGATCTGCGCCACTGTGATGTTGCCGTTCCAGACGCCGCTCGTGAACGCGCCCGAGGTCGTGGGGCTGATGGCCACGGAGTTGGAGAAGACAACCTGGTAGCGCAAGTCCACCAACGGCCCTGCGGAGGTTGCATGGACCGTCGTGGGGCACACGTCGCCGTAGGAGTAATAGAAGTTCTGGCCGACGGCGCCGTTGGCGAAGGTAGTAGGCCAGCCGCCGCTGCGGTAGTAACCGTTCATGCCTGACGGCAGATGAGAGCCCACGCGGTACGTGGTGCCGGCCGACAAAGTGACCGGGGATGCCATGGCTGACTCCGTCCAACTGCCCGAAGCAGAGACGGCCTGGCTGCCCAGCAACACGCCGCTATCGGTCCAGATGGATACCTTATCCGTGTTGTAGCCCCGGACGGCGATTACCTGCACGTTGGTGCTGGGGGTGAAGGCATAGCCCAGCGTCATTTCCGAGCCACTGATCCATGAGTTGTAGCTCAGGCTGCCGATGATCGTGGCGGAGGGACCGGCTCCGGTTGCGCCGGCGCTGAGGGCAACCGGGCCGGCGAAGCCCGAAGCGACGCCATTGGTAAGGTTCTGGGCGGTGATGGTCACCGGGAAAGCCGTGTTA
>DATKNZ010000086.1:0-5945 GCA_035541055.1 Candidatus Acidiferrum sp. | reverse complement strand
GCAGGGCTTCTGGGAAGCTAAGTCCATGAGCGAGATCATCTTCGAGGTGCGGGAAGCCGAGGAAGGCGGCCTTTGGGCAAGGGCGCTCGGCTACAGCATCTTCACCCAGGGCGAGAACTGGGAGGAGCTGCGCCGGATGGTCAAAGATGCCGTGGCGTGCCACTTCGAGGCGAAGCCTGAGTCCCCTAAGGTGATAAGGCTGCACTATGTCCGAGACGAGGTTCTCGCGGCGTGAAAATCCCCCGGGACTGCGACGGGGTTGAGCTGGCCCGTGCACTCAGGCGCCTGGGTTACGAGATTCAGCGCCAAACCGGTTCGCACATGCGGCTCGCGACAAGCCAAGGCGGTGAACACCATATCACGGTCCCCAACCACCGGCCGCTCAAGGTCGGTTTGCTACATGGATTACTCAAGGACGTCGCTGCTCACCATCAACGGACTGTGGAGCAGCTTGTAGGCGAACTGGAGCTTTAGCGACCCTCATATCGTCCGCGAAAACCGGTTCTCCTTCCGCGTGTTGGCGTAGGCGTCGAACCGCATCGCGATGTTCCGGATCAGCAGCCGGCCCAGGTCGGTCACGATCACCCCTTGCGGTGTCTTCAGCAACAGGCCGTCGGCCTCCATGTCGTCCAGGGATTCGAGCTCGCGGGCAAAGTGTTCCTTAAAGTTCACGCCGAGGAGCTTTGACATGGCGCCGTAGTCCAGCCCCAGATCACACATGAGGCGCATGATCGTCGTCCGCCGCAGCCTGTCCTCATCGGTCATGATGTAGCCGCGGTGCAGCGGCAGCTTGCCCGCGTCCAGCGAGGCGTAGTAGGCGGGCAGCTCCTTGCAGTTCTGCCAATAAAAGCCTTCCGCCTGCGAGATGGACGACATGCCGAACGCGTAGATGTCCGCCCCGCCCCGCGTGCTGTAGCCCTGGAAATTCCGCTGCAACGTCTTCTGACGCTGCGCCAGCGCCAGCTCGTCCCCGCTGCGGGCGAAATGGTCCATGCCGATGTACACGTAGCCCTCTGAGGTGAGGCGCTCGATGGTCAGCTTCAGCAGCTCCAGTTTCGTTTCCGGCGAAGGCATCACCTCCGGTTTGAGAATCTTCTGCGCCGGCTTCATCCACGGCACATGCGCGTAGTTGAACACGGCGAACCGGTCCGGCTTCAGCGTAAGCACTTCATCCAGCGTGCGGGAAAACGAACTCGGCGTCTGGTAAGGCAGCCCGTAAATGAGATCAATGTTGACCGAGTGAAAGCCCACCTCGCGCATCCACTCCACCACCTGCCGCGTCATCTCGAACGGTTGGATGCGGTGCACTGCCTTCTGCACCACGGGGTCGTCATCCTGCACGCCCATGGAGCCGCGGTTGAAGCCCACTTCCCGCAACGCCACCAGGTGCTCGCGGCTGAGCCGGCGCGGGTCCACCTCCACGCCCGCCTCGAAGTCGGGTGCAAACTGGAACCGGGAATGGATCAGTTCCCCAAGGCGCCGGATCTCGTCCGGCAGCGAGAACGTGGGCGTGCCGCCGCCGAAATGGAGCTGCACCACCTTCCGGTTGGGGTTGAGCAGCGGCTTCATCAGGTCCATCTCGCGCTCGAGGTATTGCACATACTCCGCGCTTTTCTTCTGGTCGGCGGTGATGATCGTGGTGCAGCCGCAGAACCAGCACAGCGAATAGCAGAAGGGCAGATGGAAATAGAGCGACAGGTCGCGGTCCGTCCGGTTGTTGGCGCGAATGCTCTCCACGAACGCTCGTGGGTCGATCTCGTTCGTGAAGTGGGTCGCCGGCGGGTACGACGTGTAGCGCGGGCCGGGCACGTTGTACTTCTTCACCAGCCCCAGATCTACCTTCAGCATGCTCATTTAAATTCTCTGACGGCGCGCACCAGGCTCTCGATGCAGCCCAGCGCGGCATTGGGCGGAACGCCGTGGCCCAGGTTAAAAATGTGCCCCAGCCGTCCGGCCATTTCCCGCAGGATGCGGCGGGTGTCCGCGACCACCGCCTCGGGGCTCGTCGTCAGCAGGAACGGATCGAGGTTGCCCTGCACGGCCACGCCGGCGGGCAGCCGGGCGGCCACTTCGGCCAGGCGCACATTCCAGTCCACGCCAAGCACCTGCGCCCCAAGGCCCGCCAGCTCAGCCCAATTCCCGTGCGTGCCCCGCGAAAACACGATCACCGGCGCCTTGCCCCCAAGGGACTCGATAATCTGCTTCATCCAGCAGGCGGAAGCGCCGGCAAATTCGCCATCGGAAAGCACCCCGCCGAGGCTATCGAAAATCTGGACTGCATCCGCCCCCGCGTCAATTTGCGCTCGCAGGAACGCGCTCACCGCTCGCGTCAGCTTCTCCATCAGCCGCTCAAACAGCCGCCGCTCCGAATGGAACAGCGCCTTGGCCTTCGTGTAGTCCCTGACCCCGCCGCCTTCGAGCATGTAATTGGCCAGCGTCCACGGCGAGCCCGCAAAACCAATCAGCGCCGTCTGCCCCGCCAGGGCGGACTTGATCAGCGGCAGCGCCTCGGTCACGTACTGCAGCCGCTCGCTCACCGCGTCCACTTCCAGGCGCTCAACGTCCTTCTCGGACTTCAGCAGGAACTCCATCTCGATGCCCCCCTCTTCCCGGAAACGGTAGGGCTGCCCCAGGCCCTCGGCGACGACCAGTATGTCGCTGAACAAAATGGCCGCGTCGAACCCGAACCGGCGCACCGGCTGAAGCGTCACCTCGGCTGCCAGCTCGGGCGTTTGGACCAGCTCAAGGAACGAGTGCTTTTGCTTGAGCGCGCGGTATTCGGGCAAGGCGCGTCCGGCCTGGCGCATGAGCCAGACGGGTGGCCGGTCCGCCGGGCGGCAATGGCAGGCTTTGAGGAAGCGCTCGCGGCTGGTCAGCGCCGGGCGCGCCCCCGGGCACGGGGCCACCCTCGCGCTCGTCTTTCGCGAATGGACCATGCGAGGCACGATGAGATTGCGGGCATTGTTCTCCAGCTTCCCGGCGGCGTCAATGCTGGCCGGCGGTAGGGACGCCTCGCCGAGGCGTCCGTGGTGACCCGTTTTCCTTTGCGCCCGTCCGGCTCCAAAGCTAGTCTAATCCCGTCTTGTCCGGTGGTGTAATGGTAGCACAAGAGTCTTTGGAGCTCTTTGTCATGGTTCGAATCCATGCCGGACAGCCAGTTTGGATGCGGGGATTGAAGGGATTCCTGATTCCCGCACAATTAGCGCCCAGAATTCGCCTGAATCCGCACACGTCGTAGTGCCACCATCACCCAACCCTCTCTGCTCCAGTAAGTTACACATGGGCCTGCGCGGTGTAGCCGCCGCCAGTATAGCGCGAGGCCCCCGTGTATCTCCCATGTGGGTCGACCCACATGGGGGATACACCGGGGTATCACAGGAACCACACCGGGCTTTCGGCTTACAACGGGCGTTCGTGGGCAGGGGCCATTCCCGTGGCCGGAGGCCTGTTATAGGAGCGATGCGTCAATCCACCAGCTTGTGCTGCATGGCGTAGCGCGCCAGCTCCACGTTCGTGCTCAAGCCCAGCTTCTGCGAGATGCGCAGCCGATACGTGCCAATCGTCTTCTCGCTCAGCGACAGCTCCCCCGCAATCTCCTTGAGCGCCTTGCCCAGGGCCACCAGGCGCAGCACCTGCAGCTCGCGGTTGGACAGCATCTCGTGCGGCACAGCCGGCGTCGCGCCGGCCAGCGTCGCCGCCAGCACTTCCCCCAGCATCGGGGTCACGTAGCGGCCTCCGGACAGCGCCTTGCGAATCGCCGCCAGCAGTTCGCCCGAGGCGCTTTGCTTCGAGATGTAACCGCACGCGCCCAGCTTGAAGGCCCGCACGGCATAGTCCTTCTCCGGAAACACGCTCAGCACCACAACCGGCAGTTGCGGGCGCAGCCGCTTGATGTCCTGCAGGGCATCGAGCCCGCTGCGCCCGGGCATGTTGATATCGAGCAGCACCACGTCCCAGGGCTTCTTCTCGACCGCTTCCAGCGCGTGCGCGGCGTCGGCGGCCTCCCCCACCGACAGGTCCGGAAAAGCTTCCGCGAGAATGGAAATCAACCCCCGGCGCAGCAGCTCGTGATCGTCGGCGATGAGGATGCGCGTCATGGCTCGGCCCACAAATTGGGCGCCCCGGGCTTGCGGGGCAGGCGCACCGTAACGCGGCAGCCGCGCGGCGTGACCGGCTCGATGGCGACATCACCGCCCAGAACTGTCGCGCGTTCGCGCATCCCCAGCAGCCCAAGGGAGCGGGAACCGGAAACATCCTCGGGCCGGATGCCGCGGCCGTCGTCCTCCATGCTCAGGGTCACGCGCTCGGCAGTCGCCTCCAGCCGGGCGCGCACGGTCGTGGCTTTCGCGTGGCGCGCCACGTTCGTGAGCGCCTCCTGGAAAATCCGGAAGATGGCGGTGGCCACTTCGCGGGGCAACTTGGGCGCGTCGGCCGGAAGCTGCACCTCGCAGGTGATCCCGCTGCGCTTCTGAAACCCGGCCGCCTCCTGTTGCAGCGCCGCTGCGAGGCCCAAATGGTCCAGCATGCCCGGCCGCAGCTCCGTCGCAATGCGCTGCACCGTCACGATCGCCGCGTCCGCCATCTCCTCGCATTCGACTATCCGATCCAGCAGCGGGTTCAGCGAGCGGTCCTGCTCGCGCTCGCCGATTTTCCGTTCCAGCCAATCCAGGTTGATCTTAAGCGCCGTCAGCATCTGGCCCAGCTCGTCGTGAATCTCCCGCGCCACGCTTGCCCGCTCTTCCTCTCGCGCCGACTGCAGCCGCGCCGATAGCGCCCGGAGCTGCCGCCGCGACATCTTGAGCGCCTCCTCAGCTTTCCGCCGCTCCGTGATATCGCGGATGCCCCCCACCAGCCGCGACGGCTTGCCTTCCGCGTTCTGCAGGATGAATCCGTGGTCGAGCACCGAAGCGTAGGTGTCGTCTTTGCGTCGGAAGCGGTAGTAGCCCGCCCAGGTCCGGGTGCCGGTGTCAATGGCCTGGCGGATGGTCCGCATGACCCGCTCCTTGTCCTCCGGGTGCAGGCGTTCCAGCCACCACTCGACCTTCGTGGACACGTCCTCCGGCGGATACCCGAACAGCTTCTGGATGCCCTCGCTCCACCAGATCGAATTGGCCTCCAGGTTCCAGTCCCAAATGGCCTCCGTCGTCGCCAGCGCCACCGACTCGAAGCGCTCCTGGCTCAGGCGGGAAGCCTCCTCGGCCAGCCGCCGGTTGCGCGCACTGCGCCGCAAGATCAGGTACAGCACCAGCCCTGTCGTCGTGACGAAATTGATCCCCTTCAACATCTGCAAGGCCGGCGAATTGAGCGGCGCCCCAAAGAGCCAATCGCATACATCGTCCGAAAACACGCACCACAACCCGGCGATGAGGATGTAAGCCGCCGTGATGCCCAGCTCCTCGAACGGCCACTCCCTGACGCGCAGGCCCTCGGTTCCAATCCTCTCCGGGCCACGCGCCAGGAACTCTTTCCAGTTAAACGCCATGCCGACTGGCGCCCAGCCTACCGCGCCCGCCGCAGACCTCCAACCATAACTTTTGCAACTGGGGCGTTGACACCATATAGCCAGAACCCTAAACTTTTGCAGACATTTAGCTCGAAGCTCAAGCCATGCTAGTTCGAATCTGTTTAATCGTTGCCATCCTTGCTGCCATTGCGGTGGGGGTCGTAAACTTTGTGCAGGTCAAACCCAAGGTCGCCAAGCTGGAAACCGACCTCGATACGGAAACCAAGGCGCACCACGAGTTCCAAACGAAGTACAACTTCACCAAGTCTTCCCTGGACAAGACCAACGCCATCCTCAAGCAGACCATCGCCACGCTGGAGGCCACCACCGCTGAAAAGGAAAAGGCCCTCTCCGACCTTGCCGCCCAGACCAAGCGCGCGGACAAGCTGGATGCCGACCTGACGAAGACCCGCGCCGAGCGCGATAGCGCGCAGCAGGACCT
>DATKNZ010000085.1:0-12305 GCA_035541055.1 Candidatus Acidiferrum sp. | reverse complement strand
TGGGTCAGCTTCTCCGGTTACGACTGGTGGGTCAAATCAAGCACGGGGACGGTTGGGCCTGGACCGAACTATTTCTCCGACAGCACGAACAACCTGTGGGTGGACACCGTGGGGCAGCTTCACTTGCGGATCACCAACCGATCCAACGAATGGCAGTGCGCGGAGCTGGTGAGCGCGCGGACCTTCGGCTATGGCAGCTACCGGTTCGAGCTGAACTCGCGGGTGGACAACCTTGACCCGAATGTGGTGCTGGGGCTGTTTACCTGGAGCGACGACCCCGCTTACAATGACCGCGAGATAGATGTCGAGTGCTCCCGCTGGAGCAACGCCGCCGATATCAATAATTCTCAGTTTGTCGTGCAGCCGGCCTCGGCGGGTCATGTGGAGCGATATGCCGTTCCGACCGGGCTCACCAACTCCACCCACCTGTTCATCTGGGAGACGAATCGCGCCACCTTCCAGAGCCAGCGCGGCAGTTACTCTCCGGCCCCCGCTCCGGCCAATGTGATCAGCAACTGGACCTATTCGCTGGCCATGCCGCAGAGCGGGGATGAGAATGTGCACTTCAACCTGTGGCTCAACCACGGGATGGCGCCGACCGACAGCAAGGAAGTCGAGGTGATTATCAAGAGCTTCCAGTTCGTGCCACTGGCGGCGCCGACGCCGCCGAAGCTGAGCGGCTTCATGCCGAACCCGGGCCGGTTCGCGGTCAACGCTCAGCCCGACCGGCGCTACGAGTTCTATTCATCGAGCAACCTCATGGATTGGGTGGGCTTGAGTATAGTGCTGGCCACGAACCTGGTGATTAACTTCGCCGATTCAACGAGCCCGCCCCCGGACCCATGCTTCTATCGGGCCGCGGCCCTGCCCTGAACGAAGGGCCTTGACCCCAATCCGGCTGGTTTGCCAAGCTTCGCTTATGCCTCCAATGCCGGGATGGTCCGAAGCTCTATGAAAACCATACTTCCATTTTGCACTTCCATTGCCGCTGCTCTCCTCGTGTCGTGGTGCCCGAGCGCCCGAGCCGTCATGTGGGACGACTTCTCGTCTTATCAGTATGGCACCCAGATCACCACGGGGCCTAACGTCGGAACCAACTCTCCCTGGACTCGGTTTGGGGCGGCCACCGCCGATAACATGATAGCTGACTTTGTCGGCGTGGATGGTTCGATGGGCGGCGATTACCCGGTGCTGTGGCGCCTCGGCAACAATGGCAACCTGGCTTACTATTTCCCGACCGTGACGAATCTCGCGGCGCCGGCCGGATTCCGCGTTCTGCTGCGGATTGATGCGCCGACGCCTGTGCCGACGTACGTGGTTGGGGTGTTTGAAGAGGCCAACGGCAATATCTGGGGCACCATCCCGGCCCTCAAACCGGTGCTCACCAATACCGACTTCCAGACCTTTGATTTTCAGTTCACTCCCGCAGCCACCGAAGAGTTGGTTGTCAAGACCAACAGTGCCTTCAGCCTGGCGGACGTGATTGACATCCGGGTGCGCTTCGAGAATGCCGGCGGCTACGGCACGAATCATATTTACATTGATAACTTCCAGAGCCTGCCGCTGCCGCCGCTGATCACCGGGATCACGGCCACGCCAGGGGGCGCGGTGCAAATCAGCTTTAGCTGCCCCGATGGCGATCCGACGGAGTTCGGGATTGACCAGAGCGCGGTCGTGGGCGCGACAGCCTTCTGGACGCCCGATACGAATGCGGTGGTGGAAAGCACGGGCCCCGGCACGTTCGAGGCCGATACCACCGCGTCCGGGGGCACGCAGTTCTACCGCGTCCGCCGTTAACTCAGGCGCTGCCGGTACAACCCCCGGTCCACCACGCCTGCCATGGCGGCGGCATCCAGCTCGCCGCCGAGGAAAGCGGCAACGTTTTGCGCCGCCTTGAGCGGCTGGCGCAGCACGTCGCCGTATTCTACGTACAAGACCCGGAAGTTCGCCTGCCCCGCCAGCCATTGCCGAGCCTCCGCCAGTTGCCTGGCGAAAACGTCGGCCAACCTCTCGTCCGTGATCAGCGCCCCGCTTCGACCGCTGTCGTTGAGCATCGCGCGCTGCGAGGCAAGGACTTCGCGCAGGTCGCGAAGCATGAAAACCACACGATAGGTCCGGTCGGCGGGGAGGTGGCGCAAAAGGATGTGGATGACTTTGACTGCCCGCCCGCCCGCGTGCGCCACCCAGGTCACATCGGCGCGGCTGTTCTTGACGCACTCGTACTCGAAATAGCCGCGCGGGTTGTGTTCGTCCGCCATGCGCCGTCCGTCCGTCAGCAGGTCGAGTCCGCCGGCCTGCAACATCTGCATCATCAGGCTGGTCCCGGATCGGGGCAGTCCGGACACGACAGTCACGAACGGGCTACTGGGGAACATTGGACTTAATGTCGGCGCGATAGATGCGCCGCTTCTTCGGCTGCGCCGCACGCTGGTGCAAATCTGCCTTTCGCGCATCTATGGGCCGATAGAGGACAGCCAGCCGAGAGTGAGTGAGCTGCGGTTGGTAGCCCATGCCGAGCGCCGTCTCATAGGCCGCGATCGCCTCCTCCGGTTTGCCGCACTGCTCCAGCGCGGTCGCCAGGTGAAAATGCGCCTCCGGGAAATGGTGAATCAGTCCCACGGCAAGCAGCGCTTTCTCGACCGCCTGCGCCGGCTCGCCCTGCTCCAAGTGCACTCGTGCCAGACCATCGAATGCCGCTGGATTGTCCGGATCGGTTTCCAGCGACTTGCGGAACGCCGCGGCCGCGTCGTCCCAGCGGCGGAGTTGCAGGTACCCGCGACCGACCTGGTTGCAGATCAAAGGCCGATCGGCCCCCGCATGGCGCGCGGCTTCGACATGGCTCAAGGCCAGCGCGGCGTTTCCCTCGGCAAAAGCGAGTTCGGCAAACAGCAGTTGGACTTCAGGCAGGGCCCGCGTGGCCGGAGCGCAGCCCTCGAGCAGGGCCCGCGCTTCGGACAATTGCCGCAGCCCGATTTGGCAGCGCGCCAGCGTCAAGGGATACCACGCTTCCTTCGGCGCTTCCGCGCACAGCTCTTTGAGCAGCGGCACAGCTTCCCTGACCCGGGGCGTGCCCAGCAGAGCGCGGACCAGGTGCGTTTTGTTGCAGCGGATCGTGTCGCGCACGTTCTTCTGCGCGTCTTCGCCGGGCGCGGCGATGTAGCCCAGGTCAACCAGTTGCTGGATGGCGGCCGCAGCCTCCGCGGGGTCCTGCCGGTCCTTGGCCGTGTGCAGACCGGCTTTGTCATCGCCAACCCCTTCCCAACTGAAGATGCGCTCCGGCCTGACCGGCCGTTCGAACGCCTCCACCCAGGGCCTCCCGTCCATGTCCCCGCCGACCGGCAGCCCCGCCAGCGCCAGGATCGTGGGCGCCACGTCCAGGACGGAGGCGCCGTAGAGGCGCTCGCCTCGTTTGACATTCGGCCCTTTGAGGCAGACGACGCCGAATGGGCGGTGGCACGACTCCGGGTCCGCCTTGCCTGCGCCCGGAGCCGGCCGGCGATGGCCGCATTCGTAGCCGTGGTCGCTGACGAGCACCACCGTCGTGTTCGCGTCCACATACTGCAGCAAAGCATGCAGCATCATGTCGTGAAAACGGTAGCAGCCGGCCATTACTGTCTGGTACAGGTCAAAGTCGCGCTCGGTTACGCCGTCCAGGCGCGGCGGATGATACGGCATGAATTCGTGGGCAAACTGATCAATGGCGTCGTAATAGACACACATCAAGTCCCAGGGCTGGGTCTGGATCAGTGCGGTCGCTGCGGCCTGGACGCTGGCAGCCCGCGCCAAGCGGCGCGCCAGCTTGAGCGGGCGGTCATCCTTGTCCAAATCAATCTCTCCCAGGCGCGGGATAAATGGGACAAGGTCTTCCGCTGTCAGGCTATCCGCTCGGACGCGCCATTCCGCCGCCGTCGCCGCCAGCTCCGGCGGATGCACTGTGCCCGGTGACAGGCACTCGCACGTGCCGCCTTTCGGTCCAGAGCGGAGAAAGTTGTCGCTCAGAATGACGCCGTTGATCGGCTCGGCGGGATGGCTGGCAAACCAGCCAATGACATTCGTCTTCCGCCCAGCCTGGCTGAAGACGTTCCAGAGGGCCTTGCATTTGCGCGAGGTGCTCCGCACCGGGCCGATTCCGCTGGCATCGGGCAGAGGTTCGGTGAAGCCGCAGATGCCGTGCTTGTCGGCCCGCTTGCCGGTGGCGATTGAAGTCCAGAGCATGGGCGAGAGCGCCGGCTGCAAAGTCGCCAGGTTGCCGCGCACGCCGCCGGCGATCAGCCGAGCGAGCGCGGGCATCTGGTTCCGGGCGATGAGCGGGTCTATCATCTCCCAGTCCGCGGCGTCCCAGCCGATCAACAGCAACTTGCCGCCGGTCGGGTTCTCTTTGCTTGAGCCTGTCATGAAACGAAAGGGCGCCGCGGCTGCGATGGCGGCGCCCCTCAAATCCAGGTTTCTATGCGCTTTTAGGCGGAACGCTCACGCCGGGCGCGGCGCAGAGCCAATCCAGCGACGCCCGCCGCCAGCAGCGCCAGCGACGACGGCTCGGGCACCGCCTGCACCTGTATGCCAGTGTTCGGAACCGTCTCCCAGTAAATGTCGTCCACGGTCACCGTGAAGCTACCGGGATCGCCGTTCACCTGAAGATCCACATAACCAAAATAGGTTTGCAGGCTGCCGCTGATGCTGCTGGTGAACTGGAACCCCATGGCTCCCTCATGGCTGAAGTTATTAAAGTCGTAGGCCGGGTTCACAAAACTCGTGTTCGCCAGCCACCGGTGGTAAGTGGGGGCCGTGCCGGTGGCGCTGTTGACGGTTGAGCCGGCGGTCCAGGGGATCACGTATCCATTAGAGGAGGGGTTCAACACCAGCTTGTTCAGCCCGTAGCCGCTGATGTCGATGCGCCGGCTGTTCACGCCGAGGTTGAAATCCGGTGTCCCGTCGCCATCCACGTCGAAGTAGAAGTAATTGTGGTAATAGCCCGTGCCCATTCCGGGCACCAGCGTATGCGGGTACGGGGCCAGCCCCAGGGACAGAGCAGGCGCCGCCTCGGCGTTCTGGCCGCCGAAGAAGGCGCCCAGGCCGGCGGCTGTGGTATAAGCCAAAAGGCGGGTTTGCGACTCGGGCGTGAACGTGTGCTTCGGTTCCTGGCCTGATTGCTCTTTCATATGATCTCCGCGGCTTATGGAGAGCCTTTACGGTTCTGCTCGCCGGCTTGTTGTTGTTACGGCATCACAGCGGCATAGGCTGTCCTGAATTTGCCGCTACTTAAGCAAAGGCCCGTTAACATGGCAAGCAAAATGGCGCAGAAAAACGGGCCTGCTGCGGAGCCGTCCCTCGGCGAGTTCGAGCTGGCGATGGGCCGTACTGGCCAGGGGCGAAACTGGCGCCTGTCCTTCGTCTGCGGCTTCGTGGTCAAAGCTGAAACAGTCGGCCGGCCCGTTGCACCTTCCTCAGGGCGTCTGCAAACGATAGAACACCGCCGGAGGACTCGTCGGCGGGCTGATCAACTCCTGGCCGCTGCTCCGCGTGATAAAATTGGTGACCGGCATCCACTGGATGGGCGGTGTCAGGTTCGTTGTGCTGTAAAGCATGAAACCGGCTCCCTGGTCGGCCCAGGTGAAGACGAGTCCGGCCGCGCTGCTGCTTATCGCCAGGTACGGCGGCTGGACCGCGCCGAGGCCGGCCACCGCCCCATAACTGGCAAAGACCGAGTTGGAGGCGATATTCATCCATGACGCCCATACCCAGTCGGCGGGACGGCTGACAGCATCGATGCGCACTTCATCGAGCCTGCCCTTGAGGTAATTGTTCCCATTCGTGAGGCGGCCGATGTCCATCAGGGCAACGTTGGCAAAGTCCGTCGTGGCGCTGCCCGACGGGGTGACGTTGGCCCCGTCCACATAGAGGGCGACCGTTCCGGCAGTGCGGCTGACCGATGCGAACACGTTGTGCCACGTCCCGAAGCTGACCAGCCCAGCGGGAGTTGTCGCCGTCGTGCCGGTGGTGCCATCGCCGGTCTCAAGATTCAGCGTTTGGTTGGCCGTGTTCCAGCCGTTCACGTAGAGAAACACCCCGTTGCCGTTCCAGGTGCCGCTGGCGCTGTCAAAAATAGGCTGCATGTTGGTGCAGGCGGGGTCCAGGTTAACCCACGCCGAAAGCGAGAACGTGTCACCCAGGTTGATGATTCCGGGAACCACGTGCTGCGAGGTCCCGTTAAAAACCTCGCCGCTGCCCACCATCCCTGCGGCAGTCACCACCGGGGCCGTCCCGCTGGTCGCCGGATGCAGCGTGGTGCTGTCAACATAAGGGAAGCCGCTCTCCTTGAAATGGAAGACAGCGGCGTAATTGGTCCACACCGATCCGTTGGTGCAGGTGACCAGTTGGTTGGTCTGGGCGGGGTCGCCCCAATAGGCCAGGATCGAGCTGCGGCTCGAAGCAATCAACGGCACGCTCACCCACACGGAGGACACGCCGTTGGTATTCCATTGGTCAATCTCATAATTCAGCAAGGTTTGATTGCTGGCATCGGTAAAGCTGAGATCGTAGCCCGCCGGCGACTTAAACTGGCCATAGGCAAACCCGGGAATATTGGCGCCCAGATTGACCAGCAGGGGAAAGTTGGTGAGCGAGGTAGCTCGGTTATAACCGGCGAAGGTGATTTCCATGGAATGGCTATAAGCGGCAGGGTCCAGCGCCTCGGGCGTGGCCCAGACCTCGGAGGAATTGCCGCTGGCCCCGTTGGTGTTCGTGGCCATCACTACAAAATAGCTCGTCGTGCCATTGGCGAGCCCATTAATGGTCACGGAGGCCCCGGAGGTCGCCTGCGTGAACACATACGGCCCGCCGGAACTCGCTCCGTAAGACACCAGGTAGCCGGCGGCGCCGGCGACCGGGTTCCACGCCAGGTTCACCGTGGCGTTCCCGGCGCTGGCCGTCAATTCACCGGGCACAGCCAGCGGCGTGGCCACCACTTCCGCGCAATTGCCGCTCGAACCATTGGTTCCCTCCGCGGCCACGACAAAATAATAGGTCACGCCATCTTGCAGGTTAGCCACCGCTGCCGAAGCCACGGACGTGCTAAGCGTCATCGGATAGGGACCGCCGGAGACGACGCCATAGGAGACTGTATAGCTTGTGGCATCGGGCTGGCTGCTCCAAGTGAGGGCTACCGCGCCGTTGGTCGCTATGGCCGCCAAACCCGTCGGCACCCCAAACGCCACCGACTGCGGAGTGGCCGAGGCCTGAAACGATTGCATGCCGACGCCGCCGGAAGTAACCGCTGCGACGACAAAGTAATAAGTGACCCCATCCGTCAGACCAGTCACAGTAGCCGTGGTGTTGGGGCTGGTCTGGGCCAAGGCATACGGGCCGCCCGAAGCCGTTCCGTAAGAGATAAGGTAATTTGTAGCCCCGCTCACCGCATTCCAGCTAAGAATCGCCTCAGAATCCCCCGCCACCGCAGCCAAGCCAGCAGGCGCGGCCCCGCCATTGGTGACGCTATTAAAGGCTGCGACATTCCTCACGGCATTGTTTTTGGAGGTCACCGCCAGTCCGACATACGGACTGGCTACCATCGTATTGGTGACCGCCCCGACCCAACTCCAGTGAATACCATCGCTGGACTCATAACCGGAGACAACAGAGCCCGAGAGAGACAACGAAAGATAGACCGGCGTGCTCAAGCCCCCGACCGTTCCGACAGTGTAACTGGAGCCCGTCGTGTTGGTCCGCGCGACCATCGTCACGCCGTTGCCCGGCGTGACAAACACACCGACCTCCGGCGCATCCGGCGACCCGTCATTGCGGATCATCAACCCGGCCTTCGCCCAGGGATCGGTAGTTTGCATGCTCGCGACCTGAGCGTTGATCTGGCAATTGCCGCTCGCGCCCTGATAGGTGTAATTGAAGCTGTCCTGCGTGCCCCAAATGTCGGCCCCCGAGCCATCCTCCGTGAAGGTGCCCCCCGCATACACCGCGCCGCCCCCAAGGTCAACATGGCCAATGTCTTCGTTGGTCCAGCCGGCTGGCAAGGTTAGCGGGACGAAGCTGGTCTGCACGTAACTGTTGACACAGGAGGAGGTACAGATATTGGCGCGGCCGGTGCTGCCATTGACAACCTGGCTGTTGTTGCTGGAGACGACGCTGCCGTCATTGATGAACTCGACGCTCCCGGAAGAATAGCTGGTCCCCTTCTGGCAGGGATCCTGGATGATGTTGTTATAAAGGACCACGTTGGTCGCGGAGTTGACCTGCAAGGCCGCGTAGGGGGAGGAGTCAATCGTGTTATACTCGAAAAGAATGTCCTGACAGATGGGATACGCCGTGAGAGTAGGGCCGCCAATCACCCCGAACGTGCTCACATCCGAGTTCATAAAGCCGGAAAAGGTGCTCTTGCTGCCCAGAATGTTATTGTGACTCCACACGTTGCCGCGGACGATAATGTTGCTGGGACAGAAGCCCTCCTCGTATTGGAAGGTGACGCAGGCGATCATCATGCCGTTGCAATAGTTGCTGGAGACGGAATTGTCTTGAATCGTGCCGTCGGCGCAGTGGGTGAGCAGGCCGCGCACCTTGTTCTGGTGGATGCTGTTGTTGCGGACGATGTAATGGTGCGTGGCTTCGCTATCGTTGAAGAGCAGCGTGCCGTTGGGCACGCTGCCGGGCAGGGGCGTGCTGAAGGTGAGCACGGCGCCGTTGACCGAGCCTATCGTTCCCACCCAGGGCTGTCCGTTCGCGATAAGCGGGGACAAGTCCGCGTTGTGCAATTCCACGGTGTTGCCGCTGTACATCGGGTATTGGCTGCCTGTGTGGTCCACGGTGATCGTGTTGGTGGCGGCGCTAAAGGCAGTCGAGGAGCAAATGTTGTCGTGAATGTTGATGGCGTCGTCGCCTGTGTAGGCCCACTCGTTGTTCTCGAACTTAACATAGGTGCTGTTGGCCATGTTAAATCCGTCCGCCGCGCCGGAAAAACCGTACTGCGCGGAATGGCCGTAATCGTAGGCGCTGCCCACCGGCGGGCGCGTGAGCTTCGAATTGATGACCTGGAGGCGCGTGTTGAACCACCCCTGGTAACCCATGCCCAGGGTCGAATAGACATTGACGTTGCTAAAGGTAACATCGCTGCTGGAGTAGATTTCGATGCCATGTTCCTCGTATTCAAAGTGACGGACCGCACAGTACATCCCGGCTTTGACCCCGTTGCCGGTGGCATTGAAGTTGAAACGCAAGACGTTGCTGCCTTGCGCGGTCGGCGGCAGATTCAGATTCTGTTCTCCAATCACCCCCATGGTGGTGCACGCAAAAGTGAAATTCGTATTGGCGCCACCCGTGTTGGCCACCTCGACAATTTCATGGACGGTGGCGCTCGCGGGGGGATTGGGCCAGTTGGGAAACTGGCCGGTGCCCTCGAAGACGTACTGCAAATCCATGTAGCTGCTGGTCGCGGCCAGGACATAGGCCAGGCTTTGCACCGGCTGGTTGGTCCAGTTAAAGCCCACGCTCAAATTCTGAATTTGAACCTTGCTCGCGCCGTTCAGGTAAAGCAGATGAGAACTGGTGCTGTTGAACAGGAACTGGCTGCCCTGCCCGTCGATCAAGCAGGCGCTCAGGCTGCCTAAATTCATTTCGGTATTCAGCACATAAGTCCCCTGCGGGATGGTGATTTCGCAAGGCGAAGACTGTCCGTTGGCCCAACTGATCGCATTGGCCATCGCGGTGGAATTGGCCGAGGCGCTGCCGGTTTGGCTCAGGCCAAAGTCGGTGCAAGCGTTCTTCGTATTCACGATGGTGCCTGGCGGATTCACCGTGAATTCCGGGTAGCCCGCCCCGGTGATCACGGAACGGGTGGCCATCTCGAGCTGGTCGCTGGCGGATTGAGCGAAAAGCCGGAATGACATGGCCAACACTGCCGTTGACGCGAACACTCTTACACTTAGGTGCATAGCGGGATGCAGCAGGCCTGCATGCTACCTCAGGGGGGCCAGGTGGTGAAAATCATATAAACCTACGAGGCGTTGGGGCTGAATGAATCTCCCACCAAACCATCCCTGCGCCCAACCAACCTCTGGCCTGACCCCGTTCTGCATGGCCGCGCCAGGCGCCGAGGCCGCCCTCCCCCAATCGCCCCTGCCGCGCGCCAACACCTCCATACCCCCACCGTTACCTCACCGTAGTACCTCTAATAGGCTATTAGAGGTACTACGGGGAGGTAACGGAGAGGCAACGGTGGGGTAGCGGTGCGGCAACGGCGAGTATGCGGAGCTGCCTGCGTTCGTATCTAATTGTTGGACAGCAATTTACGTCGTTTTCAGCCTGGGCGAGCCAGGAGAGTGTCGCTACGCAGCTCAGGATCATAGCACCAGCTCACGGATCCGTGATGCTCGACGCGCGCAGAGCGGCTCCCGGCCCGAAACACTTACGGGTCCAGGGTTACCTCGCCCGCTCCGTCGGTCTTGCACCACAGAGGGCGCCAGCCCTGCAAGCCGGACTCGAACCCGCCGTTTGTGATCAGGTTGACCGCTGGGGCAGCCGCACCACACCAAACCAGGCTCAAAGACAAAACCTGCAACAACATGAGGCGGCTGCGGCCATTTTACGGCACTTGCAGGATGTAGAATTCCTGTGCCTCGCCCGAATCGACAATGTGCGTGGCCAAATTTAAGTTGCCCCCACCATCGAACGTGTTGGTGAATACCCGCGTCCATTGGCTCAGCGGCAAGGCGAGGTTCGTACTGCTCAGCAGATAATATGTCCCGTTGGCCGGGCCATTCGTCGCTGAAAGCGATAGCGCCGCCCGATCCGGATTAAAGCTGGCCAGGAGAGACCGAGGCGCTCCGTTTGGCGTGGCGCTCACTTCGGTGGAATTCGCGCTCTCGCCGCCCGCATTCACGGCCGACACCTGATAGTAGTAATTGCTGCCATTGATCAGGCCCGCATCGGTATGACTCGTGCCGGTGACATTGATGATCGTCGTTTCCGAGCCGCTGACCGTCGCGCGTTTCACATTGTAACTCGCCGCGTTGGAAGCGGCCTGCCATGACAGGAAGGCTTTCGCGTTGCCTGCCGTTGCGCTCAAGCCGGTTGGCGCGGCAGGGGTTACTGGTATCATCTCAATGCCGCACACTTTTGGTTGGTTGGCAGCTCCCGAGGTAAAAGCAATCACAATATTGGAGTTGGCGGTTGCGGTGGCGATAAAACTCTCGACGACGGCATTGGATTCACCGCCGGTCGCGGCAATGTCGAAATTGGTGAGCACCTGCAGGCCGTTGATGGCCACATTGAACTGACGTCCGCCTGGGGCGAATTTCAGTTCGGCGAAGTGCAGGCGCACGACATTTGAACCTGATGCGGGAATCGCGTAGGTGAAACTCGTCCCGTATCGTTCGGACTGATAGACGATTTCCGGAGCCGCGTTTGCCGCGCTGGTATTGATTGTCGCTGTGGTGCTTGTGGTGGAGCCAGTGTCATAATCGGTGTCAGCCACAAAGTTGGTAAGGCTGTTCTGAAACTGGTAGAAGCCGAGTTGGCCGCCGCCGCAGTTGATTCTGATTGCGGCGGAGGCAGGCGACCAGGCGGCATTAACGGCTTCAGCCGGTGCATTTGGAATAACGGCCACGCTGCCGCCGAACGAACTACACGGGTTGACGGTGACGTTCCAGCCATCCACTGCGAGCAACGGCAAATCGCCGTTCAAATCGGAGGTGGCGGCTTGAATGGTGATGACCTTGGTCTCGCCGGGCAACAGGGAGAGGTAATTGTCCGAATAGAAAACCGGGAGAACACGCTGCCCGGAGCTGGCCTGGCGCAGTTGCAGATGGGTCATCAAGGCCACGACCGGGGCCGGGTTGCTCAAGGTCACGTAGAGCAGGCAGTTGCTGGGAGTCAGTTGCTGGGTCGCCTGCACATTGAGTGTGACCGTGGGCAGCGTAGTGAGCGCTTGGAGATTGTCCTGCGCGCTCTCGCGCCAGTAGAAATTGTCGGAAACCAGATTGCTCGATGAATCGAACAGTTGCAGCTTGACGAAATGCACGGCCGACAATCCGCTGGGAAAGGCGATGGGCCCCAAGTCCGTGAAGCTGCTGGCTGCGGCGGTGAGGGTGCTAGTGTGCGCATATTGGAGGCTGCCATCCAGATTATGCACCCACGTATTGGCCGTCAGGCCGCTTAGGGTTTGCGGCGTCGAATTGATGACCATCAGATGCCAGTTGTTTTGGTTCATCATCACATGGATCGGCTCGCAGCCTTTGCGCGCGCCGAACAGGGAGGCGTTCGGTTCCAGGTCCCAGGTGTACAGTTGATAGATGAAGCTCGGA
>DATKNZ010000084.1:0-6460 GCA_035541055.1 Candidatus Acidiferrum sp. | reverse complement strand
GGCGACCCGCGCCCGCGCCTCATCCAAAGGGCTGCCGAGCTGGCGCCCGAAACCGTAGGTGCTCGAAGGATTGCCCCAGTAATCGCGCAGGAACGGCAGCATCGCCTCGATCACCTCCGGTGCGACCTGCGTCGTGGCGTTATTGTCAAAGTAGTAAATGGCCGGGCTGCTCATCGGGCGATTTGGTGCCAGGCACAATCTAGCCGGTTAGAGACCCAATGCCAGAGGCAATGCTGCTCCCGCAGGGAAAACACTTGTTGCTCTCTTGTTGGACAAGGGTTATTCTGGATAGGGTTTTAGGAGAACGAACTGAAGTGAAGGCACGGTGCGCAAACCGGGGTGGTGCCTTCCTGGGGAGGGCTCGCCGGGTGAGCCGAACAGGAGGAGGCCCAAGGGCCAGGTGTCCACAAGGTGCGCCCATGAGCTTCACCGCTGTCAATCATACAAGCTAGGAGAATGAATCCGCGTATTTGTGTCTGTTGCGGCGAGCTCATGCACGATGAGGCAAATGCCAGCTCCCGCAACCCGAATGTCTGCGCCTCCTGCTCCAGTATGGCCGACGGCATGGAGGAATCCAATCTGCCCGAGCGCGAGACTCCCCCGCCGGAGCACCACGCGGTGGCCGGACCTGCGGACGGCAGGCGGGACGCAGAGGCGGCGAGTTACCCCTTGTCTACCGGCGGGTAGCCGTTAAGGGCGGACCTTGGCCGGCCAGCGTGGGTTCGGAAGGATTCGGCTCGGCTCGGAATGCGGGGCCGGACAGCACGATGCGGGCCAGCCTTCCCAAGGGGCATCACATTTTTATGTTTTTCACCTTGAACGATAGAGCAGTACGTGGCAAAGGTTTGCCTCGTAGCGCCCGTGTATAGCGGCATAAACTAAAAACCTGAACAGTTGAGAGAGTCATTTCTATGAAGAAACCTACCATTAGAACGTTCACACCAATATCGGCGGTTGCCGCCGTATTCGGGCTGGCGGCCTCGTCCGCGAATGCTCAAAATGTGTTTACCGCCAACTTCCCCGCGTCATGGGCTGGTACGGGCACGGTCGTGACCGATCAGGGCACTCCGAGCAACACCGGGGCCATGACTGGCAGTACCCGTAACTACTCAACGACGGCTGTTCCATCGTGGGCGGCGGCTGGGACCGGCTCACTGGATCTACCTTCTCGCACCGCTGGCGGTATCAAGGTTACCCCCGACCAGTTGCTGAACAATGCAGCAGTCTTGAGCGCTGGCGGTTTCACCTACAACATTGACTTCTTGTGGAATGGAACGGATTCTACTCAGTTTACTCACATCCAAAAACTGATTGATTACGCGGGTACCGAATCCCTGCAGTTGGTCACGACGGCCAGTGGTACGGCGACGCTGGAGATGACCATGAATGCGAGCGACAATTCGACCGTTGGAAACGAGCAGGTTGTAGCCTCCACCACGATCAATCAGAATACCTGGTACGACGTGAGCATGAGATTCAACGTCAGTGGACAGGTCGGCAGCGATCCGGTGGGCATCGCGAGCCTGTTGATCGACACCACCGGCAGCAACCCCACCCTCGTCAGCGCGGGGTCGGGAATGAAGGGCCAATACGGGGACGATTATAATCGCCCCATAGCCATTGGCGAATTTGGATACGGCGTCAGCACCAGCCTCATCGGCCTCGCTGGGGATATCTACAGTGCCCAAATCCTGCTTGGCGCTATCCCTGAACCCTCGACCGTCGCCTTGGGAGCCTTGGGCGGATTCGCCGCGCTGTTGCTCCGTCGCAGGAAATCCTGAGTCCTGATTTATGAACCCAAAGGCCGCCAGCAATGGCGGCCTTTCTGCTTTCTGCGGGCTTTAGCGCGTCCCAGCAGAACCTGATGGACATTTCTGGCGCCACCCTCATACTCAGACACCGTTTTAGATGAGTCAGCAACAGCCAAACAAACCCAACAAGGCAGTCGACCGACTTTGCCGGGAAGCCAGCGAGGCCTGGGCGCGGCAGGATTATCAGAAAAGCATCAGCTTGCTCCAACAGGCAGTCCAGAAAGAACCGTCCAACCCGAGCCTCCATCTCGACCTGGCGCGCGCCCACGGGCTGCGTTACGACTATCCCGCCGTCGAACGCTGCCTTGAGAAAGCGCTGCAGCTTTCGCAAGGGCGCGTGGAAGTTCTCGAGCAAGCGGCGGCAGTTTGTAATTTCAAAAACCTGGATCCGATGCTGGGGTACCTCGAGCGCGCCAGCCAGAAGAAGGGTGTTTCGGTTCGCGCGCTGACCTCGCTGGCGGACATCTACCTTCTTGACAAGCGGACTGACGAGGCGGCGGAAGTGGTCGAACGCGCGGCCCAGATTGACCGGAAAGACCCAGGCGTGTTGCTTAGACGAGCGGTGATCCAGCAACAGCGCGGCCAAATGAACGAGGCGGAATCCCAATTCCGGGAGCTTGTGGCGAACTCCGCGGCTGAGGTACTGATTCGCGTTCGCGCAGCATACTATCTGGCGGGCATTCTGGACGGCGCGGGCCAATACGACGAGGCCATGAACGCGTTGTTGGAAGGGAAGGCGATTCAACGCACCCAAGCCGGGCCTTTGGCCGCTCCGCTCCAGCAGATGCAAAAGCTCAATCTCGAAATGGCGCAATGCATCACCACCGCTATCCTGGACCGATGGCGTGCGGCCGCCGGCAAGCTCCAACCCCCGCGGCGGATCGCCCTGCTCGCTGGCCACCCGCGCGCCGGCACCACCTTGCTCGAACAGGTGCTCGATGCGCACAGCGACATCATCAGCCTTGAAGAGACTACACTGATCCATGACGAGATATACCGGCCCATGGGGCGGGATTTCCCAGCCGGCGCGGGTATTTTTCAGATGCTGGACTCGGCTCCGCCCAGCCTGCTCTGCCAGTTGCGTGAGAGCTATTTCCGCTGCGCGGAAATGTACCTGCGGCAACCCATCGGCAACCGGCTGCTGGTGGACAAGAATCCAGGCGTGAACGTCATGGTCCCGGTCCTCGTGCGTGTTTTCCCCGAGACGAAGTTCCTGGTCGCGTTGCGCGACCCGCGGGACGTGGTGATGAGCTGTTTCATGCAATCGCTGACGCTCACGCCGGTCAGTTCCGCCTACCTAACTCTGGGCGGGACCGTGAGCCAATATGCCAATGTGATGGAGTTCTGGCGGGCGATGGTCCCGCGCATGGGACGCCAGGCGATGCAGGTCCGCTACGAAGAGATGGTGGAGGACCTGCCGAAGGTGGCCCGGTCAGTGCTGGATTTTCTGGGCGTGGGGTTTGAAGATAATGTGCTGAAATTCTACGAGCACGCGCGCACGAAGCGCATAAACTCCCCGTCCCAAGCGGAGGTAAAGAAGCCACTTTATCGAACGGCGATCGGGCGCTGGCGGAATTACGAGAAATACCTTGAACCGTATATGTCCGGGCTGGAACCGTTCCTGAAAGAGCTGAATTACCACTGATCCGCCCACGGCTGATTCCTCCCCGCAGGGTCCAGTACAAGCAGGCGCGCGCGACTCGGTGCCCAAAATGCGCTAAATGGTTCCTCTGATCCGAGATAAGAGCCTCCTGGTTTCCGGGCTGATGCTGATCACGGCGGTGTGCTTCTGGCCGGTGGGCTCGATGCCGTTTATTCGCTTGGATGATTACGATTACGTGTGCAATAACACGGTCGTCCGCTCGGGCATAAGCGGGCACAGCCTTCTCTGGGCATTCACCGCGGCTTATTCCGGCAACTGGCACCCGGTCACCTGGCTGTCGCATATGTGCGACTGCGATTTGTTCGGTCTGGATGCCCAGACCGCGCACTGGGAGAACCTGGGGTTTCACGTGGCCAATACCGCCCTGCTCTTCCTCTGGCTCTGCCTGGTCACCGGCGCGCGCTGGCGCAGCTTCCTTGTGGCGGCATTCTTTGCCATCCATCCGTTGCATGTCGAATCGGTAGCCTGGATCGCCGAGCGCAAGGACGTTTTGAGCGGCCTTTTCTTCATGCTGGTCTTGCTGGCCTACACCCATTACGTGCGCCATAGAACGACCTGGAACTACCTGCTGGCGTTGGCTCTTTTCCTCCTGGGGCTGATGGCCAAGCCCATGCTCGTATCGGTGCCGCTCGTGCTGCTGCTCCTCGATTTCTGGCCGCTCGCGCGGATCGAGTTCCCCTCAGCCCCCATCTGGAAACCGTTTCTTGCCGCATGGCGTCCGCTATTGGTTGAGAAAATCCCGTTCGTCTTCGCGAGCCTCGCCTCGTGCCTGCTTACCCTATGGGCGCAAGGCAAAGGCGATGCCTTTGGGTCGATGGAACACACCACCCTGTTCGGACGTTGTCTCCATGCCTTGGTGTCCTACAGCCTCTACCTGGGAAAGGTGTTTTGGCCCGCGCACTTGGCAGTTTACTATCCGCTATCCTATGCCACTCCACCCATCTCTGCCGCGTTGGGTTCATTGCTGCTGCTCGCTTTGTTGTTGCTGGCTGGAATCCACTTCCGGCGCGCCTACCCCTGGTTGTTCGTGGGCTGGGCATGGTTCCTGGTAATGCTGCTGCCGGTGATTGGGATTGTTCAGGTCGGGCTGCAATCAGTGGCCGATCGCTATACCTATTTGCCCTCCATCGGGCTGTTCATCGTCCTCGTATGGGGGAGTGCGGCGCTCGTCGCGCGGTCCCCGGTATTTCGGACGGCTGCTGTCTGCCTGGGATGCGCCTGCCTGGTCGCCTGCGGCGTGGATACCCGGCATCAGTTGGGATTCTGGCGTGATGATGTGACCTTGTACAAACATGTCGTGGACGTTACCCCGCGGAATAACTTCGTGGGATACCTTAGGCTGGCGAAGCTGTATTTTAGTCTCGGTCAGGACGACCATGCCGTCACGGCACTCTACTCGGCGCTGGAGGCAAATTCAAAAGACCCGAACGCGCGCGCTATGGTGCGGGAGCGGCTGGCGTTGGAACTTCTGAAGCGGGGTGAGCTTGCCGGAGCAGCCAAGCAGTACCGCCTGATTTTGGCGCAACGACAGGATGTTCCTGTCTGCCTGAACAACCTCGCCCGGATACTTGCGGTGGCGGCCGACCCCGCGCTGCGCAACGGTGCCGAGGCCGTCCCGCTGGCCCGCCGGGCCTGCGAGCTTACACATTTCAAAGACCCCAGTTTCCTGAACACGCTCGCCGCCGCGCTGGCCGAGGCCGGCAAGTTCGAGGAAGCAATCAGCACGGCCCAGAACGCGTGCGACCTCGTCGAGGCCTCCGGGAATGCTCAAATGCTGGAGGAATACCGCAAGATGCTTGATTTATTCCAACATCACCAGGCTTACCACGTCAGCGCCAGCGACTTCCAACAGCGCAGCTCGCCATGAATTAGCCCGGCACTGGACGCCTTGTTCACCGGGCGAGATGAATCTGCCTGGGTCTTGCTTTCTCGCGGGGCGGGTGCCATTCATTAGCAATTCATTGAAGCCTGCGTTGGCCATTGCTGCCTTGGGCCTGCTGGCGGGATGCGCGCGATTTCGTTCGGAGCCTATCTCGCCGGCGCAAACGGCTACCCGCCTGGAGAGCCGTTCGCTCGACAGTCCCGCACTGAAAACGTTCCTGGAGACGAACCTGCACCGTGAGCTGACGAATTGGCCAGCCGGCCCCTGGACGCTAGACATGCTCACCCTCGCGGGGTTCTACTACCATCCGAGCCTGGAGGTCGCCCGCGCGGATTGGCGCGCCGCCGCGGGAGGCGTCAAGACCGCCAGTGAATGGCTGAATCCCACCGCCACGTGGTCGCTCATCCATGAGCCGGTGCCCGAAGCAAATCCCTGGATACCGGGGTTGGTAGTTGACCTGCCCATCGAGACGGCCGGCAAGCGGCGCCTTCGCACCGAGCAGGCGCGGCACCAGGCGGAAGCCGCCCGCCTTAAGGTCGCAACGGCCGCCTGGCAGGTGCGCAGCCAGGTACGGGCTGTGCTGCTCGACCTTGTCGCCGCACGGCGTCGGCTGGGCTTGCTCCAGCACGAAGCCGACCTGCGCGAAGCCTATGTGGCCCGGCTCCGGCAGCAACTCCAGGCCGGCGCTATTTCCTCGGCTGAGCTCAACCTCGCCCGGCTGGCGCTCATCCGCGCGCGCGCTGACCTGACCGACGCGCAACGTGTGCTCGCCGAAGCCCGCCCGCGGCTGGCAGGCGCGCTCGGGCTGCCCGCAACTGCCCTCGAGGACGTGGAAGTGCAATTCGATCTCACCCTGCCGGCGGGAACGGCGGCGCTGACTTCGAGCGAAGTGCGCCGCGTCGCGCTACTGGGCCGGGCGGACGTTCTGTCTGCCCTGGCCGAGTACGCCGCCGCCCAATCGGCGCTGCAGTTGGAGGTGGCCCGCCAATATCCCGACATCCACCTGGCGCCGGGCTATTCGTGGAACGCAGGGAGTGCCAGCGAAAGCGACTGGCAGATCGGGGCGACGGTCGAACTTCCCTTGCTCAACCAGCATAAGGGGGC
>DATKNZ010000083.1:0-7786 GCA_035541055.1 Candidatus Acidiferrum sp. | reverse complement strand
GCAGGCAACTGCGCCGCAGTTAGAGAGCCAGCGGCAGTTTTTGCGCCTGCTGGCGTTCCAGACGCCGATTGATCCAGGGGAATGGTTCGCGCAGACTGTCCTGTGTCGCAGTGGATGAAACCCTAACTGCGGCTTTTAGGTTGAAATGGTACCGAACCCGCCGCCCCTGTTGATTACGGCCTGGGTCCGCCGCGAAGCCGCGGTCAGAGCCTGGAATAATTGCGCGACGGTGACCCCGCTCATTTTGAGCGCCGGGAGCCTGGTGGAGGCGATTTCCTCGGGAATGATAGCGTTCAAGGGGCGCCCCATGGCTTTCTCGATGGCGGCGACCAGGTCCTTGGGCGTGCCGCCGGGGAAGTCCAGGTTGAACCGCGTCAGCGGGGCCTCGGCATGGGAGTCGCTGCCGGCGCGCTGGATGATGTTCTGCAGCCGCTGGCTGAACTGGGTGGTTCCGGGCGCCGGGGGAGCCGGCGAGGGCGGGGCGCTGACGGGCGGCGGCGTTTGCCGGGCGAGGGCGGGGGCTAATGCGAGTGCTGTGAGGCAAAGGACGGTGCAGGCGGTCGTTCTCATATATGCGTTACCATTAACTCAGTGTCTTCATCCAGAAACACGCCGCGGCGGGCCGAATCCTTCGCCCCGATATCGCCATTGAGAAAGGCCGCTGTGGCGCCAGCCCAGACCACAACGGGCTAAGCAGCTATGGCGCAATGGCTTGCACCGCCAACAGCACCCAGCCGCCGCATGACGGCAATCCTCCGACTGCCGGCCCATCCCCGCCGGGTGATCGGCTTGCGCCTTTCGAGACCCCGGAAGGTGCCCGGTGTATCTCCCATGTGGGTCGACCCACATGGGAGACACACCGGGCACCCTCGGGGGTTCCGAAAGGCCCACCCAAGGCGCCCCTGCTCTATCTGAGCCTCCAAAAGGGCTTTACACGCTCGTGGACAGTCATTACCTTAGGCAATTATATTAAAGAAGAGTGAGTTGGATTGCGTAGAAAGTATGGAAGCGAAAGCGAAAACGATCAGTGATTTCAAGCTCCACGAGCGGGACACCGGCTCGGCGGATGTGCAGATTGCGCTGTTGACGCAGCGGATCAACCATCTGACCGACCACCTCCAGAAGTTCAAGAAGGACCACAGTTCCCGCCGCGGGCTGCTGATGATGGTCGGACAGCGCCGTCGCTTGCTGGATTATCTGCACACTACCGACGTTAATCGCTACCAGGCGATCACCAAGAAGCTCAAGCTGCGCAAGTAGGCGCTGCCGGGGGCGGGCCTCCGGAGTCCGCGAGGCGCAGCTCCCACCTACAAGCTTCCGATGTCATCGGGCCGGCAAACGCGAACGGCCTGATGGTCCACTAAACCATCGCGTAATAGAAAGCTCTGCTGTCCCGGGCGATTTCGTTCAGCTCCGAAAGCCTTCGGAGTTCACTGAAGTTACTCGGGGACAGCGGAGGGGATAGTACTATATGTCAGAGAAAGCCACTGCCCCCGTAGGGGATAAGCAGGTTATTGTTGAAACCGGGAAACTCGCCAAACAAGCCGACGGCGCCGTAACCGTCCAAATGGGCGAAAGCATCGTGGTCGTGGCGGCCGTCGCCGCGAGCAAGGCCAAGGAAGGCCAGGACTTCTTCCCGCTCACCGTGGATTACCGCGAGAAGGCCGCCGCCGCGGGCAAGTTCCCGGGCGGGTACTTCAAGCGCGAAGGCCGCCCCACCGAGAAGGAAATCCTCACCTCGCGCCTCATTGACCGCCCGATCCGCCCTTTGTTCCCCAAGGGCTGGTACAACGAGGTTCAGGTCCAGTGCATCGTCATGAGCGCCGACGGCGAGAATGACCCGGACATGCTGGCCGTGCTCGGCGCCTCGACCGCGCTGATGGTCAGCGACATCCCGTGGGCCGGCCCGCTGGGCGCAGTCCGCGTCGGGCGCATCAAGGGCCAGTTCGTGGCCAACCCCACCCACACCGAAATGCTCGATAGCGACCTCGACCTGGTCTATGTCGGCAACGAGACCGACATGGTCATGTTCGAAGGCTCGGCGGAGGAGATCACCGAGGCCGACTTCAACGCCGCGCTCAAGTTCGGGCAGGAAGCCATCCAGCCGATGATCGCCCTCCAGAAGGACCTCGCCGCGCGCATGGCCAAGCCCAAGCGCCAGATCACCTTGAACATCGTGCCTGACGAGATCTTGAAGGAAGCGCGCACGCTGGCCGGCGACCGCATCGTCACCGCCCTCCTGACGCCCGGCAAGCTCGCCCGCGAAGCGGCCGTAGCCGCCCTGACGGAGGAAATCGGCAAGAAGCTGGTCGAGAAGTTTGGCGAGGAGAAGGTAACGGAGTTCGTGCTCAAGGACGCGTTCTACTACATCCAGAAGGAGGCCGTGCGCGACCTGATTATGAACCAGGACAAGCGCCTGGATGGCCGCGACCTGGTGACCGTGCGTCCCATTTACAGCGAAGTCGGCCTCCTGCCGCGCGCCCACGGCTCGGCGCTGTTCCAGCGCGGCGAAACCCAGACAGTGACGCTGTGCACGCTCGGCACGGGCGAAGACGCCCAGGAATTTGATGCCTACACCGGCGGGGCGCAGGAGAAGAAGTTCATCCTGCACTACAACTTCCCCAACTTCTCGGTGGGCGAGACAGGCCGCATCAGCGGGCCGGGCCGGCGCGAGATCGGCCACGGCGCCCTGGCGGAGCGCTCGCTTGAACCCATGGTGCCGCTCGATACCTATCCTTACTCGATCCGCATCACCAGCGAGATCATGGAGTCGAACGGCTCGACCTCCATGGCCTCCGTTTGCGGCGGCTGCCTGGCCCTGATGGATGCCGGCGTGCCGCTCACGCGGCCCGTCAGCGGCATCAGCGTCGGCATCTGCACCGAGAGCGACGACCAGCATAAGATCACCCGCTACAAGCTCCTGACTGACATCATCGGCTGGGAAGACGCCTTCTGCGACATGGATTGCAAGCTGGCCGGGACGGAGAAGGGCATCACCGGCTTCCAGCTCGACCTGAAGCTGCCAGGCATCCCGCACAGCATCATGGCCGAGGCCGTTGAGCGCGCGCGCGTCGCCCGCCTGCACATCCTGGCGGAAATGGCCAAGACCCTGTCCACCTCGCGGCCCGAAATCAGCAAATACGCGCCGCGCATCACGACGCTCAAGATCAACCCGGAGAAGATCGGCCTGCTGATTGGCCCGGGCGGCAAGAACATCAAGAAGCTGGTCGAGGAGTCCGGCTGCGAAATCAACATCGAGGACGACGGCACGGTCAACATCTACTCTGTTTCGGCCGATGGGATGAAGATTGCCGTGGACGCCATCCAGGGCATGACGGCCGAGGCCGAGATCGGCAAGGTCTACCGGGGCAAGGTGGTGACCATCAAGGAGTTCGGCGCGTTCGTCGAGTTCCTGCCGGGCAAGGATGGCCTGGTGCATATCAGCGAATTGGCCAACTTCCGCGTGAAGCAGACCGAAGACATCGTCAAGATGGGCGATGAAATCTGGGTCAAATGCCTGGGCGTGGACGAGAAGGGCCGCGTGCGGCTCTCACGCCGAGCGGCCATGGCCGAGCGCGACCAGCAAATGGGCGGCGCCCCTGCCGAAGGGGGCCAGCCGGGCGACGGCGGCCAGGAAGGCGAGCGTCACGATCAGGGTGAAACCGTCCCTGCCGGCGAGCGTCACGGCGACCGGGGCGAGCACCGGGGCGAACCTCGGGGCGACCGTGGCGGAGGCCGCCGCGGCGACCGTGGACCCCGCCGCGGCGGTGGCGACCACCGCCGATAAGCGAGTGGGTTTCAAGCGCGCCAGGCAGAGATGCCTGGCGCAAGCATTTTGGCCACGCGGCTCATCCCTGGGGCGCGTGGCGCAACTTCAGACGAGGACGAGCTTCTTCAGCCCGCCTGCCTCTTCTGCTCAGCCCGGTGGGCCCGCGCCTCGCGGGCGTGCTTGATCCCAAGCTCCCAGACCGTCTTCGCCAGTTCCTTCCAGCCGTCAAAGTCCGCCGGCTTAGGTAGATAGCTGTCGGCCCCGAGCGCTAGCGCGCGCTCCGTCTTCTCCCGTTCGCCCAGGCCAGAGAGGACAATCACGGGCACCTTCACGGGCGGCGGCGAGTTCTTCCGCCACGCGAGGAAGTCAAAGCCGTCCATGCCCGGCATGACCAAATCCAGCAGCAGCAGGTCGGGCACCGGATGTAGCGTGCGGTCCGCGTAATGGTCCTTGCCTTCAAGGTAGTCGATCGCCTGCTCGGCACTGCTGGCGGTCTGGAGCCAGATATTCACGTCAACCCGCTCAGCCGCCATTCCAAACAACGCGAGGTCGTTGCGGTCGTCGTCAACCAGCAATACATCCAATAATAGGTCTGTGCCACAGCCCGGCGCGGTCATGAGATTTCGGAGTCTAGGCGCGCCGCCCGGCGCTGGCAAGCTGAGTCTCGACTTTCGAGGCGTCCTTGCTAAGTTCCGCTTGTGAGCTTTGTTGCCACCTTTAATGATCTGCCGCTGGCCGCGTTGCGCCAGCGTTGCGCCGAAGCCACGCTGTCCGCCGTCCAGGCCAGCCTCGCACGGGCCGAGCTGACGCTCGACGACTTCGCCCACCTGATCTCCCCGGCCGCCGCCGCGCAGTTGGAGCCCCTGTCTCGCCGCTCGCAGCAACTCACCCGGCAGCGGTTCGGCAAGGTCATCCGGCTCTTTGCCCCGCTTTACCTCTCAAACGAGTGCATCAATAACTGCAAATACTGCGGCTTCTCGCGCGACAACCCGATCCTGCGCGTCACCCTCACCGTGGAGGAAGTCTGCCGCGAAGCCCGCGCCTTGCTCGACCAGGGCTTTCGCAACCTCCTCCTCGTCTCCGGCGAACACCCCAAGTTCGTGTCCAATGGCTACGTGGCGGAGTGCGTGGGCGCGCTGCACCGCGAAGTGCCCAGCATCTCGCTCGAACTGGGGCCGATGGAGACGGCGGACTACCGGCCCATCGCTCAGGCCGGCGCGGAGGGCCTGGTCGTATATCAGGAGACATACGACCGCGAGGTGTATGCGGCCATGCACACGGCGGGGCCGAAGCGCAACTTCGATTGGCGCCTGGAAACTCCGGAGCGGGCCTACGCGGCAGGCTTTAAGCGCATCGGCATCGGCGCCCTCTACGGGCTCGCCGATTGGCGCACGGAAGCCATCTGCCTCGCCGCTCATGCTAGATACCTGCTGCGCCGCTGCTGGAAAAGCCAACTCACCATCTCGCTCCCGCGCCTGCGCCCGTGCGCCGGTGACTTCCAACCCCTGACCCACATGTCGGACCGTGGCCTCGTGCAACTGGTCTGCGCCTTCCGGCTCATGTTCCCCGACGTCGGTCTGGTGCTCTCGACGCGCGAGTCGCCGAAGCTGCGCAACGGCCTGATCCCGCTGGGCGTCACGCTCATCAGCGCGGGCAGCCACACCGAGCCGGGCGGCTACACCGGCGCGGGCAAAGAGAAGCTCCACCACACCGAGCGTGGCCGGGTGGTCGAGTTGGGCGCCAGTGAATGGGCCACGCAAGCCGCCGCCGGGCTCGGCGCTACCGGCCAATTCCAAATCGCCGACGAGCGCTCCCCGCACGAGGTCGCTGCCTTCATCCGCGGTCTCGGCTACGAGCCGGTCTGGAAAGACTGGGACGCCGCGCTCACGGCCTAGATGAACGCACCTTTCGTCATCGCCAATGGCCGGCGCATTGAGCAGGCCCTCCCCTGCTCTCTCGAAGATTTCCTTGTCGGCCAACAACTCCTGCCCCGGAGCGTCGTCGTCGAGCACAACGGCGAAGCGGTGGCTCCCTCCGAATTCCAGGGCCGCCGGCTCCAACCCGGCGACCGCCTCGAAATCGTGAAGGTCGTTGCCGGCGGCTGACAGCCGTGGCCGTGGTTCCTCGACGGTTTCAGTGATCAGGGGCGTAGCGGCTGGACCCCGATAAGAGGCGGTCCTTCGGGTTTCGGCCTTCCGGCTTCTTTCGGGCTTCGGGTTTCGGCCTTCGGAATTCGCTCCGGCGTGGTTGCGCTTGACTTCTCTACCGCCGCCGGAGCTAATGCAGCAGTTTGAACCCTGAGCTCTCAGTCGTCGTGCCCCTGCGCAACGAGGGGCCGAACGTCGCGCCCTTGGCGAGGCAGATTCTGGACGCCTTGCGCGCCGAACCGCGGCCATTGGAACTGATTCTGGTGGACGATGGCAGCACCGACGACACCTGGAACCGCATCCTGGCGGCGGGCAAGGCCGACCCTTGCGTGCGCGGTCTGCGCCACGCGCGCAGCCGGGGCCAAAGCGCGGCGCTATGGACCGGCTTCAAGGCCAGCCGCGGGGCCGTCATCGCCACGCTCGACGGCGACCTGCAGAACGATCCCGCCGACCTCCCGGCCATGTTGCGAGAGCTGGCCGCGTGCGACATGGTCTGCGGCGTCCGCGCAAAGCGACAGGACACAAAGGTGCGGCGCATGTCCTCGGCGGTTGCCCGGTGGGCTCGCCGGGTCGCGCTGGGAGTGGACTTCCGCGACAGCGGCTGCAACCTGCGCGTTTTCAAGCGCGCGGTGCTGGAGGCCGTTCCGCCCTTCGATGGCCTGCACCGGTTCATGCCGATCCTCGCCCACGGCGCCGGCGCCGAAGTCAGGGAGATGCCGGTCAGGCACCATCCCCGCGTGGCCGGGCGAACCAAATACGGCGTCTGGAACCGCCTGTGGCGTGGCCTCTATGACCTGGCAATGGTGCGGTGGTATCTCAAGCGCCAGATCAAGACGCTGGGGGCTGAGGCCGTCCCCGCCAGGACGGAAGCGGCTGTAAGGGTTGAGAGATGAACCGGGCATCAGAGGAACGATCACTAAAATAGAGTTGATTCCCCATAGCTGGTGTTGGATAATCTATGGAAAGCTATATGCTCCGAGCCCCAGGCTTTACTTGGACCCATTGCGGCTGGCTGCTCTTGCTCGTCGCGGCTGTCGGTTGCGGCTGCAGCGGCATCAATGCCACCCAGTCCATCTCGCCCCTGGACTTCCTGCTGCCCGGCCTGCACATACAGAACGATCCCCCCAAGCCGCTGCCCCCGACCGGCACGAACGTGCTCGTCTGCTGGGACGGCCCGGCCCTTGCGACAGCCGGCCGATGAGCCGCACCGGGGCGCGGTGGTTGCTGATCGCAGTAGCCGTCGCCCTGAACGTTCTGCCGTTGCTGCGCAAGGCGGACCAAGCCTCTTGTCCTTCTCTTGCTCCCGAGTCGCCCGCCCACGCGCCGCTGGACGCGCAAAGCCCCTTCTTCACCAATGAACTGATTAACCCCGGCTCGCCCAGGCCCATGTCGCACGTGGCCTCGATCTGCGAACTGCCGGATGGGCGCCTCGCCGCCGCCTGGTATGCCGGCTCACGCGAGGGCGCCACCGATGTGGCCATCTGCTTCGCGGCTCAGCAGCCCGGCGCGTCAGCCTGGACCCGCCCCCGCCCGCTCATCAGCCCCGCCCGGGCTTCGCGCGACCTACACCGCGCCGTCCGCAAGGTCGGCAACCCCGTCATCTTCTCAGACGCCGCCGGCAACCTCTCGCTGCTCTATGTGACCATCACGCTGGGCGGGTGGTCCGGCAGCTCCCTCAACCTGACGACCTCTGCCGACGCCGGGCTGACGTGGTCTCCAAGCCGCCGGCTGACGCTCAGCCCGTTCTTCAACCTGAGCGAACTCGTCAGGAACAGGCCGCTCGCGCTGTCCGACGGCGGCACGCTCGTGCCGATCTACCACGAGTTCATCGGCAAGTTCCCCGAACTCCTCTGGTTGGGCGACAGGTCGC
>DATKNZ010000082.1:0-2869 GCA_035541055.1 Candidatus Acidiferrum sp. | reverse complement strand
GCTTTCCGTGGACGACGCCCTGGCCGAAATCCAGTCCACCACGGATCAGTTCAAGAAGCTCTTCCCCGGCAAGCAGATTTCCATTGGCGAAACCGGCTGGCCCTCGCGCGGGCGCTGGCGCGGCCCCGCGGCGCCGTCGCGTGTCAACGAGGCGGTGTTCCTGCGCCACTTCGTCACCCTCGCGAACCAGGAGGGCGTGGATTACAACCTGATCGAAGCCTTCGACCAGAACTGGAAATACGAGGACGAAGGCGTGGCCGGGGCCAATTGGGGCATCTGGACCGCCAGCCGGCAGCCGAAATTCCCGCTGAACGGCCCGGTGGTGGAGACCCCGGACTGGCCCTGGTACGCCGGCTTCGGCGCGCTGGCCGGCGTGCTGCTGTTCGCCGCCGTGGGGTTCCGCAACCTGCGCCTCGCTTTGCCCGCCTTCGCGTTGGGTAACGGCATCGCCCTGGCCTTCTCCGGTACGCTGCCGATGCTCTACGACAACTGGCTGCGGCTGGACGCGCTGGTGAACCTGCCCTTGCAGGCGCTGTTCGCGGTTCTGGCCATCCGCCGGGCCGACGCCCTGCTCGCCGGGCGCCCGCTGCCGCCGGTCACCACCGGGGCGATGGTGCTGGCCGGAGCGCGCCGGTTCCGCCTACCCCTGAACTATGACAGCCTATGGTTCATCTTCCTGGCTTCCGCCGCTGTGTTCGAGGCACTGCTGGTCTTCGGCGGCCGCTACCGCGATGCCCCAATGCCGGTGTTCATCATCCCCGCCATCGCCGCGGTGCTGCGCTTCTGGACCAAGGACAAGCCCCGGCAGATGGGCTGGGAAGAACTGCTCGCCGGCATCACCCTGGCGGTGCTGGCGCTGGCCGACATGGTCATTGAAGGGCCCAGCAACGTGGATTTCATCATCTGGAACGTCGTGGCACTGGTGCTGGCCGCGCCGGTGGTGGTTGCCGCCGAGGGACGCCGCCGGGTTCAGAGATCGTAGGGCGGCGCCTTGTCATAGGCGGGCAAGCTCTCATCCACCGCCTGCCAGGAGACGCGCTCGCACACCCAGCCCTGCACAGTGGGGCGGATGGCTTCGGGAGCATCCAGCGAACCAAGCGTGACACCGACGGAGCGGCCCTCGCTATCGGTCATGTAGACCGGGCTGCCGCAATCGCCGCAGAACCAGCGCATGGCCTGGGGCGAGGAGGCATAGCCCCGCGCCACCCCTTTGGTTACGCGGAAACGCCCGGGCGGCACCTGGACCCATGGCAGCGCCGCAGCACCGCTCGCCTTCCGGCACTCCCGGCAGAAGCACACATCCGCGACGTCGCCGGGCTCGTAGTCCAGGCTGTAGGCAATGGCACCGCAGAGGCAACCGCCAGTGAGATGCTTTGTCATGGCTAGAACGACGGCGGGGAGTTGGCGCTGATCAGCACGCACGGCTCCGTACCTGGGTTACGGAAGCGGTGTGGGATATCGGAACGGAAATAATACGCATCCCCCGGATTGAGCAGCCGCTCCTGCACGCCAACCGTGACGATGAGGCAGCCCGATACGACAATCCCGCATTCCTCGCCGTTATGGCGGAGCATCGCGTCACCGGTGTCGGCGCCGGGCTGGTAGGTCTCCTGCAGCATTTGCAGCGTCCGGTCCTTCACCTTGCGACCGACCATGCGCATGGAAATCGCCGGGTCGTAGGAGATTTCGGTCAGCTCCTCCCCAGCGAAGAACACGTTGTCGGATGGCGAGAAGTTCAGCGTGAAGAAATCCGCCAGCGAGAGCGGAATGCCGTCCAGAATCTTCTTCAGCGAGGAAATCGACGGGCTGACACGGTTCTGTTCGATCAGCGAGATCGCTCCGTTCGTCACCCCGGCCCGGCGTGCCAACTCGCGTTGTGTCAGCCCGAAAATCTGCCGCACCAGCTTCAGCCGGGTGCCGATATCGTCGGACATCTCATCGTTCTGAAGGGCTGCTGACATGATCCCCTTATCACCCGCACGTTTAGGATTTTCAACAATGCTACGCGGGCAATGCCCGCGCGCGCAACGAAAAACATGCACCGCACGAAAAACATCATCCAATTATTCTTGACGGGTTAAGGGGCCGTAAGCCACACTTGGCCGTCAACAATTTAGGGGTTTTGCGTGCTGTGGATCGTCAAGCCGACCGGAACTGAGATCCTTAACCCAGCCAGCCCTACAGGCGCCTGATGTCTACCTCCACCAGCCCAGCGGCTGCCACGGCCGCCCCCTCGCCCAAGCGCGGCGCCATTTCCATCCGCGGCATTACCAGGATTTTCAACGGGTCCGTACCCGCCGTGGACCATGTGAACCTGGAAATCCATGCCGGGGAGTTCTTCACCCTGCTGGGCCCCTCCGGCTGCGGCAAGACCACGCTGCTGCGCATGATCGCCGGGTTCGAGACGCCCGACGAGGGCGATATTTTCATTTCCGGCAAGGACGTGGGGGACGTACCCGCGCATAAGCGCGCGGTGAACACCGTGTTCCAGTCCTACGCGCTGTTCCCGCATCTCAATGTCGAGCAGAATATCGGCTTCGGCCTGCGCATGCGGGGGGTAAAGAATCCTGAACGCAAGAAGCGCGTGGATGCCATCATGGAGCTGCTGCAGATCGGCCAGTTCGCCACCCGCAGCGCCGCCCAGCTCTCCGGCGGGCAGCGCCAGCGCGTCGCCCTGGCCCGCGCTTTGGTAAACGAGCCGGAGGTGGTGCTGCTGGACGAGCCGCTTTCGGCACTGGATGCCAAGCTGCGTGCGGAACTGCAGATCGAACTGCTGCGCATGCAGAAGCGCCTGGGCATGACCTTCATCTTCGTCACCCACGACCAGCACGAGGCACTGGTGATGTCCGACCGCATCGGCGTGATGAGC
>DATKNZ010000081.1:0-6509 GCA_035541055.1 Candidatus Acidiferrum sp. | reverse complement strand
TCTACTGGGGCCCCTTCGCGGCGCCCCGCCGCAAAGTCATGGCCCGGGTCGTGGCCACCGCCCGCCCAAACAGCGTCGTCGTCCTTCGCGATCCGTTCTTCACCGGCACCCTGCTCTTCGAGCCGATGGTGCGGTCGCTGGACCCCCGCTTGGCGATAGGCGCATCGTCGGAGGCTTACCCGGGCCGCTTCGTGCTGAAGCATTACGTTCTGCGTCTCAAGCCCCTTCACCTCGTATAGGTCCACAGATTTCTGTTACTTGAGCACAGAGAACGTGTTATGTGCTCATGGGTTGCTCTGCCGGAGTCCGTGATGTGGCACGCCATCCGCCACCCCGGGGAAGCACACGAGGAGACCGAACCTAACGCAGGCTCCACAGAGTTCGCGGAGACACGCGGCCTGACGCTCTGCTCCCTTATCGGCCCGGTACCCCTCCAGTACCTCCCCATATGCACAAGCTAGATAACAATGTTATCCAGCTTGTGCATGTGGAGGGGTACCGGAGGGGTGCTGGACGGCGTGCTCAGAAGTGCCTCGGACATAGTAGGTTACAAATCTGGATGCCTGTTGCCCCGGTAAAGGTTCGGCGAATCCGCTCATCGGGCACTTTATCGATCACTTTATCCCCCATACGCCGCGATAAGGTGTCCGTTGACGTGCGCGATAAAGCCGGTGGGCACGGGTTTGCCGAATGCTTGCTGGTCCCGTGCACTTTGCGTGCTTGGCGGTCGTCCGGAAGCTGTGCGGGGCTCAAGCCCGGGCGACGGCGCGACGGGGCGAGCCGCGGGCGGCCCGGGGTGCTGCGCCAGCCAGTTGGGCTTGCACGGCGTCGAGGAAGGAGAGGTCGGCGAAGCCTGAACTGGGGCCCCGGACGTAGCCCAGGTCCGCCATGAGCTTGAGTATCTGGTCCATGGCGGCGGTGTTGCGGAGGGCGTCCAGGTTGGGCTGGTTCTTATCCAGGGCGGCGCGAATGAAGCGCGGGTTGATGCCGATGTAACGCGCGGCCATTTGCGCCGCCTCGTCGGGATGCCGGCGGACAAAGGTCGCGCCGCGCGCAAAGGCCCGCACCACGCCAGCGACGACCTCCGGCTCGCGCTGCTTGTACGACACCGTGGTGGTCAGCGAGCAGCCGGGGGCGCCTTTCCAGAGGTCGCCCGTGCGGCGGATGACCCGTCCTGCCCCCAGGTGCTCCATCATCGTGGCGTACGGCTCGACCATGGACGCGGCGTCCACGCCCTGGCCGAAGAAGGCGATGATGGCGCCGTCGCCGGAGGGCTGGCGCAGAATCTCCACATCCCTCCAACCCAGCGAGCGGATGAGGCCCATGGCCGTGAGGTCCTTGATACCGCCGCGCAGGGGTATGGCCACCCGGCGTACCAGTGCCTCGGTGATGCCCATCCGCATGACCATGGCGGCCTCTTCATAGCCCGAGCCGGCGAGCAACACGAACGGGTGGCCGGCAGCCACCGCTACGCGGGTCCACGGCATGACGGTGAATTGGCATTCGCCGGTGGTGAGCTTATGCGGGATAAGCCAGGCGGTGGCGGCGATCTCGACTTCCACATCGAGCCCTTCGGCTTTGAAGAAGCCCTGTTCGCAGGCCGCATAGGCGGGGGTCTGACAGATGCCGCGCAACAGAGCGATTTTGATTGGGGTCATGTGTGGGGTTTGGATGAGGGGAGCCGGCAGCGGCGCCGGGTTCAGATGCGCGGCCGCGTGATCGGTATACGCTGAAATTGGTTCATGCCGGAGTGCATGATGATGTCGCCGATAGATTGGCGAGAGTCAAGCGCAACTAGTGAGACACGAATTGCACGGATTTGCCCGAATGGAATACCAGAGATTCGTGGTCATCCGTATAATCCGTGTCATGTCTATCTGCGCGCCGGCGCTTCGAGCAGCAACTCCTTGAGGAACAGGTGCTCGAAGACCCTGCCCTTGAGGATCTCGACGATCTGCGCCGTGGTGTGGCGGCTACCCAGGTCCAGCCGCTGTCCGATGATCTTGCCCGCTGCCGGAGTGTTGGTGTTCATCGGCAAGCGCACGGCGCATAGCGGGTAACGCACGCTCAGCTCCGCGACGGTCAGACTGCGGTCGTAGGTGTAAGGATGGACGCGCGCGCCGGGCAGCAGGAAAACGTAGCCTTCCTCTTTGGCCTTGAAGTTGACCGGCACCCAGACGTCCTTGCCGCGGGCGTATTCCCGGGCCTCCTTGCCGTAGCGGCCAAGCGGGCCATCAAAGGGGCGCAGGAAGGCGGCAAAGCACAGAAACAGGAGGACGCCGGCAAGGCTGAGGCCCGGCCGCGTGAGCCTGGGCTTGAGCAGGCACACCACCACGAATGCTGCCGCGCCCGCCAGCAGCACCCAAAAGCCTGCCCCGTAGAGCTGCCCGTCAGGCACACCGGCGCCGGTGGACGCCCCCTGCTGCAGCCTGAAAGACAGGTAGCCGAGCACCCCCAGCACGAGGCCCGCCGCGACATGGCTGATCACGAACAGCTTGCGGTTGATGCGTTCCCAGCTCAGGGCGCACAGGATGGCGACGGCCGGCATCGCCGGCAGCAGGTAGCGCTCCGAACGCTGGCTCGGCAGGCTGAAGAAGGCAAAGATGACGATGACCCACATCCATAGCCGCCGCTCGGCGGCGCTCAGCTCCGCCCGGCCCCGCCACGCAAACCAGAACAACGCCGCCACCGGCAGCGCGAGCAAGCCCGCGTCGAGGGGGAACCCCAGCGCGAGACTCCAAATGCTGGAGCCGCCCCACAGCAGAGTCCGCACGTAGCCCCCTCCGCCGGCGTCGAACTTCGCCGCGTTTTCCTTGAGGATGAATTCACGCAGAATGGCGCGCGGGTCGGGGTCCAGCACAAACCAGAGCAGGAACACCGCCAGCGAGATGCAGCCCATGAGGATGATCTTGAGCAGGTCGCGCGTCAGGAACGTGGCCACGTCGTAGCGGCGGTATTGCCAATACCACCAGGCGACCGCCGCCAGCACCGGTACCGCCAGCGCGAAGGACTTATAAAGCAAGCCAAGGCCAATCCCGAGCCCCAGGACCACGGGCACCAGCACCGGCGACTCGAACGCCGCCGCGTCCCAATACAGCAGTACGAAGAATGGGAGGAACAGCCAGAAGACATCCGGCGCATCGGTCAGGAAGGGGCGCCCATAGCGATAGGTGCTGAAGAAGGCTAGGAAGATGAGCGCGGCGAGGCAGCCGGTTTCCCGGGTCTGGGAGGTTTTTGAGGCCAGCAGGAAGACCATGCCCGCGGTGAGCAGGGTATAGATCACGCTCGGGTAGCGCAGCCGCCACAGCTCCCAGTTCCGCGCCCAATTGGTCGAGGCGATGCCCTGCCAAAAGAGCAGCGGCGGCTTGGTGTTGCGCAGGCTCTCGATTTCGGCGCGGAGCGGCAGCAGGTGCCCGCTCGCCGCGGTGACCCGCGTGACATGGGCGTAGGGAAACTCGTCTCCGTTTTTGGGGATGTGATCGCTGCCCAGGCCATAGAAGTAGGTGAAGGTAGCCAGCAGCAGGGCCACGGCGTAGGCGAACAGGGGCAGGCCGGCCCCCTTCGAGTGGGCTGCCCCGGCGCTCAGCATGGTTTGCGGCCAAGCATCTCGCGCGCCTTGGCCAGCACCTGCTCGGGCGCAATCCGCTTCAGGCATTGATTGTCTCCGTCGCAGGGCGAGGTGCGGTGGTTGTAGGCCGTGAGGCAGGGCGAGCACGGCAACGGCAAGTGGAAGCAGAAGGAGTCTCGCGCCAGAGATCGGTAGAGCAATGGCGTTTCCGGGCCGAACAGCACGATCGTGGGGATCGGTGTCAGCGCCGCGAATTGTCCCGGCCCACCGTCGTTGGTGATCAGCAGCGAGGCGCAGTGGAACAAGGCCAGCAGGTGCCGGACCGAATCGGTGTAGCCGGTCAGGTCAATGCAGCTCGGATGCCGGCAATGGGTGACGACGGCCTGTCCGATCGCTTTGTCCGCCGGCAGCCCGATCACGCCCACAGCGTAGCCTTCCTGCAGCAGGACGTCACACAGTTTGAAATAGTGCTCCAGCGGCCAGGCCCGTATCGGCAGCAGCCCGCCGCTCGGATAGACCAGCACAAGGGCTTTGCCCTTGACCTGGGGAAAGTCAGCATGGAGGTTCGCCGCGACTTGCTCTAGCTCGTTCCCGGGGAAGGCCAGCATCGGCGGCGGGTCGCACGTGCTCGAGGCGGCGTCCTTGCCGACCGGCACCGTGGCGGACTCGATCGCCTCGACCAGCGTCAGGAACTGGAGCGAGAGATGCCGGTAAGGATTATATGGCACCGGGCGGTTGATGAAGGAGCCACGGTAAAGGCCTTCCTGTGTCTGGCGGTGGAAGCCGACACGCACCGCGGCGCCTGCCAACCCCGAGAAGATGCTGCTGACCCGGGCGAACAGCTCGCAGTCTATGACTACGTCCGGCTTGAGCGAGCGCAACGCACGCAGCACCTTCAGGACGTCTGCGGCAAACTGGCCCAGGGAGCGGTCGTTGAGGGTGAGCACGTTTTCGCGCGGAAGCACTTCCAGCAGGTCCAGCACTTCGCGGTTGCGGGAGAACATGAGGGCGTGAAGGGAGGCAGTTGGGTAGAGCTTCTTGAGCCGCGCAAACATGGGCTGTGCCAGAACGAGGCTGCCCATCTCCGAAAGGAGAATGACCAGCACGCTCCGCGGCGGACGCGGCAGGGGCCGCTTCGGGCCGAGGCGATGCAGGGCCGAGAGGGCGGCGCAAGCCGGCACCCCGATCCACCTGTCCACGGCCCGCTGGAAGGCAATGTTCATGTCTCCCCTGCCCCGCGAGGGGCATTGCTGCTGGAATCAGGATATGCTATCGGCACGTTGAGACGCGTGAGCGTGCCGCTCCAACCTGCGCTGTGTCAACCGATTCCTTGCTCCAGGTAGTACTCCGCCACGTGCACGTACTTCTCGGCCATGCCTTTGAGGCTGGCGCGTTCCTCCGCGGTGAGGGGGCGGACGACTTTGGCCGGAGCTCCGAGCACCAGTGAGCCGGCGGGGATTTGCATGTCCTGCGTCACCAAGGCGCGCGCCCCAATGATGCTCTGCGCGCCCACCACCACGCCGTCCAGGATGACCGAGCCCATGCCTACGAGCACCTCGTCCTCGACCGTGCAGGCGTGGACCACTGCCGTGTGCCCCACGGTGACATAGTTGCCGAGCACACAACCGAAGTGATCGGCCAGGTGCAGCACCGTGTTGTCCTGGATGTTGGAATGGTGCCCGAGGATGATGCGGTTGATGTCGCCGCGCAGCACGGCGTTGTACCACACGCTGGAGTGGTCGCCAATCGTCACGTCGCCCAGCACCACCGCGCTTTTGGCGATGAAGACCCCTTTGCCCAGGACCGGCTGTTTGCGAAGGAACGTATCCAGTTGTGTTCGTAGCGCATCCATGCTCCGAGCGATTCTCGGAGGGGAATGGATGGGTGTCAAGGAAGGCTGCTGATCGGTGGTTTGAACTGAATTGCCTTCAACTGTCTTTTGCCTCAGGCTTTGCGCGTGGCGTCCACGGCGGTAGTTGCGATGATAGTCGTCCTGGCCTTCGCGGGGGCCAGTTTCTTCTTCGCACTCGCAGAGACGGCGCTCTTTTCCCTAAGCAAGTGGCAGGCGCGGCAACTCGCTGAGCAGCAGCCGCGCGCGGGTGCCATTGTGAATCGGCTGTTGGGACAGCCGGAAGACCTGCTGGCGACGATGGTGCTGGGCAACACGTTTGCCAGCGCAGCGATGCTGGCCGTGGCGCTGTGGATGGCCCTGCACGGCCACTGGCCGCCCGTGCCTACCATCATCGGCCTGCTGCTGCTGATCCTCATCGGCTGCGAGGTGTGGCCTAAGACGCTGGCCGTGCGCCGCCCGGAGCAGTGGTCGCTGCGAGTCGTTCGCCCGCTGGCCTGGTTCATGAGCGTGAGCCTGCCGCTGTGCCGCGTCGCGGCGAAGGTCAACGAGGCGATTCTTAAGGTCGTGGTGACCCGCCCGGCCATGCCCGCCAGCGCGCTGACGGACGCCGATTATCAGGAGCTGCTGGACATGGCCTACCAGCAGGGCACGCTGGACCAATCGGAGAGGGACACCATCCTGCAGATCATCAGCCTGGACCAGCGCACGGCACGCGAGGTCATGAAGCCCCGCTCGCAAATGGCGGCGGTCTCGGACGACTTGTCCATCGAGGAGATGATTGCCGCGGCGCGCCGCTACCGGTATCGCCGCCTCCCGATTTACGACGAGAACCTGGACACTATCGTCGGCATCCTGAATACCCGGGCCCTGCTGCTCGATCCCCAGGCTGACCTGGCGGACGTTATCGAGTTCCCTTCCTTTGTGCCCGAGGCCATGAATCTCTTGCAATTGCTCAAGAGCCTGCAGCGGCAGCAGCGCGGCCTGGCGATTGTGCTCGACGAGTTCGGCGGCACGGCGGGCATCGTCACGATGGAGGATATCCTGAGCGAGCTGATCGGCCCGATCCGCAGCGACGTCGCGCCACAGGGG
>DATKNZ010000080.1:0-18799 GCA_035541055.1 Candidatus Acidiferrum sp. | reverse complement strand
ACGTCCGTGATATCCTCGCGGAACGGGTAGTAGCCGCCCTCGTGATGGCGCACGCACCAGCCGTTGACCCACAAGGTCGCGTCGCGGAACACACCGTCAAACGTGAGCCAGATGCGTTTGCACTGATCTGCGGCCGGCAACTCAAACGTGCGGCGATACCAGCCGATGCTGTTCGTAGGATACTTTGCGCCCAGCGCTTTGAAACCGTGGCTGCCGTCGGCGGCCCAGTCGAACGGCAATTCCACAGCCCAGTCGTGCGGCAGGGTGACGGCGCGCCAGTAAGCGTCGGTGAAGCTTTCCGATGCCGGCCCGGAGCCGGTGCCGGAATTCTCCAGGTGCAGCGCATCGGGCCAGTCGTCACCCAGATGGAACCTCCAGTTGGCGTCGAGCGAGAGATGTTCGCGCGGCGACTCGGCAGCGACAGGCCGCGGCACGAACAATGCCGCGCAGGCGCCGAGCAGCAAAGCGCGGAAAGCGGAAACGATGTTCATTTCGTATAAGCCTGAACCCAAATCCTGCCGCCACGGGCAGGCAGCTCCAAACAGGGACGAGCGCAGGCTTCCCAGAGCATGTTTAGCAAGTTCAGGTCCAACGTATCGAAGTAGTCTAATGCAGCCTCTGCCCGCTGAAGCGGTCATCAGCCGCGGGGTTCAATTGCCCTGCGCGGTAAGCGGGTTCCACCAGAGATAGGTCTTGCCGCCGGGGCCAGGCCCGGAACCAACCGTCGCATACTGGTTGAATCTGAGAGTTTGCACGAAATCCACGTGGCCGTCCAGCGCCAGCGCGTTGCCGCCTTTCTTGCTGTGCAACAAGCCGATGCCCTCCCTGTCGTTCGGGTAACTGGACGCATCATTGTAGTCAAAGGCCCCCGGGTTGCCCGGGCCCAGCCGGTTCTCATCGGGCTCCCACACCAGGTAACACAACTGGCTCCCGGCCGCCGTGGTCTTACACGGGGTGCCGTAGCCACTGCTGGGATATCCGACGACTGCGCCATCCATAACATAAGTCGAAAGCTTGTTTTGGCGGCGCCCCGAGGCCGTGGCCGTTGTGAAGGTCTTGCTCATAATATCCACCGGGCACAGGTAAGCGTTTGGATTCGGACAGTACTTGAACCAAAGGCCGGTTTGGTTTGCCGCCGTGGGCCTGCTCTTCCAATAAGCCACGTCGTACGGGTTAGGCACCTGCCCGCTGGGAGCGCCCGCAGGCAGCGTGTTGGGGTTCATGCTGTAAAGCCAGCCCTGCGGAGCCGACGCACTGTTGCCGCCGTCCCAGTTGGGATAGGCCAGCCGGTCGCTGTAGTCATCGGCGTACAGCCGTTGGCAAGCCCCAACTGCCTCAAATTGCTGACACAGCGCGTATTGTCCGCCTTCGCCTTGGCCCGGCTCAGCGCCGGCAGCAGCAGCGCCGCAAGAATGGCGATGATGGCGATCACTACCAATCGTTCGATTAGCGTGAACGCAGCGCAGTTCTTATGGTCGGCAATCGTTTGCACCTCGTTCCGCTCTGTCTTTAAAAGAACCGACCGGAGCTGGTTTTGCCCCGGCCGGCTCGTCTTAGTTCGTTTCAAATCCTGTGCCAACTTAATGGATCTCGACGCGGAAGAACTCCACCGCATTCGTGGTGCTGACCTGCAATGGCGACACAGCGCCAGGCACTGGCACCCAGGGACCGGCCACGTTGGTGGCACTCAAAAGAGTGCCGTAGTTGGCCCAACTCAAGGTCAGGGTGCTGCCGCTGGCGGTCGAGGTAAGGCTCACGGGGTCAAGGCTGACTGCTTGGAGCTGTGCGCCGTTAAAGTCTGGCTCGGTGTTGGGTGTAACACCGTCCGATTGGAGGCCAATGGGCGTCTCGTTGATCAACAAGCCTCCGTTGGTAACGTGGACGTTCGTAAAGAGCGCGCTGTTGTCGCCAGGGGCAAACATCCAGTCCTGCTGGAAAACGTTGTCCTGGCTTACTCCGTTGACTGTGAACTCAGTGCCACGAGAATTGTCCAGATACGTTCCGGACATGCCAAACACCACCAGGTTATAGGTGCCGTTAGGCACGTTGGTGAACTGAAATGCCGTCGGCGTATTGACATACGGATCCAGCAACTTCGTCAACGGACTTTGCAGATTCGGCTCATACCAGGACCCGGGGTAACCCGTTGACTGGAGGTTAATCCCACTCGGCGTGACACCATCGTCGCAGTAGCTGGTCGAGTTGGCAAACTGCCCGCCGCTCAGGCCGTTCCAGAAGGTCCCGCTGCCCAAGACGCCCGGACCACTGTAGGCGGTGGTGGGCGCACCGTTATTGGGGCCGATAACAGCGAAATTGACCGTCCAGAGCCCGTTGAGCGGGATGGGAGTGAGGCTCACCGTCGCGACGCTGCTGGTGGCCGAACCATAAGTATTGCTCAGCAGAAGCCGGTAATTCATCGCGTCCGCCATAGTGGTGTGGATGGTGAGGGTGCTTGAATTAGCACCAGAGAGGTGAGTGTCGTTCGAGAGGTTATGGAAAACGCCACCGCTGTCGCCTTGCCACTGGTAACCCGGCGCCGGATAACCAAGGCCATAAGCTGTCAAACTAACTGTCTGGCCAGCAAAGGTCGAGACGGAGGAAAAGCCCGAGATCGCTGCCGGTTGCTGGGAGACTTCCGGAGCCACGCCGCCACCTTGGGCCGCGAAATAGAGGTTCAACACCTGACTGTCAGAAAGAGCTGAACCAAAGACAGCCACTTCGTCTATTGAACCGGTAAAGATTCTGTTAGCACTAGATGGATCGCCGCCAAGCCAAGTCGTCGTTCCGCTGGCAAAAGTTTCAAGACTGTTGGCCACAGTATTGATCGTCTTGAAGACATTGGTAGTCGCGCCATTGGTATAGCAAAGATAGAGCGTAGCGTTCGCAGGCGTAATCGTTAGCGCCACAAACGACCAAGTGTTAAGCGGCGGGAACAAACCGGAATGGAAGTTATAAGTGCTGGAATTATTGTTCCAATTGTAGCCCAGTTCAGCCTGCCCATAAGTGGGGGAACTGTAGTTAGTGTCCGTGTTGTCGCCAAAGCCCAAGCCGGCCGCATCTGCCACGCCGCGGTTGAACAGCAAACCGCCCCCAGTGGGAGAATCTACAGTGGGATAAATCCAGGCGGTAATCGTCACATTGGCGCTGCTCAGGTTCAATGGCGGGACAACCACGGCCCCGTTGCCCGTGCCTTGGGTGAAACCTGCGGCGGTATTGCCGGATTCAAACCCAACCAATGCCGGGGATTGCGGCCCAGGGTTGCCAGTCGTCACGCCCGAGCCGTAGATGGCATTCAAGCCATTGCCACTCGCGTCATAAGCCTGGTAAGTGGCAGCGGCAGGATCAACGGCCTCGTTCAAGCGCCAATAGGCCAACGGTGATTTAGACATAACGTCATAAGCATAAGGCTGGCTCGGAGTGGGCGCGGCCGGATCAGCCTGCACTGTCAGCGTCGCGGGGGTGCTGCTCGCGGTGCCCTGCGAATTGGTGGCGGAAAACTGATAGCTGCCAGCGTCAGCCAACTGAACGCTGGACAGGACCAGATCCCGGTTGGTGGTCGCAGCCGACCCGAGGTCGGTGACGCCGCTGCCTTTATCCGCTTGCCACCGGTTGGTGATGGGCTGCGTTCCGTCGAAAGCCGCGTCGAAGGTCACGGTGCCACCGGCGAAGGCGTAAATATTGAGCGGAGTCGTATCGCGGGTCAGGATGGGTAGCGAGGCCGCATTGACAGTGAGAGTGGACGTCAGAGAAGTCACCGAGCCAAAGGAGTTGGCCACCACGCAAGCATAGTTGATCGTATAGGTGCCTTGGTCAGGCGGATAAACCACTAAACTCGAGGCCGTGGCGCTGGGAATGTTTGTTAAACTGCCACCGCCGCCACCATCCGTTTGCCATTGGTAAGTCATCGAACTTTGGCTTGAAGCCACCTCTGTCAGCGTCACGGGAGACAGGGCATACGCAGGATTTGGGCTGATCAGTGGTGCCGAGGTTATGGGCGTCGCGGGGGTGGCAACAATTTGGAAGCCAAAGACTTTGCCAGCCTGATAATCGCCAAGGGGTTCCACGTTTTGGATCAGTATTGCGTCGTTGGTGAGGCCGTTGAAAACGATGTAGTCCCCCGAACCGGTTTCGTTGGCTAAGCTGGTAGAGGTCGAAGGGACTTGCGTGTAGGTTCCGTTAAAGGGGCCGTTATCCTGACAGAATATACGGGGCGTCAGGTCGCCGCCGACGGTCATATTCCACCATGAAGGGTTGCCGCCGGTCACCGCCTGAACCCAATGTTCACTGGTGCCATACCACCCATGCCAGCCTTGGACATAAAGCACGACGGAATAACTGGTCGCCCCCTTCGCCGCCAGCCATGCCTGGATGCCACCTACATATTCAGCCGGCTTCTGGTTGAAGGCCCCGCCGTAGACTGAGCCCGCGGTCCACGGACTGGGGGGGCCGCCGGCCCAGTCGGTAGTATCGAAGCCGTCCATCAATTTCCCGTCCGGGGTGCCCAAGGACGCAAAAGCCCCGCTCGAATAACACCAAACCGAATCCCACTGCATGTGCAGTCCTGAATCGGCTCCCGTGTAATCAATGATGCCGGAGGTTACGTCGCCCCATCGGTCGAGGTTGTTCCAATTGGTTTGCGCGAACCCGGGAGCGCCGGCCATTTCAACAGTAACCCCAGTGGGATCCATTACAATATTGGTTAAGGAAGTGGTCTGCGAGTTGTCGATGCCACTGCCGTCAACTCCGGTGAAATGCACGCTGACCGATACAGGCTGACCAGCGCGCAAGGCAACCGCGCTGCCTAGCAGCGTCAAAGTTGCAGTGAAAAGAAGCTGTAGTTTGTTCATAACCTTTGATTGGGATTAATTTGAGAGAAGTCTGCCATGTCCGGTTGTTCGCGTACTTATGCCCTCTTGACTGGCGCCGGGACCAACTCAGGTCCCGGCGTGCCGCGCGTTGGCTGAGCCATTACGTCAGTAAGGAGAAGCATCGCTTCGAAGTCTAACAGGGGCCTCCGAGCCGTCATGTCGGCAAAGTTGAGTCATCAGAATTGATGACAGAGCACTTGAGGCCGGCTGTGAGCCCGAGCCGCGCTGTGTGATGTGAGGCGCGCGGAGGCACTCGGGCGTCCCGATCTTGCTCGGATTCTTTGCCGAATTTGGCAGCTTTAAGCGGACGACAAAGCTTCCGACGAAGGCCTAGCGAAGATCGAATCAGCCGCGCGCCGCAGGCGGCGTGGGCATCGAGGGCAGCGTGGAGAGAGTGGTTTGAGTGAACTTGGCCACCGCGCGGCCGCGCGAATTGACATGGAGCTTGTCGTAGATGCGGCGAATATATGTGCTGACGGTCGGCATGCTGATATCGAGGGCGTCGGCGATTTCCTTGTAAAGGTAGCCTTGGGCAAGCAGGCCCAGTACTTCGCGTTCGCGCCCGGTGAGGTTCTCACCCACCGGCTCGGACTTCGGCCGTTGAAAAGACAGCACGACTCTACGGGCAATGTAACTGGTCATCGGCGCGCCGCCGGCATGGACCTCGCGCAGGGCAGCGATGAGTTCTTCGCGGCTGGTTTCTTTGAGCAGGTAACCAACCGCCCCGGCAGCCAGCGCACTGAAAATGTGATCGGCATCCTCGTACACCGTCAGCATGATGAACTGGGTGTCGGGCATCAACGGCTTGAGCCGAGTGACACACTGAATGCCGTTCAAATCCGGCAAGTTGATGTCCACCAGAACCAGGTTAGGTTTCTCCGCAGGCAACTGCATCAAGGCACTGGCCGCGCTGGCGTGCTGGCTCACGCACCGGAATCCTTTGGCCCGGCTGATCCACTCACCCAGGAGCCGCCGGACCGCCGGATCATCTTCAATAATCGAAGCACCAATAGTCACCTTCTTCATCATCTAACAGCATTCCGGGACGGAGGCTAGTCATCAGTTTCTATGACGGCTTCACTGGGACGACAAAACGCACCTTGGTGCCCTGGCCGGGCGCGCTCTGGATGTGACATTGCCCCCCGATCTCCTGCAGGCGTCGGCGCATGTTGGGCAGACCATTGCCCGAGGCGCTGCTCGCATGTGCTGTGGCATCGCGATCAAAGCCGTGACCATTATCTTCGAGTTGCCAGACAAAAGCCGCCGGCTCCAACCGCAACGATAAGCGGACTTCCGTGGCTGCCGAGTGCCGGAGCACATTGTTGACCGCCTCCTTGAACGCGAGAAAGAGATTGTGCCGGACCTCAGCGGACAGTGGCCACGACGGGAGCTGCTCCGGCAAATCCAGCCGGCAGCGTATGCCGCCGGCCCGGAGGTAGTCCTGGGCGAACTTCTCCACGTAAGTAGCCAGGCTGTCCAGCCGATCATGCTGGGGGTTGATGGCCCAAACAATCTCGCTCAGCGCACGCGTCAGCTCGCGTGCCGTGCCATAAATCTGGTCGAGGCAGGTCCCCACCTGTTGGCCGTTCTCGGGTTCGCCCCGCGCCGTCTGGCTGAGCATGCTTATCCGCGTGAGGCTCGCCCCAAGATCGTCGTGGATGTCCTGGGCGATGCGGCCTCGCTCCCGCTCCAGCGCGCGCTGGCGTTCCAGGCGCTCGAGCTTGCGCCGCATCCGGCGGCGCGTGTCGAACCAGGCCAGCCCGCCGCTGCCCGCAACCAGCAGCCCGCCCACGAGCAACCGAAACCAGGGTGTCTGCCAAAAATACGGCAGCACCGTGAACCCCAGCTCCGCGCCGGTCTCATTCCACACTCCGTCGTTGTTGCACGCCATCACGTGAAACGTGTAGTCCGCGGGCGGCAGGAAGTTGTAATTGGCAGTCCGCTTGTCACCGGCGGGCACCCAGTCGGAATCCAAGCCTTCCAGCCGATGCCGGAACTGCACTTTCTCGGGCGCAACGAAGCTCAGAGCCGTGTATTGAATCTCGAACCGGTGCCGCCCCGGCGGGATCGCCAGATGCTTGAGGCCAGACCCAGTTTCGTTGGCCGGAACGGCGTCGGCGTCCAGGCTCAGTGCTTTGTCATCCACGCGGAACCGCTCGATCATGACCGGCGGCGGCAGCGTATTCGTGGTCACGTTGTGCGGATCCACTACCGCCAACCCCTTGCTGGTTGAGAACCACAGCCGCCCGTCCGCCGTGCGGCAGGCGCCAGGCTGCAGGCCGCTGGAGCAAAGCAATGTCGGCAGCCCATCGCTCAACCCATAACTAAGGCAGTGGACCGCCTCCAATTGCCCCTCCGCACACCGCACCAGGTCGGCCATGGAGACGCGGAAAATGCCATGATTGGAACTCATCCAAAAACAGCCCTGATCGTCCTCCTCAATGCCAGCGATAAAATTGCTGGGCAAGCCCTGGCGCTCGTCAACCAGGGCCATGCGGCCGTCCTTGAGCCGGTTGAGTCCGCCACCCGACGTGCCAATCCAAAGCGTGCCGTCCGGCTCCAGGCGCAGGCAGGAAACATAATCGCTGGCCAGGCCGTCGGCGCGGCGGAACTGGCGCACTTGACCGTTCTGCAATTGCGCCAGGCCGCCGCCGTAGAGCCCTAACCATACCGTCCCTGAGGGCTCTTCCGCGATCGCTCGCACGTCGCGCAGCATCCGGCCCTCGTTGCGCGCCAGCCAGGTGGCGGCGCCGTCCTGGTAATGAAACAAACCGGCGCCCGTGCCGACCCATAAGCCGCCGGCCCGTGCCGGCAGCAGGGCCGGAATTGGGAACCGGAGGTCATCCAGGCCGGGGGCTTGCTCAAAACGCTCACCCCGTCGCAACAGCAGCCCGCCCCCCCAGGTGCCGGCCCAGAGCCTGCCTTGGGCATCCTCTGCCAGCGACCAGACGTATGGAGTAGCGACGCCGTCTGCCATCGAGAAATTAGTCCAGGCCCCGTTCCGAAGCCGATAGAGCCCGGCCCCTTCGGTCCCGATCCAAATCGCTCCGTCGTGGCCGGCGCAGGCCGACAATACCGGTCGCCCCTGCCACTGGTCCGGCGGCGCGAGCGTTTGCACTTTGGCGGGGCGCACCACTACCAAACCCCCGCCACCAGTCCCCACCCACAAGTCGCCTTCCCGATCCTCGCACGCCGCAGTGATCCAGTCGGATGGGAAGCCCCGCGCCCGGTTGAACTCCAATCGTTCGAGGTCACGCCCCGGAAACAGGAGACAGCATCCTTGTTGGGAAGTCCCGGCCATGAGGCATCCCTGCCGGGTCTCCAGCAGTGTCAGGATCGGCGCCACCCCCCAGGGGCTGGCGCCGCGATCCTCAACCCACTGGCCCTCCTTCCACTTTCGGACCCGCCAGTCCGCCACCACCCAAAGCCCGCCATCCCGGCTGGCGCCTATCCCTTGGATAAAGCTGTTGGTAGGCTCCAAACCGAACTGCATCGTGGCCAGCCGTCCGTGCTCCAGCTTCGAGACGCGGCCGCCGCGCGCGACCCAGATGGCGCCATCCACCGTCCGGGCTCCCATCACCAGATTAGCGGCTCCCCCGCTTTCCGGCTCCAGGATCAGCCCATCGCGCACCCGCGCCAGCAGGCCATCCTGGTGCAGCAACCAGGCCTCGCCAGATTCATCGGTTGCAATGCTCAGGATTTTGCCGCTGGTCCAGCGCGCCAGCACCTCCACCCGCTCGAACCGCCCGTCGCGCCGGAGCGTGACGTCGCCGTTTTCATGGCCAATCCACAATGTCCCATCCGGCGCTTCGAACAGGCAGGTGATGCGACTATTGGCCAACGCGGCCGTGCTGTGCTCATCAAAGACCGTGAAATGCACCCCATCGAACCGGGCCAAACCGCTGTACGTGCTGACCCAGAGATAGCCGTCGCGCGTTTGCAGCACGGCGGTAACGGTGTTCCCCGGCAACCCCTCGTCGCTTTGCCAGGCACGTGTGATATAGTTGGGCACCGCGCCCGCCGCTCCAACGTACCCCACGGCCCCAAGGCACGCCCCCAATGCCAACAACACCGAGCGCAACATCTTGATCGTTGGGTCACGTGAGGGCACCTATCCAGTTTGGCTGCGCCGCGACCACCGACGCAAGAATCAATGACGAGAGGGGAAAGGCCGGCCCGCTCCCCGAACCTGGTGACAGCCACGGAAGCGGAATGCAAGCCCAGGAGCCGGATTCTGCCCACATCCCCGCCAACTCACGAAAAGACCGTCGGTTACGCAACAAGCCAACGTCTATGCGCTGCTACGCATGCCAACAGGCCTCTGGATGCCTGGGCCGCTTTCGACGACCCCCTCCCCAATGCCATTACCTTCATAACTGCACCACTACCCCACCCTAGCCCCTCCAGTACCTCTCCGTTGCTCCTCTGCTAACCTAGCAGAGGAGCAACGGAGAGGTACTGGAGGGGCGATGGTGAGGTAGTGGTGCGGTAACAGCGAGGATACAGGGCTGTAGACGTTGGTAACTTATTATGCCGCAAGCCTTTATCGCTACGCGGCTGAGGCGGGGATGCGGAAACGGAGGACCTTTGGGGCATCGATAAAGCCATCAATGTGCTGGCAGGTGCTAATCCAGACCGCGGTGCCGGGTTTCGGTATGCCAAACCGGGCGATGTACATCTCGGTGATGTCGCTCCAGCCATTTATCGGGGGCGGCAGCAGCCCCAGGAAAGGGAAGTGCAGCACAAACCGGACACCGCTTCTGACCGGCCTGGCGCCTCGCACCAGGATCACTTGCGCCGGCGTGCCCTGGACGCGGAGCATGATCGTACACTTGCCCGCCGGGTAGCTAATATCCAAATCCAACACCGGGCTGGTGCTGAAAGCAGGCTTCGCTGGCGCTGTGTCGAATTGCGGCAAGCCCAGATCGGCGCGCCGGGTGTTCAAGCGTACAAAGAGCTGGAAGCAATTAAGTCGCACCTGCTTGCCTTCGTCGTTTATGAAGCAGGTGTTGGCCGCAAGAGCGCGCCATGTCCCGGTCTGCTCCAAGCTCAGCGTCCTCCAGCGGCGGGAGACGGCGGGGATGTTACGGCGGTGGGCCTGCTGGTCGGCGGTTTGAGGATTTGACGGCGGCACGAAGGTACGCACGACGTTGCCGTAGCGGCCCTCCACGAAAACAACGTCCCCCTGCCGGCCCGACTTTGGAATAGACTCGATCTTCATGTTATTTCAGGCACCCCTGTTCTCAGGTGCTGGTTCTCCCGCCCGCAATTGGGCAGGTGCTTGCGTTATGGCAAAGCCCGTGCCATTGAGTCCAGCAGAATTAAGCTCTTCCGTGCCCAGCGCCGAGCCGGCGCAGGTGCCGATCCAAGTCTCGCCGGCTCATCGCTTCAGCCGGATCAGTGTCCAACTCCGCATCCCGCCGCAGCGCCTCGGCCACGCCCTGGTCCTGATCAAAAGCCACCGGTGGCAGGAACACCTTTGCTACCTGTTCTTGGAGAACAACCACGTTCGCGCCCCCGCTCTCTAGCTGAAATCGGGAATATTTGGGCCAGCCGCTCGCTGCGAAAGGCGAAAATGTTCTTCACGTCGCGCCGGACGAAAAGCCAGTTCGTCATCGCCCCGCCGCGGGGACGGTAGCGCACATCGTCCAGGCAGAGCGTGCCGCCGCCACGTTCCTCGAAGGTGTGTGTGTGATGCCAAAGGGTGTATGGCCCGCGCAATTGCATATCCACGAACCGGTGCGGAGCATTCCATTCCACGATCTCGGTGCGCCAGCGGATGGGGATGCCGTGAACCCGGATGCGATAGTCAATGAGCGTGCCGGCGCGCATCGCGACGGGCGCGGGGGTGAGGACCTCGAAGTTCAACCAAGGCGGCGTTATGGCTTCCAGGTTCCGCGCTTCAGCGAAGAAGGGGAATACTTCGTCGCGGCCGCGAGGAAGCCAAAGTTGGGTGTGGAAGGTGAATTCCCTCATCGTGCGACGGTTCAGAGCTTCGTCTTGATGCCGCAGGCCCGCAGCGCGCACCAGCCGCGCAGCGATTCGAAAAGGACGAACGCGCCTGACCCCAGCAGGAGCGCGCCGAGCCATACGGAGACCGTGAAGCCGAAGCCCGCGCCTGCCAGCAGCACCAGCGCCCCGCAGCCGCGCACGAGCCGGCCCTTGTTGCCGATATTGGGAGAGAAGAAGCTTTTCATCGCTTTGATTTCCTGGAGGGTTTGCGCAAGTCGTCGAGGATTGAGCTCAGGTGAGCGAAGTCTTTCATCTGCAGCGCGCCCACCTTGTTCAGCGCGTCCCGGTAGGCGGGCGTAGCCCGGCCGCCGGTTAACAAGACGGTTTCCGGCGGCAGCAGCTCGCGCAGCCGCGCCAGTTCTCCTTCCAGGCGCGAGTCGTCTTCGGGATAGACCAGGCTCAAGGCCACGGCGCGCGCCCGGTTTTGCAGCGCCGCCCCGGCAATCTCCGCCGCCGGCAAGCTGGCGCCCAGATAGGTAACGTGCCAGCCCAGGTTGGCCGCCGCGGCGCCGACGAGCAGGGCGCCCAGCTCATGCAATTGGCCGCTCGGGGTGGCCACCACCAGGACCGGCGCACCTTCCATACCGGCAAACGGTTTGGCCGCGTGCCCCAGGAAGATCCTGATCACCGCGCTGGCGAAATGTTCGTGCGCCGCCGTGATCGTCCCGTCGCGCCACAGGTCGCCGATGCTCTGCGCCAGAGGCGCCACCACGCGCTGTAGTAAGCCTTGGGCGCCGAGCGCGGTCTCCGCACGATCCAGCGCGTGCTCCAGCGCGCGGGAGTCGAGCTTCGTTACGGCGGCGATGCATTCTTCGAGCAGGGGGGCAGCCGCGTCCGCCTTCGTCTGCGCGCGGGGGGCCTGCCCGTTGTCGCGGGAAGCCTCGGCGGCGAGTTTGCGCAACGCCGGGGTCTGCAGCTTCGCCACCAATCCGATGCTGTGGCCGGCTCGTGTGAGGTCGCGCAGCAGGCTCAGTCGCTCGATTTGCTCTTCGGAATAGAGACGGCGGTTCGTGCCCGTCCGCGCGGGCGTCACCGCGCGGTAACGCTTTTCCCAAATCCGGATGACGTGCTCGCTCAGTCCGGTGCGGCGAGAGACGCCTTTGATGGCATGGTGGGCATCGTTCATAAATCTAGACAGAATATGTACAACATGGGTCGCTTTTGCAAGCAAAGAATCGCCTCCTGGTGAAAAGAGCATCCACAATGGTGGGTAATCTGAGGATAATGGCTAAAGCATACCCCAAAGTACCCATATAGCCTGGGGCTTGAGGATAATTAAGACAACAATTTGACAAGCTGACGGTACTTAGACATATTCTAGACAGCTATATTGCCGCTGCCGGCAAAGCGAATATGAAATCGAATCGAAAACAGCGAACAAAGAACGCAGGCAACAGCCGTCTCCGAGCGATGAGAATCCGGTTTGGGCGGCCGGTGCGTTTCGCCCTGGCCGCTCGGCTTGATGGCGGGCAGAGCTCTGCACAAGCCGACCCGACCGCAAACCCCTGATTCCACCTCTCATGACTAAACAAGCTCTCATCATTGGCGCTGGTCCTGGTGGACTGGCTTCCGCCATTCTGCTGGCGGCGCGAGGCCTAAAGGTAAAAATCGTAGAACGTCTGCCGATCATCGGCGGACGCACCTCCCGCATCGCGGCGGACGGTTACCAATTTGACCTCGGGCCGACGTTCTTCCTTTACCCCCGCGTGTTGGAGGAGATCTTCCACGCCGCCGGAACCAGCCTGGGGGCCGAAATCGAAATGGTGCGGCTGAATCCTCAGTACCGTATCCAGTTCGGGGCGGGCGGCAACCTCGACTGCACGCCGGACCTTCCGGAGATGGAGCGCCAGATTGCCGCGCTTTCGCCCCGGGACGCTCCCGGCTTCCGCCGCTTCCTCGACGAGAACCGCACCAAGCTGGCGCGCATGGAGCCGTGCCTGGAAAGCGCGTTCCTGGGCTGGCAGGACCTGGTCCAGGCCCGCCTGCTGAAGATGCTCCCCATGCTGCGTCCCCATCAGTCTGTGGATACCTACTTGAAACGGTTCTTCACGGACGACCGTGTGCGCCTGGCGTTTTGCTTTCAGTCCAAATACCTCGGCATGTCGCCGTTCCGCTGTCCGAGCCTGTTCTCGATCCTTTCCTTCCTGGAATATGAATACGGCGTCTTTCATCCCATCGGCGGCTCCTCCGCCCTGACCGCCGCGATGGCTCGCGTGGCCAAACGCCTGGGCGTGGAAATCTGCCTGGACGAGCCGGTCGAGGAAATCCTCTTCGCCGGCAAACGCGCCGTCGGTGTTCGCACCAGCCAAGGGACGCATCGCGCCGACGCGGTTGTCGTCAACGCCGATTTCGCCCGCGCGATGGAACGTCTTGTGCCGGACCACCTTCGCCGCCGCTGGACGAACCGAAAGCTGACGAAGAAGAAGTATTCCTGCTCCACGTTTATGATGTATCTCGGCATCGAGGGGAAGTTCGACCTGCCGCACCACACGATCCACATCGCCGAGGACTACGCGAAGAACCTGGCGGATATCGAAGACCGGCACGTGCTCAGTGACGACCCGAGCTTCTATGTTCAGAACGCCTGCGTTACCGATCCCAGCCTTGCGCCGCGCGGCCACTCAACGCTATATGTTCTGGCGCCCGTGACGCACCAGCACCCGAACGTGGACTGGGCGAAGGAACGCACCCCTTACCGCGAGTTATTGTTCCGTCAAATCAGGAAAGCCGGTTATGACCTCGACCCTGGTCGCATTCGTTATGAGCGCGTCATCACGCCTGCGGACTGGGACAGTTGCTACGAAATTTATCGCGGAGCGACGTTCAATCTTGCGCACAGCCTCGACCAGATGCTGCACCTGCGCCCACACAACCGCTTTGAAGACCTTGAGGGCGTTTACCTGGTCGGGGGCGGCACGCATCCGGGCAGCGGCCTGCCGGTGATTTTCGAGAGCGCGCGCATCAGCAGCAGGCTGCTGCTCGAAGACCTCGGCATGAACAGTAAAGGCCCGGAGGCTCCACAGCGCAAGGACGCGACCCTGGCGAGCCGCGCCGGCGAAGCGGCGACCGAGGCCTTCGAGACCGTCTCCCGCCTGCTCAATCTGAAACCCGCGCCCATCGTCAACGAGCGCGCCACGGAACCACGCCTCAACCCATGAACGCTGCCGCCGATCAAATGCGCCTCCCCGCCGTCAACGACGCCGATCCGGACGCGACTGCCATGGTCGCGCGCGCCATGACCGCGGCTCGCGCGGCTCAGTCGCGCTGGTCACGCACGCCTTTAGCTCGCCGGCTGGAGTTGATTCGCGAACTCCGCCGATTGATCGCTGAGCGCGCGCTGCAACTGGCTGAAGCTTCCGCCTCCGCCCGGAAGCGTCCTGCGCTCGAATCGTTGACCGCGGAAGTTCTCCCGCTCGCCGAGGCCTGTCGGTTCCTTGAACGCGAAGCCCGAGGGGTTCTGGCTACGCGCCGTTTTAGCAAGCGTGGCCGGCCGGTTTGGCTCGCAGGTGTGCGCAGCGAGATTCACCGCGAAGCACTCGGCGTCATTCTCGTCATCGGGCCGGGCAATTACCCGTTGTTGCTCCCGGGCGTGCAAGTCGTCCAGGCGCTGGCTGCCGGCAACGCCGTGCTGCTCAAGCCGGGCCTCGGGGGAGCGCCCGCTGCGCACGCGCTGGCCGAGTTGGTCGTCCGCGCGGGCTTCGACCCGCAACTCGTCGCGGTGTTGCCAGAATCCAACGAAGCCGCCCGCTGCGCCATCAGCGCGAGACCGGACAAAGTCTTGTTCACCGGCTCGGCGGCCACAGGTGAAAAGATCCTTGGGCAGCTCGCGCTGCACGTGATTCCTGCGACGATGGAGCTCAGCGGCTGCGACGCCGTGCTGGTTCGCGCCGACGCCAACCTCGACCTTGTTGTGCGCGCGCTGGCCTTCGGGCTCCGGCTCAACGCCGGCGCGACGTGCATGTCGCCAAAGCGTGTGTTGGTTCACCGCAGCATCGCCACCGAGCTGGAAGGCCGGCTCGCCCAGGATCTTTGCCGCAGCCGAGACAACGGGTGTCGCCCTTTCCACAGCCCGGGTCTATCAGCCCCGACTGTCACCGAACGGCTGCGCCCGGTCCTTGACGACGCCTTGGCTCGTGGCGCGCATGTGATTGCGGGCGAAATCAAGGATGACGGCAGTGTCACCTTTCCGCTCGTGCTGGGTGGAGTTTCGGCCTCGTCGCGCCTGTTGCGCGAAGACATCTTCGCCCCAGTGCTCGCACTCGTCACCGTCGTGGATGACCACGAAGCCGTCCTTAGGGCCAACGATTGCCCCTTCGCTCTGACCGCGAGCATTTTCAGCCGAGACGAATCGGCCGCCGGCTTGCTCGCTGCTCAGATCAAGACCGGCGCGGTCACCATCAACGATCTCATCATCCCAACCGCCGACGCCCGCCTACCCTTCGGCGGCCGCCGACGCAGCGGCTTCGGCGTGACGCGGGGCGCGGAGGGTTTGTTGGAACTCACAGCCCCGAAGGTGGTCACCATCAGCCGCGCCAAATTCCGGCCGGCGTTCGACTCAGCGCAACCAGGGGACGAAGCCCTGTTCAACGCATACCTCAGTCTCGCTCACGGTCGCGGCCTCAAATCGCGCTGGGCCGCTTTGGTTTCGCTCATCCACAGCATTTCCCGCAGACCAAGATTATCCTCACAGGACAACACATGAAGACATCACAGAACGAACGTATTGGCGTCATCGGCGGCGGACTCGGCGGGCTCGCGGCCGCCTGCACGCTCGCCGCGCGCGGCTACCAGGTCATCCTCTTCGAGCGCAACGAGTGGCTGGGCGGCAAGGCCGCCGTTGTCGAGGGCGCAGGCTTCCGTTTCGACGCCGGCCCCACGATTGTGACCATTCCTTCGGTGCTGCGGCGCGTTTTCACCGAGGCGGGCCGGCGGCTCGAAGATTATCTTGAACTCGTCCGCCTCGATCCGCAGTGGCGTTGCTTCTTCGAGGACGGCTCGGTTCTTGATTTGAACCAGGACCCGGACACGATGGCGCAGGCCCTGGATCGGTTCGCGCCAGGCACCCATTCCGGCCGGGGCTACCGCGCTTTCATCGCGTTGAGCCGGCGGCTCAATCGGATCTCTCAGCGCAACTTCTTCTACAAACCCATCGGCGGCTTGCGCGACATGGTTGATTTCAAAGCGTCCTTCGACCCCAAGCTGCTCGGTGATGTGCTTGCCATGCGCATGGGCCGCAGCGTCGCGGGCACCGTGCGCGCGTTCAATCCCGATCCGCGCGTCGCCCAGATGGTGGATCACTTCACGCAATACGTCGGCTCTTCGCCCTACGGCTCGCCCGCGGTGCTATGCGGCATCGCGCACATGCAGCACGATGAAGGCGTCTGGTTTCCGATGGGCGGCACGCGCGCCGTGCCGGCTGCGCTGGCAAAACTCGCGCAGGAACTGGGCGTCGCATTCCGCGCCCGCACCGGAGTCGAAAGAATCCTCACGCAAGGCGGCGCGGTTACGGGCGTTCGCACGGATGAGGGCGAGGAAATCCCCCTCCGGGCGGTCGTGTCCAACTGCGATTCGGTTCGCACGCACCGCGAACTCATCAACGGCAGCTTCGGCGCGAAGTTTGAGAAGCGCCGCAAATACGAGCCGGCGTGTTCGGGCGTCGTGCTGTATCTGGGTTTGAACAAGCGCTATGAGCATCTCGCCCATCACGATTTCGTGTTCAGCCGTGACCCTCACGAAGAGTTTGATTTCATCTACAAGAAGGGCGAGCCCGCGCCCGACCCGACGTGTTATCTCGCGGCGACCACTGCCACGGAACCCGGCACTGCCCCAGCCGGCGGCGAGGCGCTTTACGTCCTGGTCCACACGCCCTATCTGCGGCCGCATCACGATTGGAGGAAAATGCTGCCTGCCTACCGCAAAGTTATCATTGGAAAACTCAAGCGCACCGGCAAGATGCCGGACATCGAGGACCGCATTGTCTTCGAGAGCGCGCTCACGCCGCAGGACATCAATGACCGCTACCGTGTCTTGAATGGCGCGATTTATGGACTGGCCAGCCATGGGCGGTTTCTCGGCGCGTTCAAGCCCAGCAACCGCTCCCCGGACCTGCGCGGACTTTACCTGGCCGGCGGCGCAGCCCATCCCGGCCCGGGAATGCCTATGGTCCTGATGAGTGGGTGGATCGCCGCCGACGCGCTGGACAAGGACGGAGTCGTGGGACGGTGCGAGAACAGAGCGCGGCAGTCCGAGCCGCAGCCCGCAGAATTGGTCGAGGCGTGACGCGCACAACACACAGGCAAAGCCGCATGCCGGTGGCGTATGCGCCAGGCTACGGACTGCGCCAGTCCTCTGGCGCTCGCGAGGCGCCTGCCGCTTCGTCAGCGCCTGAACGCCGCAAGAGACGGCCACACTCCCAAACGCTGCCGCGGATCTCCTTGCCGCTCCTCCGCTGGTTCACCTGGTATTCCCGCCGGTATGTGCGCCGGCACTTCCACTCCGTGCGGGTCTCGCGCTCGGGCATGCCGCCGGCTTCGAAGCTGCCGCTAGTCATCTACTCGAACCACGCTTCCTGGTGGGACGCCCTGGTCTGCCTCGTGCTCAAGGACGCGTTCTTTCCCGACCGCACCGCCTTTGCGCCGATTGATGCCGCGATGCTGGAGCGCTATAGGATGTTTCGGCGGCTCGGGTTCTTCGGCGTTGAGCAACGCACCCGTCGCGGGGCGATTCAATTTCTGCGCACCGCCGAAACCGTCCTGCGATCGCCGCGGCACCTGCTTGCAGTCACCCCGCAGGGCCGCTTCACCGACGTGCGCGAGCGCCCGGTCCGTTTTGAGGCGGGACTGGGCCATCTGGCGGCGCGCGTGCAACACGCTCTGTTCGTGCCGTTCGTTCTCGAATACGTCTTCTGGGAGGAACGGTTGCCGGAAATCCTCGTGCGCTTCGGCGAATCGGTCGCGGTGCGGCGGGAACACGCAATGGTCTTCGAGCCGGCGTATTGGACGAAACTCTTCGAGGAAAAACTGGCTGCCGCGCAGGACGCACTGGCGGCCGAGTCCCAGCGCCGCGAACCCGGCGACTTTCAACGGATCCTGCGCGGCGGCGCCGGCCAGGGCGGCATTTACGATTGGTGGCGCGCGTTCACTGCGAAGCTGCGCGGAGAAACGTTCAACCGGGAGCACGGCTGCAAATGAACCTGGACCTTTTTGCTTGGACGGCGCTGGTTCTCGCGGGCATCCCCGCCTGCTTGTTCCTGCTGAACCTACTCGTCTATCGCCCAATTGCGAATCGCAAATCCCAGCCCGCAAATTCTATCAGCGTCCTCATCCCCGCCCGCAACGAAGAGCAGAACATTCGCCCGACGATCGAGGCGGCGCTGGCTAACGCCGGTTGCGACTTTGAAATCGTCGTGCTGGACGATCATTCCACCGACCGGACTGCCGCGATCGTCAGCGAACTGGCACAGGGAGATGACCGGGTTCGCCTCGAATCCGCCCCCGCGCTGCCCGCCGGCTGGTGCGGCAAACAACACGCCTGTTTCGTCCTGGCGAAGCTCGCGCGGCATCCGCTGCTGGTATTCATCGATGCCGACGTGCGCCTCGCGCCAGATGCTCTCGCGCGGATGGCCTGTTTCATGGAGCGCCGCGGGGCCGCCCTGGCCAGCGGCGTGCCGCGCCAGGAACTTGGCACTCTGAGCGAGCGTCTGCTCATTCCGCTGATTCATTCCGTTCTGCTGGGTTTCCTCCCGATGCGCGCGATGCGCCGAACGCGCTGGCCTTCGATGTCTGCCGGTTGCGGACAGCTATTCATCGCCCGCCGGGACGCCTACCAACAATGCGGCGGCCACGCGATGCTCCGCGACTCACTGCACGACGGCATCAAGCTCCCGCGCGTCTTCCGTCAGGCGGGATTGGCTACGGACT
>DATKNZ010000079.1:0-5511 GCA_035541055.1 Candidatus Acidiferrum sp. | reverse complement strand
GGCGCGCGCCCACTTCCAATCGTTCGCGCCATTGATGTAATTGCACGCGGCGATCAGCAGCGACGGATAGGTATCCGACGAGGTGTAGGGCGTGGTCCACGGGACAAGGTCCGCGCCCTGGGTCTCCTTGCCGTAGCCGGGCTGGCCGTAGCCTTTCGTGCCGGCCAGGTAGCGCTCCAGCGTCATGCGGACGATGTCGAGGCACGTCAGGCCCTTGGCCAGGGGCGGCGCCCGCATGGCGACCTCCGAGTATTTGAAGACGGTGAAGGGGACAATGTCGCTGGAGGCGTTGTTGGCCAGCATCTGCAGGCGGGGGTTGAGCTGGAGGATGTTGAGGAAGTTGCGCCGGAAGCCGTCGAAGCGCGCGTCCTTCTCGATGCCGGGCAGGTGGGGGTAGATGGCGGTGACCTCGAGTCGGTATTCCAGCAACGGGCGCTCGGCTGTGGCGGCGGGGAAGGCGATGCTCACATACGCCGGGTTCACGAACCGCCGCGCGTCGTAATCGAGCCTGGCGCCGGGCACATTGCAGGAGATGCGCGCCGAGCCCTGGTCCGGGAGGTGCAGCACACAGGGCAAAGCGACGCGCCGTTCGCCGGGGCGCATCAGGCCCAGCAAGGTGGCGTGGCACAGCTTCTGGTTGAAGGTGAGAGAGAAGGGCGGGGCGTTAGTGATGCCCGCCCAGCGCGACCGGAGGGTCAGCTTGTCCTCGCCGCACTGGACTTCCCAGGCGGGCGGCGCGCCGGTCTCGGCTTCCAGCAGGCCGTATGCGAATTGCCCGGCCGCCGGGGAGGGAACCAGCGAGGCGACTTTAGGCGGCGGTGGCGCCAGCAGGGAGTCCACTGCCAGTTGGCCGCGGCCCAGTGAATCGAGCGCGAAGAAGGTGAAGGCTGGTGCCGTGCGCGACAGGCCGATGGCGTAGTGCCTGGACGTGAAGTCCGCCGAGGTGGCGGCGGGCGCGGTGGCCGTCAACACCAGCAGGGCCAGGATCACGCCGTACCGTTTGCTTCCGGAGATCATGGGCGCCGGTTTCGCGGCTCGCCGGCCTAGCGGTGGATCGTCGAGAAGATGTAAAGGAGCAGGACCAGGATGATCAACCCCACAGCCGTTCCGCCGATGGCGAAGACGAGGTTCACCTTGTTGGTGCGCTTGGAGAACCCCGAGGCGCGCGTGTCAAAGGCCGGCCCATGGGGCGCCTGTTCGAAGTCGCTGCGGCTGACTCCGCCTGGGATGACTTCCGTGCGGTCGAAGTGCTTCTTGCCACCCGCGCTTGGGGTGTCGGTCTCCAGGCGCATTTGCACCTCGCCCAGCCGCAGGATGTCGCCCGGCTTCAGGACGCCCTCGGTAACGGGTTTGCCTTTGATGTAGGTGCCGTTGGTCGAGTTGAGGTCTTTTACTCTGACTTCGCTGCCTTGCAAGGTGACCTCGCAATGGTGGCCGGAGACGGAGGGATCGGTGATCTGGAAGACGTTGTCTTCGTGCCGGCCAATGGTGACCTTCTCCGCCTTCAACTCGCAGGTGCGCCCTGTCATTCCCGCGCTCAGGAGAACCAGTTTCACAGTATGTGACGGCATTGTCCTTGGCCCGCGGGGGATGTCAACACCTTAAGGCATTTACGATTTACGATTTACGATCTACGAGCGCCACGACCTTTGCGCCTTCGCTCCTTTGCGTCTTTGCGTTAAAATCCTTCCGCAGCGACACGGCTGAAGGTAGTATTCCGTCCGAAGCTACGGTCGAACATCCGGGTTTGCTAAACGCCTATGACCTCGCGCGAACGAGTCCTTGCCTCGCTGAACCACCGGGAGCCTGATCGCGTGCCGGTGGACCTGTCCGGGCACCGCTCCTCGGGCATCGCCGCCATGGCCTACGGCCGGCTCCGCAAACACCTGGGTCTGCCGGTGAAGCCCATCCGCGTCTATGACCCCGTGCAGCAGCTCGCCATCGTGGACGAGGATGTGCTGCAACGGTTTCGCGTGGACACCATCGAGCTGGGGCGAGCCTTTGCGCTGGAGGACAAGTATTGGACGGAGTGGACGCTGCCGGACGGCACGCCTTGCCTGATGCCGGTGTGGGCAAAGCCCGTGAAGGACAACGGGGAATGGGTGCTGCGCTCGCAGGTGACGGGGCGGGTGATCGCCCGCATGCCGCAGAACGTGTGGTATTTCGAGCAGGCACATTATCCGTTCGCTGAACAGGACGACCCCGACCACATCGAGGCGGCGGTGCCCGAGTGCATGTGGACGGCCGTGGCTTCTCCGCCGGGACCCATTGCCGGCGGACCCGAGGGTGGGCGGCTGCTGGCCGAAGGCGCCCGCCGGCTCCGGCAGCAGAGCGACCGCGCCATTATCGGCCTTTTCGGCGGCAACCTGCTCGAGTTCGGCCAGTTCCTTTACCGCAACGACAACTTCTTCATGCTGCTGGCCGGGGAACCCGAGCGCGCGCACCGGTTCCTGGATCGGCTGCTCGAAATCCACCTGCGCAATCTGGACCAGTTCCTCGCCGCGGTGGGCGAGTTCATTGACGTGATCCTCTTCGGTGACGACTTGGGGATGCAGTCTGGCCCGCAGGTCTCGCCGGCGATGTATCGCGAGTTCTTCAAGCCCCGCGAGCAGGCGATGTGGCAGCGCGTGAAGCAACGCGCGCCGCACCTCAAGATCATGCTCCATTGTTGCGGCGGCGTGCGCGAGTTGCTGCCGGACCTCATTGACGCCGGGCTGGAAGCCATTAACCCCGTGCAGATCACCTGCCGCGGCATGGAGGCCGGCGGCCTGAAGCGCGACTTCGGCGCCCGCCTGACCTTCTGGGGCGGCGGCTGTGACACGCGCGACGTGCTCGTCGGCGGCACGCCCGCCCAGGTGCGCGACCACGTGCGCCGCCAGGTGGCGACCTGGCGCCCGGGCGGCGGCTTCGTTTTTCAGCAGGTGCACAACATCATGGCCGATGTGCCCCCCGCCAACGTCGTCGCCATGTATGACGCGGTGAACCGGTGAGTGCCCGGCGATAGCCGCGTGTATCTCCCATGGGGCCCGGACCACATGGGAGACACACGCGCATATCACGCCACACTCGCCGTAGCCTCACAGGCGTGTGGGCTGGGTTGCTGGCCGGTCTGCGCGGGCGTCCAGCTTTTCCCAGGCGGCTTGCAGTGGGGCAGGGCGGGTAGTAGCCTCGGTGGCAGGCAATTCAACACCAAACTCATATTCCCATGAAGACCGCTCTTGATCCCAAGCGAACCGTGGCCGAATTGAAGGAACTCCGCGCCTTGACCGCCGATGAGAACGGCGCCCAGCGCGTCGCCTTCACCCGTAAATGGGTGGAAACGCGCGCCTGGCTGACGCAGAAGCTCAAGGCCCTGCCTGCTGACATCCACACCGACGCCGCCGGCAACCTTTGGACCACCCTGCGCGGGCAGTCCGACCGTGCCCTGCTCATTGGCGGGCACATGGATTCGGTGCCTAATGGCGGCTGGCTGGACGGGTGCCTCAATGTACTGGCGGGGGTGGAAGTGCTACGGCGGATCAACGCACAATACAACGGCCGGCCGCCGGTCACCGTTCGCCTGGTGGACTGGGCCGACGAAGAGGGCGCGCGTTTCGGCAAGAGCCTCTTCGGCTCGTCAGCCTGCTCGGGCAATCTCAACATGGAAGAGGCGCGTGTTCTCAAGGACAAGGAAGGGATCGGGCTGCCGGATGCGCTCAAGCAGGTCGGCATCGAGTTCGAGCGTGTCAAAGAGAGCGGGCAGGAACTCAAGAACGCTGCCGCCTACCTGGAATTGCACATCGAGCAAGGGCCGGTGCTGCTCGATATGGACCTCCCGCTCGGGGCCGTGCTTGGCACCTTCGGTGTGGAGCGGCACGCCATCACGTTCCACGGGCAGGCGGCGCATTCGGGCAGCACGCCCATGAACCGGCGCAAGGACGCCTTCCTCGCCGCCGCCAAGATGAGCCCGGAGATTTACCGCATCGCCGAGCGCAGCAACGGCGGCGTGTGCACGATTGGCTCCTGCACCACGCAGCCGGGCATCGTGACCAGCGTGGTGGCCGACTGCCGCATCACGCTGGACCAGCGGCACCTGGACGCCCCCGCCCTGGCACGGATGCTCAGCGAAGCCAGGCAGGCCAGTGAGCGCTTCGCCCGCGAGGGGCAGGTCGAGGTCTCCTGGGACCGGCTCTGGCAGATTGAACCGGTGCTCTTTAACACCGAGCTGATTCAGATGTGCGCCGACGCGATCTCGGAGACGGCTGGCAAGGTGCACCGCCTGCCTTCGGGTCCGTTGCATGACGCCGCGGAGGTCGCCCGCGCCGGGGTGCCCACGGTGATGATGTTCGTCCAAAGCCTGCGCGGCATCAGCCACAACAAGATCGAGGACACCCGCGAGGAGCACCTGGAGCTCAGCGTGGCCGCCTTCGACCGGTTGGCGGAGAAGGCAATGGACTGGGTGCGCCGCCGGGCCGGCTAACGCCGGGCCGCATTGCGGGCGATAATGCGATCGCGCTGCGGGTGGCAGCAGAGGAGGGCTTCTCCGAAGGGCAGAGAGAAGCGGCACTCACGTCCCCGTGGCGCCTGGCACCAGGCCGGCGTTTCACCCACGACGATCGCACGAGCTACGCACGCTTTGGGCTCAGGCGACCCGGCACCCGCTTCGCCCGGGCGGCCCGCTGACGCCTCGCCATTTGCTCTCTTTGATCCCGCCATAACGGCTCCGTTACCCACCACCCAATTGGATTTGTAGAATGCTGCCAATTGGCGGGCGGCTATGCAAGAAGAATCCGGGACTTTATTTAGCTATGGACGGACCGCGAGCCGTCCGCGGTTCGCGGTCCGGCGCAGGGCCATTTACATCCAGGCTGGCCAGCCGTAATCTCCACGGCCAATCTGGTTTCCAGCGCAAGCCATATATGACCTCACTTAAAGTGCAATGCCCCTGTGGGCAGAAGTTCGCCTTCGACGCCGAGCCAGTGAACGGGCGCCTGCCTTCGCCGGTCGAGTGCCCTGCCTGCGGCAAGGACGCAACCCAGGCGGCGAACGAGCAGCTTGCCGCACTGGCCGCCCCAGCCGCCCCGCCCCCGCCGGCGCCCAAGCGAAGCCGCAAAGGCCTGCTGCTGGGGATTGGCATCGCCGCGTTGCTCCTGCTCATTGCCGCGGCCGGGTTAGTGTATTGGCTCTTTCAGCCCGAGATCAAACCAGGGCCGGCCCCGGCAAGACCGGAACGCGTCGTCGGCATCGGCGTGATTGTGTCGCGCGACCCGGAATCAGGCCAATACGTGGTTAGGCGGACCTTCCCGAACTCGCCCGCCGCAAATGCGGGGATCGCCGCCGGCCTGGTGCTGTATAAGGTGGACGGCGCTCTGGTCGAGACGAACACCATCGGGCAGCTCTCGCGCCTGCTCGTGGGACCTGTGGGCACAAAGGTCGTGCTCGAGTTGGTTGATCCGCAGGCAGGCACGACCAACCAGATGGAGTTGGTGCGCGAGCCCTTCGAGAACAAATCGAAATAGTGCAGCCGATGGT
>DATKNZ010000078.1:0-20681 GCA_035541055.1 Candidatus Acidiferrum sp. | reverse complement strand
AACTCCTTCAACAGCTTGCTGCCTTCCCCGTCGGAGATCTCCTTCTCCGCCCAGGCGCGCAGCGAGTTCTGGACCTCCGGCCAGAGCAGCTTGCGGCTGCCCACGTTCACCACGCTGGTGCCGATCGCGTCCGGGTCGAGGATCCCAACCTTGGTCTTGTTATTATCGCCGGGCACGTCCGTGCGGAAAAACAGCCAGTCCGCCGGCGCGCTGAGCGAGAAGTTAAAGGCCCGATCGTGGTAGGTCACCGCCTCGCCCGCTTTGCGCTGGGTCACACTGCTCAGTTCCGCAACGACGCCCCCGCCCTCAAACTTAACGAGGTAACGGTGCGCGTCCGTAGAATACCAGAACGTTTGATGGACCACGCTCAGCTCGACCTTGTAGCAATCGAACGTGCCCGCGGCGACTTCGACCTTCTCCTGGCCGGTGACCGCTGCCTCGATCCCGATCATCGTCCCGCCGCCCAGCCCAGTGAATATCTTCAAAGTGGTCTTGTAGTCCGGAGCCAGGGGAAGGCGCCGCATCAATTGAATGACCTCTTCGTTGTCATACACCACGCCGCTCAAGTCTATCTTGAGCGGCTCATCCTTGCCGCTCATCTTGAGCAGCGCGGAATTCGCGGAGTAGGTCACGTCCGCCTCGCCGATCACGCTGATCTTCCAGTGGCAGTGGAGAGGCTTGAACGAGTCGGCGTCCACCTCGACGCGGCTGGCTTGCTGCGTGACGGCGTAGAGGCGGGAGAACAGGCGCCAGGTCTTCTGGCCGTTGGCCTCGCCCGAGTTCACCGCGTAGCAGGCGGTGCCGATTTTGTAGCCGGTGGGGAACTTGATGTCGAGCTGCAGCTCCTCGCCGTCCGCCCAGGGCGCGGGCATCAGCGCCACTGCCCCGGCCAGATACTGGTTCGCCGAGGCAATCAGGTCTTTCTGGTCGGGGTAATCATTAAGCAGCTTCTCGAAGGCCGCGTTGGCTTTGGCGTAGTCCTTTTTCTTGTAATAGCAAACGCCGAGGCGGTACTGCGCCTGGGCGGCGACGGCTTGGCCGGCCTTGGCCTCGGCCACGACTTGCTGGTAGAGCTTGAGCGCGGCGTCCACGTCGCCCTTCGTTTCCTCGGAGTAAATGGCCTGTTCGAGCAGCTCGGAGGGTGAGTTCGTGCCGGCGGCCAGGGCGGCCGTGCCGGCGAAGGTGATCGCAAGCAGGACCAGCGCGGTGGCCGTCCTGCGTGCCCGGTTAGAGAACTGATTGTTTATGTTCATACGCCGCAGCCTAGCGCCCGATTGTTACCGGCGTATTACCAGCATATCCTTTATTTGTCACCCCGGATGAGCACGTCGGGGACGACCAACCCACCCCCGCCGCCCCCGAACTGGTGTCAAGGTGCTGCTTTTGCGCCGGACGGGCCCGCCCCGGCTCCATCAGCTTCCGTCCCATACCCCTCCGTACGCGCAGCGCAGTTTGAAATTCCAACCTGCGGTGTGCAGCCGGTGGGCTACTGCAAAGGCAACTAATCACGCACAACAAGCCCGGCATTGCACGACCGGGCGACTTTGGTGTACAACCTCCCCATGCCGACTCGGAAGGCACAAGCCCAGGTTCTCCTGTTGGACGGCCCGGCTCTCCCCGCCCGAAGAGAGCCTCGGTTCCATAACGCCCTACGATTCACCTTCCACCCCCGATCCGGTCCCGCTCGTAAATCGTGAATCGTAACTCGTAAATCCCCATGGCCGTCGAAACCAAGCCCCTGTTCCACCCTGAAGTGATGCGCCGGCAGGTGCGCGCCTTCGGGCTGCCGGACCAGGTCGCGACTGCGCAGCCCAAGCTCCAACACTGAGCCGACCTCATCACCTCGGGCCGAGCCGATCAATTCAAGGAAACCGAGCTGCTGCCCGAGTTCCTGACCGACATCTTCTGCGGCCTGCTCGGCTACACGGGCCCCGCCCAGTCCGGCGAGACCTACACCCTCTCCCGCGAACGCCACGTCGAGGTGGACGGCAAATTCGCCGACGCCGCCCTGGGCCGGGTCCACGTCCGGCCTCCCGCAGGTAGGGACGCCTCGCCGAGGCGTCCGCCCGCCCCCACAGACGGACGCCTCGGCGAGACGTCCCTACCAGACCAGGACGCAGCAGTGGCCGACGACGAATTCATCGCCGTCCTGGAAGGAAAGGGGACCCGCGACCCGCTCGATCGCCCCTTCGCCGGCCGCCGCATGTCCGCCGTGGACCAGGCCTACCGTTACGCCATCAACCTGCCTTGCGACTGGATCATCGTCACCTCCATGCGCGAGACCCGGCTTTACTACAAGGGCGCGCAGCAGAACACTTACGAACGCTTCGAGACCGTCCGCCTCGCCGCCGACGAAGCCCTGCTCAAACGCTTTGTCGTCCTGCTCGGCGTCGAGCGCATGGTCCCACCGCACCGCGATTGTCACCTCTACGAACTGCTGCGCGCCTCCGAGACCGTCGGCCGCGATCTCACCAACCAGTTCTACGCCCGCTACGCTGACATCCGCCAGCGTGTCCTTGTCCGCCTCTGCCGCGAAAACGCCGCCGTCGCCCCGCCTGAAATCCTGCGCTGCACCGAGAAGCTGTTGGCCCGCGTCCTGTTCTGCGCTTTTTGCGAATGCCGCGGCCTGCTCCCGGCCGAGACCCTTAAGCGCGCCTTCGAACACCGCGACCCCTATAACCCGCACCCGGTGTGGTACAACTTCCGCGGCCTCTTCCGCTCCATTGACGAGGGCAACGCCGGCCTGAACATCCCCGCTTACAACGGCGGCCTCTTCGCGCACGACGACCGCCTGGACTCCCTCCAGGTGCCGGACGAGGTCTGCGCCCATTTCAAGGAACTGGGCGACTACGATTACCGCCCCGCGCGCGAGGTAGCCGACGCCGCCGAGAACACCACCGCCCGCTCGGTGATTGATGTGGATATCCTCGGCCACATCTTCGAGCAATCCATCACCGACCTCGAACGGCTGCGCGAGGGCCTCACCCCGCTGGTAGGGACGCGTTCCACCGCGTCCCCATCTTCACACGAAAACGGGGACGCGGTGGAACGCGTCCCTACCAGCGGCATGGCTGCGAGCATGGATTCGGCCCTGACGCCCGCCGCGCCCGCCAAACCCCGCAGCCGCCGCAAACAGGAAGGCGCCGTCTATACCCCCGCCTTCATCACCCGCTACCTCGTCGAGCAGGCCCTCGGCGGCGTCCTGAAAGAGCGCTTCGAAACCCTCCGCCGCGCTCACGAAGCCGACGCCGCCGGCACCGCCCGCAAATCCCTGGCCGACCCCCGCGCCTATGACCCCGCCGCCCTCAACGACCCCCAGCGCAAAGCCCTCATCCACTTCTGGGAAGCCTGGCAGGAGGAACTCAAGCGCCTGCGCATCCTCGACCTGGCCTGCGGAAGCAGCGCCATCCTGATCGAGGCCTTCGACCAGCTCCATGCCGCCTTCGAGCGGTCCAACGCCCGGCTCGAGGAACTGCGCGGCCAGCGCACCCTCTTTGACCTCGACCGCCAGATCCTCCAGCACAACCTCTACGGCGTGGACCTCAACGCCGAGGCCATCCAAATCTGCCAGCTCAGCCTTTGGATCAAAACCGCCGCCCGCGGCAAACAGCTCACCAGCCTCGACCACACCATCCGCGAGGGCGACAGCGTCATCAGTGACCCTGCGGTCCGCCCCAAAGCCTTCGACTGGCCGGTCGCCTTCCCCGAAGTCTTCGCCCAGGGCGGCTTCGATGTCATCGTCGGCAACCCGCCCTATATCCGGCGGGTGTTGCTCAGCCCCTACAAGCCGTGGCTGGAAACGCACTACGAGGTCTTCCACGGCATGGCGGACCTGTATGTCTATTTCTACGAGCAAGGCGTGAAACTGCTGAAACCAAGCGGCCTGCTCTGCTTCATGGTGACCAACAAATGGATGAAGGCCGGTTACGGCGAGCCCCTCCGCAGGTTCTTTAGCGAAAACGCCTGGGTGCGCTCGGTGGTGGACTTCGGCACGGTTAAACAGGTAAGCGGGCAGTTGTTGAAACCAAAGAGGTTGGAAACTCAGAAGAACTCTCTGGGCCCCGTCACAGAAAAGCCTTTTGACATAGCTGTCCTTATCTCCCAGCATCTAACCGTGCTCGGTGACATCCACAAGCCCATTGTTGCTCATCCCCGCAGCGGTGAGAAAATGCGGGTCCGTAGGCCGTGAATTCCTCTCGGAATCTTGATAGCAAACTAACCAATGAAAACGCAGTTCTCGGGATTCTACCGCCCGACTGAAGCTGATTTCCGAAGGCTGTGGAAGACATGCATTTTCGCATTAGATGCAAACGTGCTTTTGAACCTGTATGGGTATTCCGAGAAGACACGAGAGGAATTCCTGGGTCTGCTGGAGCGGCTGGCGAGCCGCATCTGCATGCCACACCAGTTCGCCTTGGAGTATCAGCTGCATCGAGCGCGGGCGATAATGGAGCAGGTAAAGAATTACGCCAAGGCGGAGAAGGTGCTTACAGAATTGTACGACGAAGAGTTCGCACCGAAACACAAGCATCCCTTTTTGAGCGAGAAGCTCCTCAGGCAGTTTGGACTGATCCGACAAGACCTCGCCAAAAGCAGAAAGAAGCACGAGGCTCTCTTTACTAACGATCCATACTTCGATCGAATCACGGCGGCCCTTAGGAAGGTGGGCAGCGCGCCAACCGATCAGCAGCTGGGAGAGATGTATGCCAAAGCCAAAGCACGCTACACTTTAAGAGTACCCCCCGGATTTGCGGATCTGAAGGAAAAAGGGGAGCCTTCCGGCTACGGTGATTGTGTAGGCTGGTTCGAATTGATGGAGATGTCCAAGAGCGAGAGCAAGCCCGCGATTCTGGTTACGGACGACGCCAAAGAGGACTGGTGGCATATACAGGGGGACCGAACGATCGGCCCCAGACCTGAGCTGCTAATGGAGTTCCTGAAAGAATGCCAGCAAAGCTTCTATATGTACTCCTCCGATCAGTTCATGAAATACGCCAGGACGTACCTGGAGGAGCAAGTCGAGCAAGGTGCTATTGAGGAAATCAAGGAACGGCTCCAAGAGGAACTCAGGCAGAAGACAGGGCTCAAACCAAAGGCGAGCGCAGGTGCAGTCACGCCTCGAGTTGCGGAGAAACCGACCGTCCCCCCCGAGCCGCTGAAGCCACAGGACGCGAAGGCGGTCGCGCAGCAACGGCCAAGAGAGCAACAGAAGACTGCCTCACCTCGCACAGGATAGCGCCGAAAGGATAAAAAGCCATGGCAGTAATCGTGATTACGGAAACTCCCGGGGCACTCCTGAGGTCAATGAAGGAGGCCATGCGGAACGGTAACGTTGACACATGGTCCGTGGACAGCGACGGAGATTTTACGCACACTCCTGCGCAATGGAACAAGAAGGCGTGGTTCCGGCCCGCTGTTGAAGAGGGCCGGTTGGTGTGCCGTATCTTGACACCTCAGGGCCAAACGATGAGCAGGGTCGTATATGGAATATATCACGGGCGCTTCATCGAAATGTTGCTGACTCACTTCGACACCATGTTCGAAGACGCAAGGGCAACCGCGCTTGCACAGCTTGGGGATGTCGTTGGGTGAGTTTTCCATTTATGATGGCCCACCTGCGCGCTATGACAGGCGAGACTCGCACCACCCCGCCACAATTCCTGGAGTACGGCACGGCGCTGTTTTCCGCAGCCACCACCGAGCAGCCTCATAGTGAAGGAAAGGACACCCATGATCGGTAAAATCCAACGGGTCCCCCTACGTGAGGTCTGGAAACACGAGGCTCTCGACCTTACCAAATGGCTTCAGGACAACCTTGATGTTTTAAATGATGTGCTTGAATTCTCCCTCTTCAACGCCGAACGGGAACAGAGCGCTGGCGATTTCAGCGTTGATCTAGTCGCCGAGGACGAGGATGGCAGCCTAGTCGTTATTGAGAATCAATTGGAGAAGAGCGACCACGCACACTTGGGGAAATTGATCACATATTTGACCCTGATCGGAGCGAAGAAAGCGCTCTGGATTGTGGGGGAACCTCGGCCCGAACACGTGGCCGCGATCACCTGGCTTAACGAATCGTCCTCTGCAGCGTTTTACCTACTAAAGATCGAGGGCATCCGCATTAATGATTCAGCACCCGCGCCACTCCTAACGCTGATTGTCGGCCCGAGCGAGGAAGGGCGTGAAGTTGGAGAAGCTAAGAAAGAGTTGGCAGAACGCTATGACTTGCGCCACAGGTTCTGGGCGGGATTGCTTGAACGAGCGAAGAACAGGACCAAGCTCCACGCCCACATTTCACCTGGGCAATATAGCTGGATCGGCGCAGGCTCAGGGAGGCGCGGTTTGGGCTTCAACTACGCCGTCCGAAAGCATGAGGCAAAGGTTGAACTGTACATTGATCGCGGCAAGGACTCCGGGGAAGAAAACAAATCCATCTTTGATTCACTGCACTCACAGAAGGAAGCGATCGAGAAGGAGTTCGGCGGGCCATTGGACTGGCAGCGGTTGGAAGGAAAGCGGGCCTGTCGAATAATGAAGCTCATAAGCGTGGGCGGTTATCGCGACGAAGTGAAGTGGAACCAAACGCAAGACGCAATGATTGACGCTATGATTCGCCTCGAAAAGGCCTTGAAACCGCACATCGCCAAGTTGCAGTTGTGATGGTATAGGCACCTCGGAGAGGAGCTTTGACGGCGAAGCGCATCCGGAACCAGTCCTAACCGGAGAAATGCACCCCAAAAAGCAACCGCGCAAACTCACCGAAGCTGAATTCCGCCGCGTATTCAAGGAGGTGCGCGACGACATCAATGAGCTCCAACTCCATGACGGTATTCTGACGGGCGTTATGGAGAATCTGGAGCGCTATCCGAAATTGAGTGACAACTTTCCCGGCTTCTTCGCCGCCCTTCTCTCCGCGATGAGGACCGACTTAATCATCAGACTTGGTCGCATTTACGACCCCGAAGGGACAGGGCATGCGTCATGCACCCTGGTACGATGTCTGCGCCTGATGAGCGAAAGCCGAGAGTTCTTTACTGATGCTGCTATCCAAGCGCGCTTGAGCGAGGGCTATCGTAAAACATACCCGGATTATTTGGCCTTGCATCGCCCCGACGAGAAGCAGCTAGCAGAACACATTGACCAAATTGAGGGCAGCAGGGAACGGCTGATAAACTTACGGCACAAAGTGTACGCCCACAAAGACATTGCGACGGTCTTGTCTGGGAACCGCAGCGATTTCCTGCACACTCACGATGAGGTTAAGCAACTGATCCAGCAGGCACACGACATCTGGAACTTCTATTCCCGAATTTGGAATGCCTCGACATGGTCAGACCAATCAACCATGAACGCGGATGACTATCAACGGCTGTTCGAGTACCTGCGCCGTGGAATGGGAATTCAGTGAGGGGCACTCCGAACAAGCCGCCCCTGACCTACGCTGGCCGCTACGCCTCACGCGACGAACACGCCTGCAGCATCGAACCCGCCCGCGCCCTCGCCGCCGAAGCCCTGACCCTGGAACGTCGGGCCATTGCTAAAGGCTAAATGCTAAAGGCTGAAGTCCTGCGGCGGCTACGCCTTCACCCCCGCCGAGATCGCCATTATGTGCCGAGCCGCCCCGCCACGGATGCCCGGTTCGCCGCCTGCCTCGACCAGTGCAGAACTGTCCAAGAACGTTACGACGAGAGCAGCGCCCTGCCGCTGACTAGGAATTGGACGACGAATTGGTGCGGCGAGAGGAGGCGCGGCTTGTAACCCGCGTCTGCCAACGGCGAGAAATGGGCGTCCTCCGTCAGCAGGTAGTCCGCGCCCGCGGTAATCGCGCAGTCGGTGAAGATGTTGTCGTCGGTATCGGCGGTGACGACGCGGAATTGGAAGGAGGGTGTCACGCGAAGCAGGTTTCCGCTCGTGAACTCCTGGAGACGTTCATCCCTGGCGCAGTTCAGCGCGCGCCTGGCGGATGATCTCAGGCAACCGGTCAAACTTCCCGGACTGGCGGTCCTGCTCGGCTTCGGCGGAAAGCTCGCGCCAGAGTTGATCCTTCTCCACGATCAACAATGCCCTGTGGAGCACGAGGAGGCTTTCGTCGTCCATGGCCTCGACTCGCTGGATGAGTTCCGGGCGCAGCTTCTTCGGCTCCAAAACGGTCGAATTCATAGGACTAATATGCCGCCCGCCATCGGGCAAAGCGAGCCGTTTATTGCGCAGCGAATATACCTGCACCTTCGAACTCACCCGCGCCCTCGCCGCCGAAGCCCTGACCCTGGAGCGCGAGGGCAAGGCTAACGGCTAACGGCTAAAGGCTGAAGTCCTGCGGCGGCTACGCCTTCACCCCAGCCGAGATCGCCACTATGTGCCAAGCCGCCCCGCCACGGACGCCGATTCCGTGTCCTGAGGGCTGACGTCCTGCACGCCTGCCACAGCAAACGCCGGAACTCATCTGGCGTCAGGCCGGCGTCTCGCGCGATGGCGCCCATCGTATAGGCATCAACCGGATTCGCTCGCGGGATCATAAGCCTGATTTCGCCGTTGGACATGACGATGTGCTCACTCTGGCGAATGATACGGAACCCGAGTTTCTCAAAGACGCGCTCGGCGTCCTGATGCCGCACGCCCGGGAGCTTCGGCATGGCTCAGACGGCCACTTCGGCTTCGCTGACCTTGAAAAGCTTGGCCTCGTCCGCTTCTGCAGCGAGCCACTCGCGGATCGCCTCTCGAATATTGGCCAAGGCTTCCTCGCGGGTCTTGCCCTGCGAATGGCAGCCACGCAGCGCCGGGCAGCTTACCGCAACGCCATCGTCATGCTCGATCAGCGTGACCTTGTAATTCATGGCTCCAGAGTAGTCCTTTCGCCGAAGCGATTCAAGGCAGCGCCGTCCGATGACTTCGGGTCGGCGCGCAGCGGCAACCGGGGATTGCGGCGCTCGGCATGCAGCGTCTACTTACGCTTCTTTACCCTCTGCGATGCATTCCCGCTGCATGATTGTCGAGTGATTTCAATTGACAGTGTTCCAAGCCGGTTGCCAGCACCACCTTGACACCTCCGGGACCACACCGTCACTACACCGTATCCTCACCGTAGTACCTCTAATAGCCTATTAGAGGTACTACGGTGAGGATACGGTGAGGATAGGGTGTGGTGAGGGTGCAGTCAGGGTGCGGAGCGCGTGTTGTGGCGTAAGTTGCGGAGTGGCAATCGGTTATGGATCACGTGGGCCTGAGGGTGGTCGGGACTGGCTCAACGGCGAGGCTGCGGGCCGGGGGGCCAGGGGCCGGCACTCCGGAGCCCGGTGGAACTGCCTGTGGCTGATACACGGGCATCCATTTCAATTGACGTTACTCCCGCCTCTTGACTCGACACCCGCCACTTCGCCCGCACAGAATGCGGGGGTGAGTTTTAGGGATAAGATCATCCCGTGGGATCAACTGCCGGATTGGCGGGCTGCGCGGCGCGCGGCGGGCCAGCGGGTGGTGGTCACGAACGGCTGCTTTGACTTGCTGCACGTCGGGCACGTCACCTACCTGGAGGCGGCGCGGCAGCTTGGCGACTTGCTCCTGGTGGGGCTGAACAGCGACGCGGGCGTGCACCAGCTCAAGGGCCCGGACCGGCCAGTGAACACGGAAGCCGACCGCGCGGCGGTCATGGCGGCCTTGCAGAGCGTGGACGCCGTCTGCGTTTTCGAGGACTTCACCGCCACGCGCTTTCTAGCTGCCGCCCAGCCTGACATCTACGTCAAGGGCGGCGATTACACGCTCGAAACGCTCAACCAGGAGGAACGGCGCACGGTGGAGCGTTCGGGCGGGCGCGTGGTCATCATTCCCATGGTGCCGGGCAAGTCCACGACCTTACTGCTGCAGAGGATTCTAAGCTGCTGATTGGGGAGCCGCCTTTGGCTTGAAGGCGTATGGCGGGTCGGTTAAGATAAGATGGAATCTTTAGACTTGTGAATTTGTCATCGGTTTATCCCGAGCGCAGGTCGTCCATGGGGCTGATGCTGAGCGCGCTTGGGGTGCTGATGGCAGCCTTGCCTTGGACTACCGCCAGAGCCGCCAACCGCCTCATTAGCGACGGCCATGTCCCTCCCGCAGTATCGAAGCTGACGCCTATTGGCAGGATGGACAGCTCGCAGCGGCTGAACCTGGCCATCGGCCTGCCCTTGCGCAACGAGGCCGAATTGGACGTCCTGCTGAAGGAGCTCGCCGACCCCGCCAGCCCGAATTACCGGCACTACCTTAGCCCGGAGGGCTTCGCGGCGCAGTTTGGCCCCACGGAGCAGGATTACCAGGCCGTGGTGCAATTCGTGCAGGCGAGAGGCTTGACCGTGACCGGCAAGCACCCCAACCGGCTGGTGCTGGACGTGGCGGGCGCGGTGGGCGACGTCGAGAAGGCGTTCCACGTGAAGATGTGGGTTTACCCGCACCCGACAGAGAACCGCCATTTCTACGCGCCGGACGCCGAGCCGTCGGTGGATTTGTCCGTGCCGCTCCTGCACATCAGCGGACTGCAAGACTACTGGCGGCCGCATCCCAACGTCGTGGTGCGGCCCGCAGCCTTGGCCGGCAAGGCCGCGCCCATGGCGGGCTCCGCGCCGGGCGGGGCGTATTGGGGCAGCGATTTCCGGAACGCCTATGTGCCGGGCACTTCGCTAACGGGCGCGGGGCAGAGCGTCGGGCTGCTGCAGTTTGACGGCTTTTACCAGAGCGATATCACTTCCTACGAGAACCAGGCCGGTCTGCCCAACGTGCCCATCACGGTCGTGCCCGTGGATGGCGGCATCGGCACGGCGGGCAGCGGCGCGGTCGAAGTCTCGCTCGACATCGAGATGGCCATATCCATGGCTCCGGGGCTGGCGCATGTGTATGTCTATGAGGCGCCGAACAACAATGCCTACTGGGTGGATCTGCTGAACCGCATGGCGACGGACAACCTGGCCAAGCAAATCAGTTGCTCGTGGGGCGGCGGGGGACGCAATGCCTCGGCGGAAACGGTCTTCAAGCAACTGGGCGCGCAGGGCCAATCCTTCTTCAACGCCAGCGGCGACTCGGACGCCTTCACCGGGACGATTCCCTTTCCCTCAGACAGCACCAACATCACGCAGGTAGGCGGCACGACCTTGACGACCGGGGCCGGCGCCTCCTACGGGTCGGAGACGGTGTGGAACTGGGGCGACGGCACGGGCAGCAGCGGCGGGATCAGCACGTATTACCGTCTGCCGGGCTACCAGGCGGGCGTCAGCATGGCATCCAACGGCGGCTCGACCACCTATCGCAACGTGCCCGACGTGGCGCTCACGGGGGACAACGTGTATGTGCTTTACGGCGGGGGCGCGGCCGAGACGGTGGGCGGCACGAGTTGCGCTGCGCCGCTGTGGGCGGGCCTCACCGCGCTGGTGAACCAGCAGGCCACGCAGTCAGGCCTGGGGACGGTGGGCTTCCTGAACCCGGCGCTCTACACGATCGGCAAGGGGGCAAACTACGGGACGTGCTTCCACGACATTACCACGGGCAACAATTACAGCAGCAGCAGCCCGTCCGAGTTTGCTGCCGTGGCCGGCTACGACCTCTGCACCGGCTGGGGCACGCCCAATGGCATGAACCTGGTCAATGCGCTGGCGGGGCCGGCGGTCCTCGCGCCGGTTCTCGTTTCCAACAGCTTCACCCTAGTGGCGGAAAGCTGCCCGAACGGCGCCATCGATCCGGGCGAGACGGTGACCGTCAGTTTCGGCTTGAAGAACATAGGCGGGGCGAACACGACGAACCTGGTGGCCACGCTGCTGGCTAGCGGCGGTGTGGTCTCGCCCACAGGTCCGCAGAGCTACGGGGTGCTGTCCACTAACGGCTCGGTCGTGACGCGCCCATTCGCTTTCAGCGCCAGCGGCAACTGCGGCGCGACCAATGCCGCTACGCTCCAGTTGCAGGACGGCGCCGCGAACCTCGGCACGGTCAGCTTCTCCTTCCTGCTGGGCAAGCCCAGCACTTCGTCTTTGCTATCGCAGAACTTTGACGGTGTGAGCGCCCCGGCGTTGCCCGCGGGCTGGGCCAGCTCGGCCAGCGGCGCCGAATCGGCCTTTGTGACCACCACGACCAGCAGCGACACGGCGCCCAACGCGGTGTTCTGCCCCGACCCGGCCAGCGTGGGACTGAGCGAGCTGGATTCGCCGGTCATCGCTCTGCCGGCAGGGCAATCGCAACTCTCCTTCCGGCAGAGCTATGATCTTGAATCAACTTACGATGGCGGCGTGCTGGAGATCGCCATTGGCGGCGGGGCGTGGACTGACATCCTGAGCGCCGGCGGCAGTTTCGTCAGCGGCGGGTATGTGACGACGCTCAGCACGTATTACGGCAATCCGCTGGCCGGACGCGCTGCCTGGACCGGCACCACCGGCGGCTTCATCACGACGGTCGTGAACTTGCCGGCTTCGGCTTCCGGCCAGAACATCCAATTGCGCTGGCGCTGCGGCTCGGATACGAGCGTGAGCAAGACCGGGTGGTACATTGATACGGTGGCCGTTAATAGCACCGCGGTCGTGTGCTGCCTCGATGCGCCGCCCAGCATAACAACGCAGCCGGCCAGCCAGTCCGCCCTTCCGGGCACAAATGTCACGTTCCAGGTCGTGGCGACGGGCGGCCAGCCTTTGAGCTACCAGTGGCAGCTCAATGGGGCCGCGCTGGGCGGAGCGACCGGCGCAACGCTTGCCTTGAGCGGCGTGCAGTTCGCCCAGGCGGGCAGCTACTCGGTCGTCGTCTCCAATGCGTTTGGCACGGTCACCAGCTCCAATGCCATTCTCACCGTGCTGGACCCGTGGGTTACGGTGCAGCCAAAAAACCTGGTGGTCACGGCGGGCTCCCCGGCGAGTTTCAGCGTGAGCGCTGTCGGCACGCTGCCGCTGGCCTACCAGTGGATCAAGGACGGCGCGGGGTTATCCGACACGGCCAACCTGAGCGGCACGCACACGGCCACATTGAGCCTGGCGCAAGTCGGCGCAACGGATGTGGGCAACTACTCGGTGGTGGTCAGCAACGTCAACGGCCACGTGACCAGCGCCGCGGCCACGTTGAGCGCCAACTTCCCGCCAGTCATCGCGACGCAGCCGGCGCCGCAGACGGCGTTGGCCGGCTCGGTGGTTTTGTTCACGGCGGGGATCGTGGGCTCCGCCCCGCTGAGTATCCAGTGGCAGCACGCCGGGACTAACCTCACCGACGGGGGCAACATCAGCGGCTCCGCCTCGCCGACCCTGGCGCTTTCCAACGTGCAGGCGGCGGCTATGGGCGGTTACTCGGTCAACGTGAGCAACGTCTATGGGGGGGTGACCAGCTCGACCGCCTCGCTCCGGCTCTGGCCGCTGGCAGGCTGGGGCAGGGATGACTACACACAGGCGGATATTCCCGGCGGGTTGAGCAACATCACCGCCGTTGCTGGTGGGCTGTACCACACCCTGGCCTTGCGGGCGGACGGGACGGTGGTGGCCTGGGGCGCCGGCGGCACCAACACCGGGGTCAGCCCGCAGCAGGGGCAGGCCATTGTTCCGAGCGGACTTGGCACGGTGGTGCAGATCTCGGCGGGATACTACCATAACCTGGCCTTGCTGGCCGATGGGACGGTAAGAGCGTGGGGCGCGGGTCTGACTAACGCGGGCACAGCGCCGCAGTGGGGACAATCCATCATTCCAGCGGGTTTGAGCAATGTAGTGGCTGTGGCGGCGGGGGGCGTTCACAGCCTCGCGCTGAAGACGGACGGCAGCGTAGTCGCCTGGGGAGCGGGCACGACCAACAGCGGGAACAGCCCCGATTATGGGCAGGCGATAGTCCCGCCGGGTCTGGGCGGCGTTGTGGCGATTGCGGCAGGGACGTATCACAGCCTGGCGCTAAAGGCCGACGGCACGGTCGTGGGCTGGGGCGCCGGCGCCGCCGGGAGCAGCGGCACGCTGAATTTCGGGCAGGCGACAATCCCCGCCGGCTTGAGCAATGTTGTGGCTGTCGGCGCCGGGACTTACCACAGCCTGGCGCTGAGGTCGGACGGGACCGTAGTTACCTGGGGAGATAACACTTACGGGCAGACCAACACTCCTCCTTTGAGCGGCGTGGTTGCCATTGCGGCGGGCCGTTATGGCAACCTGGCGTTGATGTTAGACGGGACAATGGCCGCGTGGGGAGACAACACTTACGGCGAAGCGGCGATTCCCGCGGGGCTGGCGGATATCGTGCAGGTCGCGGCGGGAGGCTACCATTCTCTGGCTCTCGAAGGCGACGGGCGTCCCTCTGTGACCGTGCAGCCCTTCAGCAGGTCGATTGCGTCCGGTGCAGCCGTCACCCTGCAGGTCATGGCCGTGGGGCGCCAGCCTCTGACTTACCAATGGCGGCGGGGCGGCACGAATCTGCCCGGCGCAACTCAGAGCAGCTATTCGATTGCCAGCGCACTCCCGGCTAATTCAGGCCTTTATTCCGTCGCCGTTAGCAATGCGCTCGGCGGAACGGTCAGTTCCAGCGCGACGCTCAGCGTGGGCCAGCCGAACTCGATTGTCAGCTTCATGAAGGCGGGCGCCCAGGTGTCCGTAGGTTTCCTGAGCCTTCCCGGCGTGCAGTACGTGCTCCTGTACAAGCACGCCTTGAGCGACGCTACATGGACGCCGGTGTCGGGGCCTCTTGCCGGGACCGGCGGCGTGATGGTTTTGCAAGCCGGCAATGCTCCCGCGGATAGCGGCTTCTACCGCATCCAGGCACAGTGATCGTAGCGTAAGCCTCCGGCTTGCGATCGTCCCGACAATCCTCTGGATCGTTCGGGTTGAGGGCCAGGAGCGGCAACCCGGAGGGTTGCAGGGACAGGCGCAAGCCGGAGGCTTACGCTACTATGTCCGCGCTCCAGGGGGCGTTAAATCGCGCCGAACCGCCGGTGCCGGCGGTTGTATTCCTCCAGCGCGGCGTAGAACTGCGGCTTTCGGAAGTCGGGCCAAAGGGTAGGCGTCACCACGAGTTCGGTGTAGGAAATCTGCCACAGGAGGAAGTTGCTGACGCGCATCTCGCCGCTGGTGCGGATCAGCAAGTCCGGGTCCGGCACGTTGCGCGTATAGAGGTGCTGGGCGAACACCTGCTCGGTGATGTCGGGCGGGTCGAGCTCCCCGGCTTTGACCTTCTGGGCGATGCCGCGCACGGCGTCCACGATCTCCGTGCGGCCGCCGTAGCTCAGCGCCATGATGAGCGTCAGCCCGTTGTTCTTGGCCAGCGTGGCGACCGATTTCCTGAGGTGCTCCTGCACGAGTTCCGGCAGCCTATAGACCTGCCCAATGATCTCCAGGTGCACGTTATTCTTGTTCAGCTCCGGCGTCTCGGTCTTGAGGTAGTGCACCAGATACTTCATCAGCGCATCCACCTCGTCCTTGGGCCGGTTCCAATTCTCGACAGAGAAGGCGTAGAGCGTGAGATATTTGATGCCGATCTCGCCCGCGGTGCGAATGATCACCCGCGCCGACTCCGCCCCGGCGCGATGCCCCTCGATCCGGAGCAGATGCCGCTCTTTGGCCCATCGGCCATTGCCGTCCATGATGATGGCGACATGCCGCGGCAGGGAGGCCTTGGCCTCGCTGCTGAGACTGGAACTCTGCGTGCTCACCTACAGCAATATCGTCTGCTCCCGTCCGGGGCCGACGGACGCGATGGCCAGCCGGGCGCCGCTCAGCTCGGCCAGCGCTTTGAGATAGGAGCGGGTCTTCGCCGGCAACTCCTTCCACTTCCGTGCGCCGGTGGTGGAGGCCCGCCACCCGGGGAACTCGGCATACACCGGGCGGCAGCGCGCAAGGGCCTCGACGTCATTTGGCACGTAATCATAGCGCCGGCTGCCGTCGCGGTAACCGATGCACACCTTGATCGTTTCCACCGAATCCAGGCCGTCAACGTTGGTCACCGCCAGCTCGTCAATACCGTTGACCATGCAGGCATGGCGCGTCGCGACCGAGTCGAACCAGCCGCAGCGGCGCGGGCGGCCCGTCGTCGCGCCGAATTCGCGGCCCATGCCGTGGAGCATGTCGGCGATTTCGGCGTTCTCGGTGGGCAGCGGTCCCTCGCCGACCCGCGTGGTGTAGGCTTTCATGACGCCCACGACGCGGTCCATCCGGTGCGGCGGGACGCCCGATCCCGTGCAGGCGCCGCCGGCTGTCGTGTTCGAGGAGGTCACGAACGGGTAAGTGCCGTGGTCGATGTCGAGGAACGTCCCCTGGGCGCCCTCGAACAGGATGTCGTCGCCACGCCGCACGGCTTCGTGCAGCAGAACGACGGTGTTGGCGACAAACCGTTTCAGGTAGTCGCCGGCCGCGCGATATTCGCGATGCACCTGCTTGAAGGACAGCGGCTGGGCGCCAAAGGCCTTGAGGACTTCATTGTTCTCTCTGATCTTCTGCTCGAGCCGCGACTTGAAGCGCTCGGGGTTGACGAGGTCAATGACGCGCAGGCCGGTCCGGGCTGCCTTGTCGCCGTACGCCGGACCAATGCCGCGCTTGGTCGTGCCGATCTTGTTCTTGCCCTTGAGCGTCTCGCGCTGAGCGTCCAGTTCGCGGTGATAGGGAAACACCAGGTGCGCCGTTTCGCTCAGGAAGAGGTTCTTGTCAATCCGAATGCCCAGCTTGCGCAAGCCCTCGATCTCCCGGACGAGGCTGACGGGGTCCACCACGACGCCATTGCCGATGACGCACGTCTTGCCTTTCCGCAGAATGCCTGAGGGCACCAGGTGCAGGATGTACTTCTGGCCCTTGATGTGGACCGTGTGCCCGGCGTTGTTGCCGCCTTGCGTCCGGACCACGATGTCCGCCTCCTCGGTCAGCACGTCAATGATCTTGCCTTTGCCTTCGTCGCCCCACTGGGCGCCGACTAGAATGGTATTGGCCATAGTGTTAAGTGCGGCAGGCGGCCTAACGCGATTGGGTTCGTTGCCCGCCTGCGCGAGGAAACTAGAAAGGCCTCTGCTCCCTGTCAACGGTGGACGCCACGGGAGGTATCAGCGGCAGCACCGCCTCTATTGCAGCGGGCGGGTCGCTCTGTCCTGCAGCCAGGCTACATCGGGGTTGCCCGGGCTCGGGGTCTCACTGTAACCGTTAAAAATGAGGCTCTCGAACTTGACCGGCGGGCAGGTGCGCGGGTCCCGCCACTTCTTCAGTTCCGAATGGTTGTCCGCGAAAGAGAACCCGCACGCGTTCCCGTGATACGTCCCCGGCATGTCCGATAGCATATAAGCCCCCGGATTGCCCGGCGCGCTCAGCGTAGGATAGCCGCTCATGTCGGCGTAGAAATTGCCCCAGTTGATGGCATCTTCGCGCTCGTCCAGGAAGACGAAGATCTTCTCCGGGCCGGGCTGGTTCAGATCGGTGTACTTCATGTAGAGGCGCCAGGCGGTGTCGTCGAAAACGCCGTCGCCGGTTCCATAGAATCCACCCAGGTAGAGGTTCATCACCATGGTCCGCACCCGGGGCAGGTCCTGGCCGTTGACCGTCACATAGGACCGGTCAGCGGGACACTTGAAGATCTTGAGGCTGTTGCCGCAGTAGGGCCACATGGGGCTTTGATAAATGTCCACGCTGGGGTCCCAGTTGGAAGGGTTGCCTGAATTAAAGTCCATCGTGCCGCCCATCCAGACCCCGGGCTGAAAGCCGGTGATATTGCCGCTCGCATAGAGCAGCAGGTCGCGGTTGTCCTCGGTGTACATGCGCCAGGCCAGCGCCAACTGGCGGTGGCAGTTCATGCATTGGACTCCCTGGGCCTTGAGCCGCGCGCGGTTGAGCGCCGGCAACAAGAGGGCGGCCAGAATGGCGATGATGGCAATGACTACCAGCAGTTCAATCAGGGTGAAGCCAGCTTGCCGCGTCTTGTCCACTCGTGCGCCGGGTGCGCTCATACTTAAAGGATTAGGTAGTTGCGAGAACGCAACATGTCAAGACGTCCGGCCGGCAGCGGGCCTCCCATCCCCGCGCTAGACACCCTCACCGCCTTTTGAAAGACTCCTCGCGTGAAACAATCGCTCGTAACTCTGGACATGGAGGGCGTGCTGACTCCCGAGATTTGGATCGCCGTGGCGGAGAAGACGGGCATCAAGGAACTGCGCCGCACCACGCGCGATGAGCCGGATTACGACAAGCTCATGCGGGGCCGGCTCAAGATCCTGGGCCAGCACGGCCTCAAGCTAAGCGACATCCAACAGGTCATCGGCGCGCTACGCCCGCTGCCAGGGGCGAAGGAGTTCCTGGACGAACTGCGCTCCCTGGTGCAGGTGATCATTCTCTCCGACACCTTCGAGCAGTTCGCCAGCCCCCTGCTGCGCCAGCTTGGCTGGCCTACGCTGCTATGCCATCGGCTGGTGGTGGAGAATGACCGGATTGTGGACTACAAGCTGCGCGTGCCCGAGCAAAAGCAGAAGGCAGTGGCCGCGTTCAAGCTCCTGAACTACCACGTCATTTCGGGCGGCGATTCCTTCAACGACACAGCCATGCTCTGCGAGGCCCACGTCGGGTTCCTGTTCCGCGCGCCGGAGAACGTGAAGCAGCAGTTCCCACAGTTCAAGGCCGTGGAGGCGTATGCCGACTTCATGAAGCTCATCCAGGGCGCGATGAACTGAGGCCGAACGAATCACGCTGAAGCGCAGGATACATTATGAACGACAAGCCAGATCATCACATCCAGGCTTAGTTCGATCCCCGCACTGACGCGATGTTCTAAGTTGGCAAAGGCAAGGGTGATCGCATGCAGGGTCATTTCCCTGTCGTTGGTATCGGAAAGGTCGCCGCCCGGGCGCGTTGCGCAAGCGATCCGCCATGGCTGAGGAATCCGGTAAAGGGTTGCGATTCGAAACCTCACTTGCCAATACCAGGCGGCCAGAATAGCGTGTTCACTGTGAGCACGCAGGAGCTACTGCTTGAAGAGATCAGGAATCAGCCGGAGCCGGTGCTGCGAGAGGTCTTGCATTACTTGAAGTTCCTCACCCGCCAGCGCGAAGAGGAAGCGTGGGCTGACGTGCTGCCCTCCCGCAAGGTGGAACAGGAAGTCCTGGATCAGATTGACCGTAAATGACTCCGCGCCACGGGGAGGTTTGGCTGGTGGATATGGGCATGGCAGCCAAGACCCGGCCAACCGTGGTGCTTATCGCCGACCATCTCCAAGCGCCGCGCACACTCATTATCCACATCCCCATCACCCGGCAGAACCGTGGCAGCGAATTGGAAGTGCCGCTGGGGCATCTGCCGTTCCTCGACCCTGAATCGGTCGCCAATGTGCAGGCCATCGGCTCCTTGCCGTCCGTCCGGTTTGAGAAGCGGCTCGGCGCCCTGCCAGCGGCGGAACTGAACGCCGTCAAGACTGCCCTCGTCAAGGCCTGTGCCTTGTGAACCCCTGCGGCAGCCGTCGGGACGGCCTGAGTGCCGGGCTTATTCCTTCTTCGCCGTCTTCACCTCAATGTGCAGGTCGCGCAACTGATGCGCGGATACCGGCGAGGGGGATTCCGTCATGAGGCAGACGCCCTTCGCGGTCTTGGGGAAGGCGATGACATCGCGGATGCTGGGCGTGCCGCAGAGGATCGCGTTCAGCCGGTCGAAGCCCAGCGCGATGCCGCCATGCGGCGGGGCACCGTAGCGGAACGCCTCCAGCATGTAGCCGAAGCGCAGCTTAGTCTCCTCGGGCGGAATCTGCAGCACTTCCTCGAACACCGTCTTCTGAACCTCCGGCTGGTGGATACGGATCGAGCCGCCGCCCAACTCCACACCATTCACCACCACGTCGTAATGCTGCCCCCGCACCTTCTTCGGGTCAGTCTTGAGCATCGGGATGTCCTCGGCCACGGGGGCGGTGAACGGATGATGGCTCGAATACCAGCGGTTCTGCTCCTTGTCGAAGCTCAGCAGGGGGAAGTCCACCACCCACATGAAATCGAAGCGGTCGGCGGGGACGTTCAGCTTGCCTTGCGCCCGGAGCACGTCGGCGCAATAGAGGCGTATCTTGCCCAGGATCTCGCACGCCGTGAGCCACAGGTCCGCGGCGAAAAGGACCAGGTCGCTCTCTTCGATCTTCAGCTTGCTGGTCAGCGCCGCCTTCTCGGCGTCGCTGAAGAAGCGCACGATGGGCGACTTCCACTCGCCGCCCTCGACCTTGATGTAGGCCAACCCCTTGGCGCCGAAGCTCTTGGCCAGCTCGGTCATGGTGTCCACCTGCCCCTGCGTCACGCCCGCCATGCCCTTGGCATTGATGGCCTTGACCACGCCTCCGTTCGCCACCGCACCGCTGAAGATCTCGAACTTGCTGCCGCGGAACTCCTCCGTGAAGTCCACCAACTCCATGCCGAACCGCGTGTCGGGCTTGTCAATGCCGTAGCGGTCCATCGCCTCCTTGAAAATGACCCGCTTGAACGGCGTGGGGATTTCCACCCCCAGCGCCGTCTTCCAAATGCGCTTCAGGAGCCCCTCGACGACGGCGTAGATGTCCTCGCGCTCGATGAAGGACATTTCGATGTCAATCTGGCTGAACTCGAGCTGCCGGTCCGCGCGCTGATCTTCATCACGGAAGCAGCGGGCAATCTGGTAATAGCGCTCGACGCCGCCCACCATGAGGATTTGCTTGAACTGCTGCGGCGACTGCGGCAGGGCGTAAAAGGTGCCCGGCTCACGGCGGTTGGGCACGAGGAACTCGCGCGCGCCTTCGGGCGTGCTCTT
>DATKNZ010000077.1:0-7040 GCA_035541055.1 Candidatus Acidiferrum sp. | reverse complement strand
CCAATTCAAATCGGCCAAGATGATGCAGGAGCTGCCCGGCGAGCCGGACGGCCCGGACATGTAGTGATGGATTCGAGACTTCCTTTGCCAACCGGATATTGCCGTTGAAACCCTTGCATTCAGGCTGGAAGAGGACGGACGCCGGGGCCCGGCCCGGTACTTCACTCACCAAGTGGAGCCTCGGCCTCGTGCTGTTGGCAGTCACCCTGGCCTGCTATTGGCCGGTGCGGCATTTCAGTTTCCTGAACTACGACGACGACCGCTACGTCACCGGCAATCCCATGATGGTGCAGGGGTTGTCGTGGGAAGGCTTTCGGTGGGCGTTCCGGACCCTGACGGAGTGCAACTGGCATCCGGTGACGTGGCTGTCGCATTCCCTGGACTGCCAGCTTTTCGGGCTGGATGCGGGAGCCCATCACGCCATGAACCTGGGCCTGCACGCCGCCAACGTGCTCCTGCTCTTTTATGTGTTAGCGCGGCTGACCGGGTCGCCCTGGCCGAGCGCGTTTGTGGCCGCCCTCTTTGGCTGGCATCCGACGCACGTCCAATCGGTGGCCTGGGTGGCCGAGCGCAAGGACCTGCTCAGCACGTTCTTTTTCCTGCTGACGCTGTGGGCCTATGTCCGGCATGTGGAAGTCTCCAGCCTTGACCCTGGAGTGTTGAGTCCGCAGTCCGCGGGCCGCAAGCCACAGCCGAGGCAAGACGCCAGCCGCGACAAGATACTCCAGGTTTCACGGTTTTATCTCCTCGCGCTTGCCTTCTTCGCGCTCGGCCTCATGAGTAAGCCAATGCTGGTGACCCTGCCCTTCGTGCTGCTGTTGCTGGATTGGTGGCCGCTGGGGCGGTTCGCCAGTCTTGGGTCTAAAGTCTCAAGTCTTGAGTCCAGCCAACACGCACTACGCTCCACGCGCCGCGCAACACGAACCACGCTCGTAAATCGTCTATTGCTGGAGAAGCTCCCGTTCTTCGCCCTGGCGGCGGCTTCGTGCGTGATTACCTATATTGCTCAGAGCCGCGGCGGCGCGGTCGCTCCCGTCAGAGAGGTCAGCGCCGCGTTGCGGGTCGAGAACGTCCTGGTCGCCTACATCATCTACGTGCTCAAGCTCTTTTGGCCGGCGCGCCTGGCGGTTTTCTATCCGATGCCGCCGTCGTTTCCTTTTAGGGAGGTCGCGGGGGCGGGCCTGGCGCTGGGTGGGGTTTGCGCCCTGGCGAGCTGGCAGGTGCGCGCACGGCCTTGGCTGGCGGTGGGCTGGTTCTGGTTTTTGGGGACGCTGGTGCCGGTCATTGGGCTAGTGCAAGTGGGCGACCAAGCCATGGCGGACCGCTACACTTATATCCCATATATCGGGCTCTCCATCGCGCTGGTTTGGGGTGTTATGGAGGTAGGGACGCCTCGCCGAGACGTCCGCGACTGCCACAAGACGGACGCCTCGGCGAGACGTCCCTACCTGCGGGGAATGGAGGCGCTGAGGTCAGATCACAGGCTTCAGGCCGTAGCGGCCGGTTTGGGCGGCCTTGGGCTGGCGGCTTGCTTCCTGCAGACGCGGTTCGAGCTGCAGTTTTGGCAGGACTCGGAGCACCTGTTTAAGCGCGCGTTGGCCGTAACCGGCGAAAGCATCCTTGCCCACAGCAGCCTGGCGGCGGCCTTGACGGAGCGGGGGGAGCTGGAAGAAGCCGAACGGCATTATCGGCGGGTGCTGGAGTTGGCGCCGGATTCCGCTCTGGCCCACAGCGACCTGGGCGTGGCGTTGGCCAAGGAAGGGAAAAAGGCTGAGGCGGAGGCCCGGCTTCGCGAAGCCATCCAGCTCGGGCCTCGCCTGGGAGGCGCCTACAACAATCTCGGCCAGTTGCTCACCGACGAGGGAAGGCTGGATGAGGCGGCCACGGTATTAAGGACCGGGCTCAGCTTCGCACCCGGCGACGCGCCCGCGCATTGCAAGCTGGGATTCGTTTGGGCGCTCCAAGGGGACCTGCCCAAGGCCACAGACGAGTTCAAGGAGGGCAGTCGCCTGGCCCCCCAGGACGCCGGCATCCAGGAGACGTTGGCCAAGCTCCTCATCCGGCTCGGCGGGCACGCCCAAGCCCTCGATTACTTTCTAGCCCAAGCCCAGGCTAGGCCGGAGGACCCGCTGCCGCGCTCGGTGCTGGCCCGGCTTTACCTGGACCAGGACCAACCTCGCGAGGCGGTGGCGGCATTAAGAGCCGCTATCAGCCTGGCGCCGCGCGCGCCGGCCTATTTGAACCAGTTGGCCCGGGTCTATGCCACGCACCCTAGCCCGGAAGTTCGCGATGGGCCGGAAGCCGTCCGCCTGGCTGAGCGCGCCTGCCGACTAAGCGGCGGCCAGGCGGGCTACCTGGATACGCTGAGCGCCGCGTATGCCGAGGCCGGCAGGTTTGCCGACGCCGTCCAGGCGGCCAAGCAGGCTCTGGATATGGCCCTGGCCAGCCACGACGAGAAGACAGCTCAAGCCGCGGCCCGGAAACTGGAGCAGTACCGGGCGCGGCTGTAGTAGAGTAAGCCTCCAGCTTGCGTAGTCACAACAATCCTCTGGATTGTTATCGGCAACCCGGAGGATTGCCGGGACGGACGCAAGCCGGAGGCTTACACTACTACATGAGTAGTCAAACAGGTCGCTCCTGCCCCCGGTTCTGCGGATGCAGGTAGGCCAAGGCTGCCTCGGTGCGGCCGCGCACGTGCAGCTTCTCGAAGACGCGCGCCAGGTGGTTCTTCACGGTGAACGGGCTCAGGCTCAGCCGGGCGCCAATCTCCTTGTTGGTCAGGCCCTGGGTCAGCAGGTCCAGGATCTCGCGCTCGCGCACACTCAGGGCCGTGGACGGGTCGGGCGGATGGATGGGTTCCTGGAACGTGGTCACCAACTTGCGGGCGATCGCACTGGTCATGGGTGCGCCTCCCTGAAGGATGTCGCGGATGGCGTTAAGGATTTCCTGGTAGGAGCTGCGCTTGAGCAGGTAGCCGCAGGCCCCGGCGCGCAAGGCTTTGAAAATGGTGTCGGTGTCCTCATACACCGTCAGCACGATGATCTGCACGTCCGGCAGCAACTGCTTGAGCCGGGCGGTGCACTCGACGCCGGACATCCCGGGCATCTGGATGTCCATCAGCACCACCTTGGGCCGGCGCTCGGGGATGACGCGCAAGGCTTCAAGGCCGTCGGCGCAGGTGCAGACGCACTTGAACCCCGCCGTGCGGTCCAGCCAGCGCTTCAAGTTGCGGCCCACTGTGGGGCTGTCCTCGACCACGCCGACCGTGATGGGGGGTTCGGCGCCGGTCGGCGCGCCGCCGGCCGGGCTGGTCTCGGGCGGGATCGCGTTGATCGGTGCTGGCGTTAACATGCTCTGCGACCTGTGGGGCACTCTGGGCCAGGGTGGGCTAAAATACAATAGGCCAAATGGACTGGGGGAATCCAACGCGAGACACCTACTCTCAATTTCACGATGCGCCCACCTGCACAGCGCGGAGGGGCACCTTAAACGTGACCCGCGTGCCCTTGCCGGGAGCGGTAACGATCTCGCAGCGGCCGCCCAACTGGCCCAGTCGCTCGCGCATGTTCCGCAAGCCGTCAGCGCCCGGCTTGGGCGCGGCGTTCACCTGGAACCCGCGCCCGTCGTCTTCGAGGAAGATCATGAGGCTGCCATCCTGCACGGTAATGCCGACCCAGAGCTGCGAAGCCGCCGCGTGGGTGACGGCGTTTTGGAGCGCTTCCTTGAACGCGAGGAACAAGCTGTGGCGCTGCTCGGCGTTGAGGGACAGTTGGGGCAGTCGCTCCGGAATTTCAAAGCGGCAGCGCAAAGGCGTGCGGCGAATGAACTGTTCGGTAAACTGGGAGAGATAGGTCGCCAGCGACCCCAGGTGGTCGTTCGTCGGGTTAACGGCCCAGACGATCTCGTCCAAGGCAGCGACCATATCGTTGGAGCGCTGGCTGATTTCGCCGAAGTACTCCCGAGCCTCTGCCAGGGGCACGGCGGGATCGAGCCCCAAGGCGCTGGTGGTGCTGATGTCGGTGAGGCCGCTGCCCAGGTCGTCGTGCAGGTCGCGCGCGATGCGCCCGCGCTCGCGTTCGACCAGGCGCGCCCGCTCCAGGGTCTCAATGCGCTGGCGGTGCCGTCGCCGCAGCGTCATCACTACCGCCGTGCCCACCACGCCGACACCGCCAAGCCAGCAGCACGGGACGAACCACCAGGTCTGCCAGAGATGCGGCAGCACGGTCAGGACCATGGCCGCACCATTCGGATTCCACACCCCGTCGTTGTTGCAGGCGATGACTTCAAAACGGTAGTCGCCGGGAGCAAGGTGGGCATAGAAAGCCGCGCGGCGGGTGCCCGCCTCCACCCAATTCGCGTCCACGGGCTGCAGCCGGTAGCGGAAGCGGACGCGCTGGGGGGCGCAGAAGCTCAGGGCGGTGTAGCGCAGCTCGATTTGGCCGCTGCCGGGCGGCACACGCAAGGCGGGGAGGTCTTGAGTCTCGAGTCTAAAGTCTTGAGTCGCCGCGCCGTGGACCGACGGCTCGGGACTCGAAGCTCCAGACGCTGGACTCAAGGGCTGAGCCTTGCCCTCGAGCACGACTTCCTCCAGGCAGACCGGGGGCGCCAGGGCGTTGGTGCGCAGCCGGGCCGGGTCCACCATCGCCAGCCCGCCGCTGGTGGCAAACCACAGGCGCCCATCGGGAGTGGTGCAGGCCGCCGGTTGGTTGCCGCCTGCCATTTCGAGAGAAGTCAGGCCATCGCTGCCGTCCAGCACCAGGCAGTTGAGGGAGTCGCTTTGCGCCTCGGCGCACTGCTCCAGTTCGCTCCGGGCCACCCGCAGGATGCCGGCATAGGAGCCAAGCCACAGGCAGCCCTGCGAGTCGGCCTGGATGCTGCAGATATAATCGCTGGGCAAGCCCTGGCGGCTGGTGACTCTGCGGAATTGGCCATCCCGCCACCGGATCAGCCCGGATCCAGGTGTGCCGATCCACAGCGAGCCGCTCGCATCACCGTAGAGCGCCCAGGCATATTCGTAAGGCAAACCTTGCGGGCGCAGGAACTGGGTGAACCGGCCATCCTGGTAGCGGGCGATGCCGCCGCCGCGCATTCCCAGCCAGAGGGCGCCGTCGGGCGTCTCGGTGATACAGCGCACCTCGGAGCGATAAAGCTCGCTGCCCAGCCGGGAACACTGGCCTCGCTGGTAGCGGAGCAGGCCGTTGTTGCTGCCCAGCCACAGCGTCCCGTCCCGGCTTGGGCAGATGGCATAAAAGAGAGGCGGCAGGGTCACGCCGGCCTCGGCATGAGTAAGGGGGCGCAACTGGTCTTTATCGCTCACCAGCAAGCTGGCCCCCTGGGTGCCGACCCACAGGCGGCCGGAGCTGTCCTCGACCGCGGTCCGCACGTCCTTGGCCGTGGGGCTGTTCGTAGCGCTGAGCTGGGTGAACTCCGCCCCCTTCATCTTATACACCCCCGCCCCCTCGGTGCCGATCCACAGCCCGCCGTCCAGCGAGGGCGACACGGACCAGATGGGGCGATGCTGCCACATGTCGGGCGGGTGGATCATGAACACCGCCCGGCGGCGCAACATGCTCAATCCGCCGCCATCGCTGCTGATCCAGACGTTGCCTTCGTGGTCTTCGGCAATGCTCGAGACCAAATCATGGGCCAGGCCGTTGGCGCGGTGGAGGTGATGGTCCGAACCGTCAGCGGCCACGACGAAGGCGCCGTCCTCGCGCGTGCCCACCCACACCTCGCCACGGGAGCCTTCGTACATGGCCACGGCCTGCCTCGTGTTCCACGCGTGCCTGCCCCGGTCCTCGACCCACTTGCCTTCACGCCAGCGGCGCAAGCGGTTGCCATCGCGCACCCACAGCCCGCCGCTCCGCGCCGCCGCCACCGTGCGGTAGTAACGGGTCGGCGCCGGGCCGGGTTGGGGTTCGGCCTCGCCTTTCTCCGTCAGCCTGACCAGCAGGCCGCCGTAGCGGACGGCCCACACCTGTCCCTCGTTGTCCGTGGCTATGTCCGAATAGAGCCGCCCGGCCAGGTTTCCCAGGGTGCCTTCGGCGTGCAGGTTCCGCGCACGCAGCAGGAGCCCGTCGCGGTTCAGGACCCAGAGCGTTTGGTCGCGCGATTGGGCAAAACGGTCAATGGGCGAGCTGGGCCAGTTATTGGTGAAGCTCAGGGCATGGAAGCCGCGGGGATCACGCCAGGTGATCTCCCCAGTGTCGCTGCCCAGCCAGAGCCGGCCCTCGATGTCTTCGAAGAGGCAATTGACCAGGCTGTTGCGCAGCGGCGGGGTGTTGGCGTCATTGAATACCTGGAAACGGACGCCGTCGAACTGCGCCGCGCCGTTGAAGGTCGCCACCCAGATATAACCGTCGCGGGTCTGCAAGACCGTGCGCACCCGGTCCGAGGCCAGCCCCTGCTGCATCCGCCACGTAGTGACGACGAATTCGGGGGAGGTGCCGGTCAGGGTTTCCAGCAAGGGGTCAGTGGCGGCAGAGCCCAAGCTGCATCGCAGCATCAAGGCGCCCCCGGCCAGGCAGGCCATCGCGGGGTAGAGGGGCCCAGGAAACCGGATGCGCGGCTTCCGCATCATGGGCGCGAGAATAGCGCGGGCGCGGCAGGCCCGTCAACGCGCCCGGACGGCCCTATCTATGCAGACGGCTTTTAACGCAAAGACGCAAAGGAGCGAAGGCGCAAAGGTGTTGAACGTCTGAGGCTTTGCTCCTTTACCCTTTTGCGTTGAATCACTGCTACGGCTGACGGCTGCGCTCCGATGGCATGGTGACCCTATCCTACGTTGGCACAGGCACTTACACCCAAGTGGCTGGCGTGCAGCAGCTTGGACTCGCCCCGCAGCCTGCCGGGGCGCCTTGCCCGTATCTTTCCGGCGAGACTACGGTGGGTGCCCCGTGTGTCTCCCATGTGGGTCGACCCCACGGCTGTCCGGTTGTTGTGAGGGTCGGACGCAGTTTCATGCAGTAATGATGGGCCTGAACTGCCCCTTAGGGGGTGTGAGCGATTTGAACTGCGTCCGATCCCCAATCCGGGGTTGG
>DATKNZ010000076.1:0-9794 GCA_035541055.1 Candidatus Acidiferrum sp. | reverse complement strand
GAAGCCCCTTAGCCGTAACGATGCAGTTGGTGAAGGGGAGCGCACGAGCCCCCGCGTGCGGTTTTCCGCGCCCCCGCGGAAAGCAGGCAGGGCTTACGCGGCTAACCGTTTAGTGACCGATGCCAGCGCGGCTCCGACCGGCGAGGGCGCCGGCCGGGACACGCGAGGGCGCGTGTGCTCCCCGAAACCAACTGCATGGATACGGCTTAGCCACCCAACACGCAACACGCAGCACGGCAAGCGTCTCTACCAATGCGCTAGCTGTCCCGTTGGAGCAAATGGCCCGCCAGCGCTTCAAGGGCAACGGCCTTGCCGCGGAAGGGCTTTAACGCCCTGAAGGCGCGCGCCGTCAAATCCGCCGCGATTCGGCGCGATCTCTCCAGCCCCACAATGGAAGGGTAAGTGGCCTTCTGCGCCCTGGTGTCCTTGCCCGCGGTCTTGCCCAGCTTTTCGCTGGTCTGGGTCACGTCGAGGATGTCGTCAATTACCTGGAAAGCCAGGCCGACATGATAGCCGAAATCGGTCAGGGCCGCGAGTTGCCAGGCGGAACAGTTGGCGCTCATGCCGCCCAGGCGGACCGAGCAGCAGAGCAGAGCCGAAGTCTTGCGCTCGTGGATGTAGCGGAGCTGCCTGGCGGAGATCTTCCGGCCTTCGCCCTCGAGGTCGGCGACCTGCCCCGCGATCAGTTTCAACGAACCGGCAGCCCGGCTGAGTTCCAGCACGATCTGCTGGTGAGAGTAGTGGGGCCAGCCCTTGCAGCGGGCGGCGACCTCGAATGCCTGCGTGAGCAGGGCGTCACCTGCCAGCACGGCTATGCCTTCGCCAAAGACTTTATGGTTGGTAAGCTTGCCCCGCCGATAGTCGTCGTTGTCCATCGCAGGGAGATCGTCGTGGATGAGCGAGTAGGTGTGGATGCACTCGACGGCGCAGGCCAGCGGCATGGCATCGGCCTGAGTGCCGCCACAGGCGTCTGCCGCCGCCAGGCACAGCGCGGGGCGCAATCGCTTGCCGCCGGCAAACAACGAATAGCGCATGGCGCGGTGGATCGTGGCCGGCTTCGCGGTAGCGGGTGGCAGGAACCTGTCGAGCGCGCGATTCACGGCAGTCGTTCGCGACGCTAGAAACGACAGGAGGTCAAAGGCGGGCCGGGCGCCCTTGCTGCCGGAGCGCCGGCGCTCGGGTCCAGGGGGGCTGGATCGGCGCTCGGTGGGCGTCGGGGGGCGCTGTTGCAGCGCGCTAAACGGTGCGCTCAGGCGCGAGTTTTCTGCCGGGGCGGACATGGCCTGTTCTTTTAGAGACGGGCGAACGTCCAGGCAAGCGCATTCAGAAGATTGATATTGCGTTAGAGGCGTAAGCAGTTATTGTACCCCGCTCGAACTCACGACCAAAGATTTGAACGCTGAACTCACACGAAAGGCACTGGAGAAGGTTGGCAACCCCAACGTTCTGGTCAATCTGATCTCACGGCGCGTCCGCCAGCTCAATGCCGGCGCCGGGGCGTCGAGCCGCCCGTTGGTAGGCGACACGGGCAACCTGGGCGCGGCCGACATCGCGCTCCTGGAAATCATCGAGGACAAGATGGGGTTCGAGATGCCCGAGCCAACGGAGTTGACCCGGCCCACCAATCGGAAGCGTAAGAAGCACTAGCCGGCGAGCCGGGGGATTGCATGAGCTGCCGGGTTCAAAGGGACGGACGCGCGGGAGTCACAGTCTGACGTTCAGGCCGGCAGCACTGACCCCGTGGCGGACCTATTAAGCAACCCGAAAGCGCGGCGCGATTACCACATCCTCGAGACCTTCGAAGCGGGCATCGTCCTTCACGGCACCGAGGTCAAGTCCTTGCGGGCGGGCAAGGGCCAGATCAGCGAGGCCTTTGCCCGGGTCGAGAAGGGCGAGGCTTATCTTTACAACGCCCACATTGACGAGTATTCCCACGGTAACCTGCAGAATCATCAGCCCAAGGCCCCGCGCAAGCTGCTCCTTCATAAATCGGAGATACGGAAGCTGCTCGCCCTCGGTGCGGTGAAAGGCAATGCGCTGCTGCCGCTGTCCTTCTACTGGAAGAACGGCAAAGTGAAAGTGGCGCTGGCTGTCGGCAAGGGAAAAGCGGAATTCGACAAACGTGAGGACCTCAAGACCCGCGAGGCGGAACGCGAATTGAAGCGCGCAACGATGAAGCGCTCCAAAGGGCCGTAGCCAAGCCCGAAGGCCGAAGCCCAAAGGCGTTGGGCGCGGAAGAATGGCCTGCTTAGACGCAGAGACGCAGAGAGCGGAGGAGGTCGAGGAGCCGGAAATCTCAGTCGCGGCGAAATAATAGTTTGCCTTGCCTTGGCGCGGGTGAATTAAATAGCGGAAAAACTCGTCCAAACTTACCCATGCTTTCACGACCCAGTCCTACCCCTACGTCGAAAGCAGCGGCGGCAGTGACGCTGCTGCTGGTTTCGTTCACCGCGTGCCAACACACTCCGACCCACCCGGCTCACCCCGCCGCCAGCACCACTAACGAGCCGCCCCGGGTGCTTTACAGCAAGACATACGACCCGGAGATCAAGGAGATTATGGCCCTGGCCAACCAGGGCCGGTGGGAAGAAGCCCAGGTCAAAGCCACCGCGCTGCACGAGGAAGCGCCCAAAAACGCCATCGTCGAGCGCGTGTACAATTGGGTCGTCGAGACCGGCCAGCAACGCCGCGAGCAGGCCCTCGAGAACGAAATCCGCACCATTGACGCCAAGAACTCGGTGTTCGACCCCACGATCAAGAGCCTGCTCAAGGAGAGCAAAGACCGCGGCCTGCCCGCGCGCAAGGACGTCCGCGATGCCGTGGAAAAGATCGAGAACTCGCGCTGGATTCCCGAGACCTACGGCAAGACCGTGCACGAGCAACAGGGCGCGCTGTTCGACTTCGAGAGCACCAAGGGCCGCATGGTGAAAGTGTTGGAAAAAGAAGTCACTATCCACCTGGACAACGTCCCGCTCGAGACCGTGCTGCTGAACCTGAGCCAGACTGCGGGCGTCAACATCGTGGCGGACAAGTCGCTCCCCGCCCTGAAGCAGGTGCTGAGCGTGAACCTGGACAAGGTTAAGTTGGGCGAGTTCCTGCGCTACGTCGGGCGCAATTACGATTTGCAGTTCCAGGTCGGCGACGAACTCGTCTGGGTGGTGGACGGCAAGGACCCCAAGCGGCTCATGGAGGAGACCCGTTTTTACCGGCTGCGGAAAGGCTTTGTGCTGCCGGCCGAGTTCGGCGCGCCCGATGCCACCAAGACGACCACCACCGCCAACAACGTCCAGACCGTGCAGGAGGTGCAGAAGTTCAACAAGTTTGTGAACGACAACACCCCCGCGATCCCGTGCCTGGAGCGGGCGATCACGAACCTGTTCACCGGCTCGAAATACATTATTGATTACGAGCGCAACCTGGTCGTGGCCAAGGGCACCCCCGAGCAGCTCGACGTCATGGAGAAGATCATCAAGGAGTTCGACCAGCCGATACAGCAGGTGCTGATCGAAGCGCGCTTTGTGACGATCTCCAAGCCCGCCTTCATGCAGTTAGGCGTGCTCTGGCAAACGGGCCGGCAGAACCTGGTCGGCAGCAACGCCGTCCAGAGCCTGCCCCAGGACCTCACCGGGCTGGTCAATTACCAGAACTTCCCCAGCCCCGACGGAGTCAATCCAGCCGTCGGCGTCGGCGTCCAGTACATGTTCACCAACGTGCTGGGCGCCTCGGAGCTGAGCGCCACGATCAGCGCGCTGGAGCAGACGGGCGAAAGCCACACCTTGAGCGCCCCCCGCCTCACCGTCCTCAACAACCGCCCCGCCACCATCAGCGACGGGCAGGTGCAGTACTATTACGAGGAATTCGCCGTCGCCAACACCGTGCAGCAGTACTACACGGCCCAGGCGATCTACCCCAGCGGCAAACCCACCCGTATCACCGCTGGCGCCGAACTGAACGTGCTGGCCAGCATCTCGGGCGACGGCAGAAGCATCGTGCTGGCCCTGAACCCCAAGGTGAACACGCAAGTCCAGTTGGTGCCCTACAACACGATCGTCCAATACAATGCCAACAACACGCCCCAGAGTTCTTTCCAGATCAAGCTGCCCACCTTTCGCACCGAGGAATTGGCCACCCGTGTGGTGGTGAAGTCGGGCGAGACGGTAGTCATGGGCGGCGTGCTGGAGCAGGACAAATACACCTACGTCGAGTCCGTGCCGGTGCTGGGGGACATCCCGATCATCGGCGCGCTGTTCCGGCGGCGCACTGACTCCGATTCGCCCCGCTACCTGCTGGTTTTCGTCACCGCCACCATCGTGAAAGACAACGGCGAGTTCCTGGTGTACGACGACGAGCATTCAGCCACTAACTCCCCTGCGGTAATGCGGTGAGCGCGGGCCTGACTTTGTCGCCCGCTCCTCCTTTATGCTGAAGCTGGACCGAATGCGCCCGCCCGTGAGGCAGGTGCTGGCCGTGGACGCCGGCAGCCGCTGCATCAAGCTGATGCTGGCCGAGAGCGACTTTGGCCGGCTGCGCATCCGCAAGGAGGAACTCATTGACCTGCAGGCCGAGGGCCTGGTCGCCGCCGACGAGATCAAGGCCCACCTCCAAGCCATGCTCGAGGAGTATGGCCGGCCACCGCTGGCCCTCGTCCTGCCGCAGCACCTGTCCATTTCCCAGGTCATTGACCTGCCCCAGGCGCCCGAAAGCGAGGTCGCCAAACTCATCGAGGACGAGACCATCAAGCTGAGCGGGGTCAGCGAGAGCCGCATCGTGTATGATTTCGTGCGGACCGAGACGAAGGCGCGGAACCGCCAGCAGTTCTGGGTCACCTTTGCCCAGGAGGGCGACATCCGCGAGCGCATCCTCCGCCTCGGCGTCGAGCAGGAAGACCTGTGCGAAGTCACGACGACCGCCAATGCCCTGATCGCCGCCTACCGCGCGGCCTCCCCGCTGTCCTCGCGCGCCGTCCTCGTGCACCTGGGCGCGCAGACGACGGTCGTGGTGATCCTGCTGGCCGGACAGGGCGCCTTTGCCACCAGCTTCCAAATGGGTGGTGATTTCTTCACGCGCGCCCTGGTGCGAGCGCACAACTGCTCAGAAGAAAGCGCCGAATCGCTCAAGCGCACCACGAACCTGCTCATGGGCCCGGACGCGGCTCCGGGGTTTGTGGAAGCCGTCGAGGGCTGGGTCGCCGAGCTGAAGCGGCAGTTGAACGATTGGTTCGAACGCAACCCCGAGATCGCGCCCGACGCCGCGTCGTTTGAACTGGTCGCCAGCGGCGGGGGCTTCGACCAGCCCGGGCTGCTCGACCACCTCAAGCTGGAAGCCGGCCTCAAACTGCGCCCCTGGCCCAAGCCGACCCAGCCCGAGGCGGTCTCGCCCGCCAAGGGGTTCGAGGTGGCGTTCGGCGCTGCCTTGCAGGCGCTCGGGCACAGCGCGCAGCCCGTGTCGCTCCTGCCCGACGACTACCGCACCGTCTGGCGCAAACGAGTGCTCCAGCAGCGGCTGGAGCTGGCCAGCCTCGCCCTTGCCGTCGTTTGCCTGCTGGTCCTGGCACTGGGCACCTGGCACCAGGTGTCGTTGCTGCACCGCAAGGACGCGCTGCTCAAGAAAGTCCTGGCGGCCCAGGACGCTGTCGAAGCCAACGACGCTCTGACCGCCGACCTGCTGACCGAATACGAGGGGCTGCGCCCGGTGTTCGCCGCGCAACAGAATACCGTGGATACCCTCCAGACCCTGGCCCTGCTCGAGGAGTCGCGCAGTAACCGCAGCCTCTGGTATGTCACACTGGCCGACCAGCAGAGCTACTTCAGCCTGCCGCCGGTGCCGCTTGTCGCCACCAACAAGCCCCCGGCCACCAACGCCGCCGCCGCCGTCCCGGGCCAGCCTGCCCCGGTCTCGGCCGCCTTCACTGCCTTGTCGGGTCATCCGACCAACACCGCGCTCGCCAAGCCGGGCTACATCGCCGAGCTCAGCATCCCCGAGGACGCGGAGAGTGCCCGCCGGATGATGAGCAGCGTAGTGAACGACCTCAAAGAGCAGCCGCTCTTCTCAAAAGTGGACTTGCTCTCGGCCGACTTGCGCCGCGACCTGGCGGACCCGGCCGTGACGCTCCCGGGCGAACACCGCGTCCTGGCGATGGATTTTGCCGCCACAGAATTTCAGCAGCCCACGCCGTCCCGGAAACCTCCCTCCAGCCTGCCGCCCCGAGGCCCCAAGCGCCCCGCTCGCGCGGCCCCGTCGCCGACGGATGCCGGCGATGGCCTGGCGCCGATCTCGCCGTGAAGTTCCGTTTCCAGGAGTATCGCCGCCGCATCATTCTCCCGCTGGCCGGGCTGGCGCTGGCCGCTTATTACCTGTTGGTATTCCTCCCGCTGGGACGCCGCGCGGAGAGCCTCGACAGCCCCTTGCAGAAGGCCTGGGAGAAGCTCGGCGCCTCCCTCGAAGCGGGCCAGACGAACGTGAGCGCCATTGATTTCCTGCGCATCACCAACCAGATCAACGAGACCCGGCAGGCCCTGGGCGTGCTGGAGACTGCCAAAAAGCAGGCCACCGCGCGCATTCAGTGGGACCCCTCGGTGCGCGCGCGCATGAACGCGCCGTTCCAGCTCGTCGAATACCAGAACGAACTCGGCAAGGAAATCGATGATCTAAGCAGCCTGGCCAAGACCCAGAAGGTGGTGATCGAGCCCGCCGTGTTCGCCGGCTTCCCCGAGCACACCGGCGAGGTCCGCCAGCCTTCCCTGCTCTGGCCCGCCCTGGCGGCCATTGACGGCTTGCTCCGCACCGCCTTCGAATGCCACGTCAGCACCATTCATTCCCTGGAGGCTCCCCTCGGCCTCACCAACGCCCCGCCGACCAACGCTCTGGAGCGTCTCGCCGAAATCCCGCTGGAGATTGAATTCACCGCCTCGGCGACCAACGCGACGCGGCTGCTAAGGTGCCTGCCCTTGCGGGCGGAGGAAATCCGCGCCGCCGGGCTGCCCGAAGCCCCGCCGGAAAAGCCGGTGCTGTTTGTGGACCGGCTGATCGTGCGCAAGCAAGCGCCGGATAAGCCGGACGAAGTGCGCGTGTCGTTGCGCGCCGTGGGCTTCGTTATGCGCGACTGACCTATGGCGCCCCCGGTGATAAGAGCTTTACGGAGCCGCTGGTTTACCGGCTCTGTGCACGCCTGTTTGTGGCTGCTGCTTTACCTCGCCATCACGAACCTCGGCGGCAAAGCCTTCGACTACGGCGAAGTCAATTCCTCCACGAACCCGCTGCGCGACCCCGTGCCCGTGGCGGCGCTGGACCGCCTCTTCGGCCCCAACGTCTGGCCCAAAGCCCTGGGCGACACCAACGCGCCTGACCCGTTCTTCACCACCCATTTCATCCCGCCGCAATCCGCGCCGCCCACCACCCGCATCATTGAAGTGACCTACCAGGGCTTCTACCAGGCCGGCGATGGCCCGAAGAACGTCATCGTGAAGCTCGGCGACACCTATACCGCGGCGGCGGTCGGCACGAAACTGGCCAACAGCCTCTTTGTGGCCGACGCTGCCTTGCAGTCGCTGACATTGACGAATTCCGCCGCCAAGACCAATATCGTCCCGCTGAACGTGAAGAAGGAAATCGTGGTCCCGATTCAATGAGCGAGAGCGCGGAAGCAACCCCCAAAGAGGCCGGCGACCTTCTGCTGGAAGCAGGCAAGCTGACCGAGGCGCAGCTCGAACAGGTCCGCCGCCGCCAGCGCCGGCTCAACCTTCCCCAGCACCGCGCCATCGTGGACCTCAACTTCGCGTCGGAGGAAGACACCTGGCGCGCGCTCGCGGCCTCCCGGCACATGGAATTCGTGGACCCCCTCGCCCTGGATGTGGGGCGCGAAACGCTGGACTTGATACCCATCAAGTTCATCTTCCACTACCGCTTGCTGCCGCTGGGCATGGACGGCGACAGCGTCATCCTCGCCTTCAGCGAACCGCCCCGGCAGATGGAGGAAGGCAACCTGCGCCTGCTGCTGAGCAAGCGCTTCAAGATAGTCCTCGCCACCCCCAGCGCCATCCACGCCATTATCAAGAAGCACTTCGGCCTCGGCGCCGAGACTATCCAAAAGCTGCGCGACGAGCGCGGCGGCACGGAAATCGGGCAGGAGATCGTCTTCGACGTGCAGGGCAAGGAAACCGACTCCGCCCTGGAATCCACCGTGTCGGCCTTCGTGGACCAGATACTGCAGGAGGCCTTGCGCCTGCGGGCGACCGACATCCACCTCGAGCCCTATGCCAACTCCATCCGCCTGCGCTATCGCGTGGACGGCATTCTCGAAACGGTGCCCGTGCCGGCGGACATGCGCCACCTCCACGCCGCGGTCGTCTCGCGCCTCAAGATCATGGCCGCGCTGAATATCGCCGAAAAGCGGCTCCCCCACGATGGCCGCATCGCCATGAAGACTGGCGACGAGGAATACGATCTGCGGGTCTCCATCGTGCCGACCAAATACGGCGAGGCCGTCTGCCTGCGCATTCTGGGGCGCCAAAGCCTGTTCCTGGACCTCGGCCAGCTTGGCATGGAGCCCAACCAGGAGGCCGTGCTGGAACAACTGACGCAGTTGCCGCAGGGCATGGTGCTGCTGACAGGACCGACTGGCAGCGGTAAGACCACCACGCTTTACGCAGCCCTGGCCCAGGCCAATAACGAGGGACGCAAAGTCATCACCTTCGAGGACCCCATCGAATACCAGCTCGAAGGCACCGTCCAAATCCAGGTCCGTGATCAAATCGGGCTCACGTTCGCCACCGGCCTGCGCTCGGTGCTGCGCCACGACCCGGACGTCGTGCTCGTCGGCGAGATCCGCGACTTCGAGACCGCCGAGATTGCCGTGCGCGCGGCGCAGACTGGGCACCTGGTCTTCTCGACGTTGCATACCAACGACAGCATCGGCGCCGTGACGCGGTTGCTCGAGATGAAGGTCGAGCCTTACCTGATCGCCGCCTCCCTGGTTTGCAGCATCTCGCAGCGGCTCGCCCGCCGTATCTGCCGCCACTGCGCCGAGTCCGACAGGTCGCTCTCGAAATCAGCGCGCGACGAAATGGCCGCCGCGCTGGGCATCCCCGCGACGGAGGCGAAGGCCTGGAAGGGGCGCGGGTGCGTCGAGTGCGACCAGCGCGGCCATCGCGGGCGCGTGGCCATCTACGAGTTCTTCCTGGTCAACGAGGCCATCGCGGACCTTATTCAGCCGGGCTTGAGGACAGGCGAACTGCGCGACGCAGCGCGCAAGCTCGGCTGGCGGTCACTGCGCGAAATGGCTTGGGCAAAGGTGCAGAAGGGTATTATTCCCGTGGACGAGCAAGACCGGTGGACCCACACGATTGACCCGGCGATCCTCGCCAGGCAGCAGTTGAAATCCCAAGTAGCGTAAGCCTCCGGCTTACGCTCGTCCCGACAATCCTCTGGATTGTTCGGGCAGTGCATTGTGGGCGGCAACCCAGAGGGTTGCCGGGACCGGCGCAAGCCAGAGGCTTACGCTACTAACCTCCTCGCGGCGACCAACGAAGGCTTAAGCCTTGGACGCTTCAGCCTGTTCTTTCTTCCAGGTGCGCTTGGGCGCTTTGACGATCAGGCCCTTCTTGATCGCACGGGCGGAGACGCGTACGTAACGAACTTCGCCGTCCACGACGGCTTTGACGCGCTGCAGGTTGGGCATAAAACGCCGCTTGGTGATGGCCGTGATGTGCGTGCCGATGCCGCCGCTCTTCTTCGACTTGCCGCTGCGCCAGATGATGCTGCCCTTCATCGGGCGCTTGCCGGTCAATTCACAAATT